>DCDF01000014.1 GCA_002316295.1 Syntrophaceae bacterium UBA1062 | reverse complement strand
AACAGGGGAGGGGTCAGGTCTCAACATATGACATTATCCCAGGTAAGTGCCAGGCCTGCCAAGCCAGAAAAATGTCATATGTTGAGACCTGACCCCTGGATGTGACCCCAGGACTGCGTGGAAATGGCTCATATTCCGATTTTCACGCCGGGGGTTTCCCGGGAAGTCACCTGGCGATATCCCTGTCCAGGAAGAACGACTCCATTTTTTCGATCAGCGGCCTCAGTGTCGACCTGTCGAGCGCGGATACAGCCACCCCGCCGAAGCGGCGTACGATGTCCTCGGCGAATTCCGGCATACATCGATCGGCCTTGTTGAACACCTTCAGCCTCGGTTTGTCTTGAAGGTTCAGCTGCTTCAGTATGTCGTCCACCGCCTGCATCCGGTACTCGAGATGGGGATCGGACAAATCGATGACCTCCAGCAGCAGATTCGCCTCCTTGAGCTCTTCGAGCGTCGCCATAAATGCGGCCCGCAGATCGTTCGGGAGGTCGCGGATGAAGCCCACGGTATCGGTGATGATCACCTCCACGTCCCGGGGAAACCTCAGGCGCTTGCTCGACGGATCGAGCGTGGCGAACGGAATGTCCGCCGTGAGCACATGGCTCCTGGTCAGGGTGTTGAGCAGAGTGGACTTCCCGGTGTTCGTGTAGCCGATGATGGAGATCACCGGGACTTCGCCCCTGGCTCTCCTCGACCGGGTGAGCCTCCGCTTCCGGCTGATCGCCTCGGCCTCTCGCTCGAGCCTGGTCATCCGGTCTTTCGCCTTTCTCCTGTCCACTTCGAGCTTCGATTCGCCCGGCCCCCTGGTTCCGATGCCGCCTGCGAGCCGGCTCAAGGAAGGGTTCTTCCCCACCAGCCTGGGCATGTTGTAGCGGAGCTGGGCAAGCTCCACCTGTATCTTACCCTCCTTTGTCTTGGCCCTGCGTGCGAAGATGTCCAGAATCAGCTGGGTCCTGTCGATGACCCGCAAGTCGGAGACCTCGGATATTGAGCGGGCCTGGGAGGGCGAGAGCTCATGGTCGAAGACGAGCAGGTCGGCGTCCAGCGCAAGGGCCTTGATGCTGATTTCGGAAACCTTTCCCTTTCCAACGATATATTTGGGATCGGGCTTCTCACGCCTCTGGACGATGGTTTCCATCACCGTGATCCCGGCCGAGGCGGCCAGAGACTGAAACTCGGAGATTGCAATCTTCGCGTTCTCGTTCATCGACGGCACCACCGACACGAGAATCGCGCGGTCTTCTCCAGCTCCGCGGCTCAGGGCCCTCTGTTTGCGGGTGATCTCGCCCTCGAGCGCCGTGATGAACTCGTCGAAGGGCAGATCGAGGCGGTAGGTGGGCGTGGGATCGAGAGTGGCCCATACGGGCGCATCGTCGCCGGCGGGAAGAAGATGCGCGCCATGAGCGTCGCCGGGCTCCCCGCTGTCCCTGACCTCGATGGCGTAGATCATGTCAAGCCTCAGCTTGGCGAGATCGGTGAGGTCTTCGAAGGTGAGACCGCCGCGGTCCAGGCGCGTATGGATGAGCCTCAGGCCTTGGAGCCTCCCGGGGTGGGTGCGCTTTCTTTCCAGCTTGGGGATGGATATGCCTCCCGCTGTTCCCGCAATCACATACTCCACGGTGCCCTGCCGGCTGAGAAGAAGACCTATCTGGATGCCGATTTCCCGGGAAAGCCTGGATATTTCTAATGCGAATTCCTGAGTGATGACTGACTGGGGCGGGACCCTTCTCCGGTAGAGGCGCTCAAGGGCCCTGATTTCCGATGCCTTCAGCGATTTCGAGTTACCGTAAATATTGTGTATGAAACTCTCCTTCTCAGCGTTTACGCCTTTTCTATGAGAGAGGCGTGCATGACGACCTTGGCCCGGTTGCTCACCATCTCGATGAGAATTCGCACCCGCCCCTCATCCGACCCCCACGCCTCGAACACGCCGTAAAGGTCCTTCATGGGGCCGGACTTTATCCGGACAATATCCCCCGGAGCGAAGGACACGGGCTTCTTGATGGTGCCGGATGTCTTGTCCTCCAGGGTGCACAGGCCCCGGATGAATTCGTCGTCGATCGGCACGGGCTGGTAATTGTCCAGCAGGATCCTCCTCACTCCCCGGCACCACCTGATCTTGTGGTATTCTTCTTCCACAGGCGGGATATTGACAAAGATATAGTTGGGAAACAGCGGATACTTCTTGAGGATCTTCTTTCGGGCGTGAAAGACGTATTTCTCCATGAACGGCTGGTAGATTCCGATGCCCTGCTGCCTGAGGACCATGCAGGCGACATCGTCTTCCTTGGGATTTGTCTGGACCACGAACCACTGCTTCATTGGGTCTGCTCCACCTGTAATGTATAGTCCAAAGCACGGGTCGAGTCAATCGACGCCGGGCCTCCTCCTGCATCTGTCATGGAGCGCTTCCCTGTTTGTGGATCAGCTCGGAGACCCTAACGATATTCACCCCCCTCCCTCTGATCTTCGGGGCCTCCCGCGCCAGCACGGCAAAGGTCTCCGGATAGGGATGGCAGATGGCGACCGCATCGGAATACAGAAGTGAGATCTCAACAAGCTTGTTTATCTGGGCCGTGATATAGGAATCGGTGCGCTCGTTGTCGAGAAAAACATCCCGGGCAATAAAGGGAATCTCGACCTCTTGAGCCACGGCCCGGCAGACCGACCTGGAGGTCGTCAGGCTATCGACGAAGAACAGCCCCTGGTCCCTGATATCCCTCAGCACGATACGCATGATATCTTTATCCGGCGTTATCAGAGAGCCCATGTGGTTGTTCACGCCTTTCACATGAGGCACGCTTCTCAGATCCTGCCTGAGAACCGAGCGGATCTCCGCGCGGGGCATATTCCAGTAGATCGCCCCTTTGCCCGGATCCTTTCCATTGCCCTCCATGGGTAGGTGAAGCAGGATCTCCTTTCCTTTTCCGTGGAGAAACCGCGCCGCTTTTACGGAAAATGGCCTATCCGGGAGGACGGAGAAGGTGAGGTCCGCGTCTATGGTGGAAAAATCCTTTGCAAATTTCAGGTTCAGCCCGATGTCGTCGACAATGATGGCGCATCTGGCCTGCCGGCCTGGGACCCCGGAGAAGTAGACGTTCCACTCCTCCCTGTTGACGATGATCCGCACATGCCCTGCGTTCTCGATATGGAGCTCGCCCACATCCCTGATCGGTGCAAAGGCCCGTTCGATCCTCTTGAGAGAAAGAGCTCTGCGCGGAGCTACGTTGACCTTGTTCTCGGAAAACCGGACATCTTTCCTGTCGATACCGAGATCGAAGAGGCAGCCCTTGATGAGGAGTTCGGGGGAGCCGCACTCCTCGATGGACAGAAGAGGCTGGCCCGGCCCGTCATCGCGGTCCTGAGACACCACGATCAGAAAGGCCGCTCCCGCGAGCACGGCGAGGACGACGGCGATGATTATGGTGATGTCTTTCCGGTTTTTCAGCCTGGCGCTGCGTCTTTTCATGCTGCCTTTCTGGCCCAGTGGAAAACCTCCCAGGACTTGAGAAGATCAAGCCCGTACTTGAGCTGGTAGTCGTTGTCCAGTATGGATCTGGGTGTGTACTCGCCTGTCCGGCCGCTCTTTCCCTCGTTGCCCGGTGCGAGATGATCCTTGAGGTCCTTCTCGCGGAGGAAGGTCTGCGTTTTCACCTCTTCGACATCTGCTTCCGGTGTCCTCTGGTCCACCCAGATGTCCGGCTCGATGCCGGTTGCCTGTATGGACCTCCCCGAGGGAGTGTAATACCGGGCTACCGTGAGCTTCAGCGCCGATCCGTCGCTCAGGGGCCGGATACTCTGAACCGACGCCTTGCCGAAGCTCTTCACCCCCACGACGATGGCGCGCTTGTTATCCTGCAGCGCTCCGGACACTATTTCCGCGGCGCTCGCACTGCCGCCGTTGATCAGCACGATCATGGGAAAGCCCTCGAACGATCCTTCCTTGCGGGCTCGGTACTCCGTCTTCTCCTCGGGCCTTCTCCCGTCGGTATAGACAATCAGGCCGCTGCCGAGAAAGATGTCGCTCACGGAAACCGCCTGATCGAGCAGCCCTCCCGGGTTGTATCTCAGATCCAGGATGAGCCCTTTCAGAGGACCCATTTCCTCGAGCGAGCTGCGAATGTCGTCAGCGGTATCCACCTGGAAATTCCTTACCTTGATATACCCGTATCCTGGCTCGAGCATCTCCGATTTAACGCTCTCGATATGGATGATGGCGCGGGTGATGGTCATGTCCATGGGATTTTCCTGGTTGCCCCTGAGAATGGTGATGGTCACATCGGTGCCTTTCGGGCCTCTCAAAAGCTTCACGGCATCTTCGAGGCTCATGTCGGCGGTCTGCTTCCCGTCGATCTTGATGATCTTGTCGCCGGGAAGCACTCCGGCACGGAAGGCCGGAGTCCCGTCGATCGGGGTAATGACGGTGAGCACCTCGTCGCGGACGCCTATCTCTATTCCGAGCCCTCCGAATGACCCGGTCGTGCTGATCTGCATCTCCTTGTAGCCTTCCTTGGTAAGATACGCCGAATGAGGATCCAGGACGGAAACCATCCCCTTGATGGCCCCCTCGATGAGCTTCTCGGGCGGTACATCCTCCACGTAGCTCTTTTCTATAATACCCAGGCAATCGGTGAACTTCTCGAGCTGAGGATAGACCCCGGATATTTCCGCTCTGAGCACTTTCGTGAAGTTCACCCCTGCAAAGGCAATGACAAGAAAACCGGCGACCCCGCCGAGAATGAACATTTTCCGAATTTTCATAAATTCTCCCACAGAATATTCGACTTCATGGAGCGTCTATATCATACATCGGTTAAATATACTATTGCCTCGACAGCCATGCATATGGATCCTGCGCCTTTCCGTGGGAGCGTATCTCGAAATGCAGCGTGGGCCTCAGCACATCACCGCTCAAGCCCACACGGCCGATCGTCTCCTGAGGGGAGACTGTATCTCCCACCGCCTTCAGGGCTTCCTGAAGATGGCCGTAGACGGAATAATATCCTTCACCGTGATCCAGGATAAGCGTGTTGCCGTAGCCGCCCATCCAGTTGAAATACACGACCTTCCCCTGATGGACGCTCTTCACCGGGTTGCCTTCCTGAGTCTCGATGTCCAGCCCCTGGGACCGCTGGGGTACGCCCTGCAGAGTGAAGGGTCCGAACTTCCTCACCACCTTTCCCTTCACCGGCCACGGGAGCTTCCCTTTGTGTTTCAGGAAGTCGGCTCCCGCTTCCAGGATCTCTCCCGCCCCCTTCTGGATCTCCTCCAGGAGGCTCTGTATCTGGTCCTGATATTTTTTTGACTGCCCTTTCAGTGATGATACCAGTCGGATCTTTTGTGTCCGCTGGGCAGCCAGCTCGTCGACCGTCTTCTGGAGCTCGGCAAGGTCCTGCCTCAAAAGCTCGGTCAGCTCCTTCGCCTTTGCCCTGGTCGCCTCACGCTCTTCTTTCAGCCGCTGATATTCCCGCACAGTCCGGACGCGATGACGGATCACTGCATTGACATATCCGGAATATCGCTCGTGCCCGCAGTATGCATTGATCATATCGAGCGATGCTCCTTTGTACAGCATGACCCACTGGTGGCGCATTCCTTTCTCCGCTGTCGCCAGGTTTGCCTCATAGGCCGCCAGTTCCTTGTCGAGGATGGAGATCTGGGCCTGCTTGCTCATGATGTTTTCTTTCACCCGGCTGATCCTCTTCTGCATCCTCTGGACCTCCGCGTCGATGGACTTGAGCTTCTTCTCCTCCGAGAGATATGTCCCCTCCAACTCCTTGGCCTTCCTGGTCAGCTCCTCGAGCTTGAGAGACGCATCGTCGGCATGTAAGCTCCAAGAAGAAAACAGGAAGAACAGGAGCGCAAGAGCCGCCCTATTCATCGATGCTCCGTTTGATTGCCAGATGCGCCGCCAGCAGACTTAAAAAACCGGGCAGGGCGACCACGAAGATCATCTGATGGGTATGCAAGGGGGTGAGGAGACTGCCCAGAACCGGCGCTTCGGCAACGAGAAAGGCGAGCGCCCCTTCCATGGCAAGAAGTGCCAGGACAGCACCTCCGACACCATAGACGAAAGCCTCCATGAAGTACGGCGCACAGAGAAAAAATCTGCCCGCCCCCAGAAGATGGAGCACCTCCATCTCACGGCGCCTCGAGATCATACCGACGCGAATGGACAGAAAAACAACCAGGGAAAGAGACAAGACCACGATCAGCGCCAGGACCATGCCCGAAATGAGAACCATGTAATACGCTTCGGCGATGGAGCCGAGGATGCCCCGGTCATAACGGACATCTTCGACTTCGCTGATCGTACCGATCCGAGCGGCCACATCTTCGATGGAGCCTGTGTGCTCGGGCTTGAGACCGATCTCAAAGGCATCGGGAAGAATGTCGGGATCGATATCCTTCACCAGAGAATCCTCCGGACCGAGCCACTGCTTCAGGCGGACAAGGCCCGAGCCCCTGGGGACGAACTCGACGGACGCGACCTCGCTCATGGCCGCTATCCGCTCCCGGACCGAGCCGATGGCGACCTCGTCGGGCCGGCCTGCGAGATACGCCATGATGGTGCTCGTGGTGCCGCGGACCGTCTTTGCCCGGCCGGTGAAGGAAACGGCATGAAAGACCATGATCAGCTGGCATACCGCAAACCAGCAGGCGACCAGCGTGATGAAACCGCCCCACGGACGCCTTGAGAACCCCCTCCCCAGCAGCTTGAGAATGTAGAACAGCCTGATCATGGGCCTGCCTCACCCGCCTACGAGCCTGCCTCTGTCCAAGGCTATCACCCGGGCGAAATCGATGAACGGATCCTCCCGGTGGCTTGCAATGACGAGCGTTGTTCCTTTGCGATGGAGACGGTGGAACATGTTCATCACATACCGTGCCGTAGCGTCGTCGAGGCTTCCGACCGGCTCGTCCGCCAGGAGGATGTCGGGATCGTGAATAATGGCCCTGACAATGGCGAGCCGCTGCTTCTCCCCGCCCGAGAGATCTCCCGCGCGGTCGTACACCTTGTGCTGAAGACCAACCCATTTGAGCATCTGCCATACGCGGCTGTGGATATAACCTGAAGATTTGCCGAGGATCTGGAGTATGACGGCCGCATTGTCGTAAACGCTCCAGTCGTCGATGAGCCGGTAATCCTGGAAGATGAAGCCCATATGCCGCCTCAGAGCCTGTATGTCGTGAAAGCCCAGCTTCTCGGTATTCCTCTCGAAGAGAGAGAGCTGCCCGCTCGTCGGGCGCTCCATTGCATAGAGAATCTTGAGCAGAGTGGTCTTCCCGGCCCCTGAAGGGCCGAGGATAAAGCAACATTCACCTTTCTCGATATGAAAGGTGACATTACGCAGGGCATGCATATTGTCGTGGTAGAGTTTTGACACATCCTGGAGGACAATCATCTCATATCCGGGACTGCTGCTCCCACCTCGCAGTATGTCTTACCCATGATTCGGACTATGTGAGCTTCTGCCTGATCTCGTTGAGGATGTCGATATCGTTAGCAAGATATTCGACGCTCCGTGACAGAACAGGATGCTCTCCTGCCAGAGAGGCGGACTCGACCAGCAGGTGCTGCAGCTCGGCAACCTCTTTTTCAATCAGTCCGAGAATTCTTACTACATGTGCATCACTGAGTTCAATGGCCTCTTCAAATTTCTCCTGCCCTGCACCCGCCTGTGCTCTGCCCTTCGACCCGATGGCCCCGAGCAGCTTGTCGGGAGAGATCTCCAGGGTCTTCGATAGCTTATCCACCACCTTCCTGCTCGGCCTCCTGGGTGGCGTGTGTTCGTAGAGCGAGATGGTTTTCGACGAAACTCCACTCAGATTGGCCAGCTGTTCCATGGTCAATCCCTTTGACTTCCGAATACTTCTCAGATCGTTCACTGATTCCTCCTCCTGTGGTTCTTGTATTGAACCATCCACCTTCTCATTGCTCAACCGCTTTTACACTATACAATAACAATTTTCCGATACACTTCCATACACTTCTTTTGAAGCTGCCTCACATATACGCTCTTTCCTCCTTATACCAGACAATACCTTCGATCGCCACCATTTCGGCCGGTAATTGTTCATAACCCGTCTCCCTCTCACTCTACCCTCCCTCGATATGAATGCTTCGTGCAGGAAAAAAGGCCCGGCAATTTTCCTGGTACGGTTTTCGCAAAATTCATCTCCATGGCAAAAGAGAACGAGAACGGCCAGGAACGATCGGAACAACCGAGCGGAAAACGGATACAGGACGCCAGAGATAAGGGTCAAGTATGCAAAAGCACTGAGGTTTCTACCTGCTTCCTGTTTCTGGGCACGGTGATCTCCTTCTACTTCTATATACCGTCGGTTGCGGAAAAGCTCGGGAAGGTCATGAGCTTCTACATCGGCAACGCATCGGCATGGGACGGATCTCTGGACTCGCTGGTGGCCATCTTTCACCAGGCGGTGATCCATCTCGGGATTCTGGTACTACCCATCCTCGTCATTTTCCTGGCCATCGGAATAGCGTCAAATATCCTTCAGTTCGGATTCGTATTCAGCGGCGAGCCCATCGTTCCGAAATTCTCCAAGCTCAACCCCGTGACAGGATTCAAAAATAAGTTTTTTTCTTTGAAGAGCTTGGAATTATTGGTTAAAACTATCATCATCCTCATCGTGATCTCCTGGGTGGCCTACCGGGCCATCCGCCGTGAGGTTCCGATTTTCCCGCCGCTCATCGATTGCGACCTTCCTGTCATAGTATTGACATTTTTTCAGTCTTCCATGCACCTTCTCTGGGATTTTCTCTGGATTTTCATCATGGTTGCGGTGGCCGACTACGCATTCCAGCGCTGGCAGCACACCCGGGATCTCATGATGACCAAGCAGGAGGTGAAGGAGGAGTACAAGCAGCATGAAGGGGATCCCATGATCAGGAGCAGGATCCGCTCCATCCAGATGCACATGGCCCGCCGCAGGATGATGAAAGAGGTGCCCAAGGCCGATGTGGTCATCACCAACCCCACTCATCTGGCTGTGGCTCTCAAATACGAGCGGGGCAAGATGGTGGCTCCCGTAGTGCTGGCGAAAGGCGCCGGCCACCTGGCGGAAAAGATCAGGGAGATCGCGCGTGCCGGCGGCATACCCGTAGTGGAGGACAAGCCCTTGGCACAGGCTTTGTATAAAACCGTGGAAATCGGTGATGTGATACCGGAGGAGTGGTACAAGGCGGTGGCTGAGATTCTTGCATATGTCTACAGACTCAAGGCGGGCATCAGGTAAATGGCACAGAAAATAGAGCTCCCATTCAATCTCGATCGGAAAGTCGCCAGTGATATCGTCATGGCCTTCGGGGTCATGGTGGTTTTGGTCATCGTGCTCGTGCCGCTGCCCACGTTTCTCCTGGACATTCTTCTCACATTCAGCATCGCCATCGGCATCATCACGCTGATGGTGAGCATGTACACCGTCAATCCCCTGAACTTCTCGGTGTTCCCGTCGCTTCTTCTGGTGGTGACCCTCTACCGCCTGGCGCTCAACATCGCATCGACGAGGCTGATCCTGCTGAACGGCTCCGAGGGCGAGCTGGCGGCGGGCAGAGTGATCCACACATTCGGCCAGTTCGTGGTCGGCGGAAGCTACGTGGTCGGGTTCGTGGTGTTCGCCATTTTCGTGATCATCAACTTCGTGGTCATCACCAAGGGCGCCACGCGCATCGGCGAAGTGACCGCACGGTTCACCTTGGACGCCATGCCCGGCAAGCAGATGGCCATCGACGCCGACCTCAATGCGGGCATGATCACCGAGCAGGAGGCACGCGAGCGGCGCGACCTCATACGCCGGGAGGCCGAGTTCTACGGGGCCATGGACGGAGCCACGAAGTTCGTGCGGGGGGATGCCATAGCAGGCATCATCATCACCTTCGTAAACATTATAGGCGGCATCATCATCGGAGTCCTCCAGCACAAAATGCCGTTCTCCGAGGCGCTCACCGTCTACACTACCCTGACCATCGGCGACGGTCTGGTCTCGCAGATCCCGGCGCTGATCATCTCGTCCGCGGCAGGCATCCTAGTCACCCAGTCGGCTGCGGACAAATCCATCGGCAGGCAGCTCTCCGAGCAGCTGTCCTTCCAGCCCATGGCCCTGCTCTCCGCCGCGGCGATCATCTTCTGCTTTGGAATGGTCCCGGGCATGCCTCATGTCTCGTTCCTCGCCATTTCCCTGCTCTTGGGCGGAATCGGATGGCTGTCCCTGAGATTCAGGAAAGAGGAGGAAATAAAGGAAGAAGCCGAGCCCAGGGAGGAGGAGGTGTCTCCGGAATCCCTGTTGCCCATGGATATTCTGGAGTTTGAGATCGGATACGGCCTCATCCCCCTGGTGGATTCGTCTCAGGGCGGCGAACTTTTGACGCGCATCAAAGGCATGCGGCGGACCGTAGCCGGCGACCTTGGAGTCATCGTGCCGCCCATCCATGTCCGCGACAACCTGGATCTCAAACCGAACGAATACAAACTCATGCTCAAAGGATCGGAGATCGCCCGCTCGGAGGCCATGGCGGACAGACTCATGCTCCTGAACCCGGAAAACGTGCAGATCGACATCCCGGGCATTCCAGTGAAGGAACCGGCATTCGGCCTCCCCGCTCTCTGGATCAAGAAGTCCGACAGCGAGCGGGCCCAGCTGGCGGGGTTGACAGTGGTTGACGCATCCACGGTCATCGCAACCCACCTCACCGAAGCGATCAAGGCAAACACACATGAGCTCCTCGGACGGCAGGAGCTTCAATCCATCCTTGACACCGTGTCGAGATCCCATCCCAAGGTGGTGGAGGATCTTGTCCCCTCCACCCTCCCGGCTGGAGTGGTCCTGCGGGTGTTCAGGAATCTGCTCAAGGAAAAGGTATCCGTCAAGAACGTCCTGACCATTCTGGAAACTCTTGCCGACTACGGCGCCATGACCAAGGATCCCGACATTTTGACGGAGTATGTCAGACAGGCCCTCATGCGCATCATTTCCAAGCCCTACATACAGGACAACGCCATCCGTGTCCTGGCTCTGGACCCCGCTGTAGACGGGATGATCTCGCATTCCATCCAGCATACCGATCATGGTTCGTATCTTGCATTAGAACCCGAGAAATCACAAAAGATCCTGATGACGTTGAACAAGGAGGTGCATAACGTGGGCAAACAGGGACTGGTTCCGATCCTGCTGACTTCGCCTGTCAGCAGATCCTATATCAAGCGGCTGACCGAGCGGTACATGCCGGACCTTGTGGTCCTCTCCCACAACGAGATACCTCCGGATATCACTATCAAAAATCTCGGGATGGTAAGGGTAGATGCAAGTTAAGACATACACCGCGGGCTCCATGAAGGACATCCTCTCCCGGATCAAGAGCGAGCTGGGCTCGGATGCCGTGATTCTCTCGAAGCGCGAGATCGCGGACAAGACCTTCGGCATGGCCGCCCGGCCCATGATCGAGGTCACGGCCGCCGTGGATTATGACGAGAGCAGGGTCGGACCTCGCCCCAGAGGTGTGAGGTCCGCCGCAAAAACGCCGGAAAACCTGTCTGCGGAGGCCCACAGCCTGCCGGGTCAGAACCTTTCGAACGATATCGCGGAGCTCAAGGAAATGATGAAGGAGCTCATCGCCCATTCGGGCATGAAGCTCCACCAGAACAGCCCCATGAGGAAAAAGCTTCTTGCCAGGGGGATCAGGCCCAACCTCGTCGACGTCCTTCTGAGCAGGCTCGGGGAAGGAGCAAGGGAAAACGCCGTGAAGGACCTCCTGCATAAGATCGTCAGGACAAGCCCTCCGACGTCGAGCAGGATATGGGTTTTTCTTGGCACCACCGGGGTCGGCAAGACCACCACCATCGCAAAGATCGCGGCCGGCGGAGTCCTCAGCGGAAAGAAGAGGGTGGGGCTCATCACCCTCGACACGTACCGGATCGGCGCCATCGACCAGGGACGGACCTATGCCAAGATACTGAACATCCCGTTCATGTCCGTCGCCACGGCCGCAGAGTTCAGAGCCGCGCTCGGCAGGATGGACTCTCTCGATCTCGTTCTCGTGGACACCGTCGGCAGGTCGGGGCTGTGCAAAGACTACATCCCCCAGGTCAAAGACTACCTCGAGGGGATCGACCCCTGCACATTCCTCCTCATGCCGGTGGCGACAAGGGACAGCGAAATGGACGCCGTCACCAGAACCTTCTCGGAACTCGGCATACACCGGATGATCTTCACCAAGGCGGACGAGGCGATCCAATCCGGCTCAATCATCACCCACAACCTTCTCCACCGGATTCCCATCTCGTACATCACCACCGGGCAGAAGGTGCCGGAGGACATCGAGGAAGCATCCTCGTCAAGGATCATACAGAGGAGTCTCGGAGATATATCATGAAAGATCAAGCGCATACATTGAGGAAAATCTTCGAGGGGACAACGCCTCCCTGCCCGCACGTTCTCTCCGTGACGTCCGGGAAAGGCGGCGTGGGCAAGACGAGCATCGTAGTCAACATGTCCATCATTCTTGCTTCACGCGGCAGAAAAGTGCTCGTGCTCGACGCGGATCTCGGGTTGGCCAATATCGACGTCATGCTGGGACTGACCCCGAAGTACAATATACAGCACGTCCTCGCGGGGCAGTGCGCCCTGGAAGACATCATCCTTGAAGGGCCTGAGGGCATCAGGATCATTCCGGCATCGTCCGGCATCCAGGAGCTTGCCGACCTGACTCATGAGCAGCAGCTCTGCCTGATGAACTCGCTGGACTACTTCGATCAGGATATCGACTACATGATCATCGATACGGGGGCCGGGATATCCCGCAACGTCATGTACTTCAATGCCGCCTCACAGCGGGTCATCGTGGTCGCCACCTCCGAGCCGACCTCCATCACCGATGCGTACGCGCTGATCAAGGTGCTGAGAAAACACTACGGCATAAAGCGATTCGATCTCATCGTGAACAATGTTTCCTCCAAAGTGGAGGGAGATCAGGTTGCACGACAGTTGAGTTTAGTATGTGATAGGTTTTTAGGGGATGTGGTCCTTGAGACACTCGGGTCCATTCCGGAGGACAAGAATATCTCCGAGTGCATCAAAGGACAGAAGGCATTTGTCGGGGTTCATCCCGCAGGGGAGGCTTCAAAACGCCTGAAGAGGATCGTAAGCCGAATGGAACAGACCTCACGACCCTCGTCGAACGGCAATCTGCAGTTTTTCCTCAGAAGGATGCTCCTCAACCAGATGAAGGGGTCGTACCATGCAGGACATAGCGTTTCCAGATCTTACTGAAGAACAGAAGCTCAACCCGAAGGTCCGGTCGAAGGTGATCAGCGAGTTCTCGCCTTTGATCAAGTACATCGCCAGCCGCATCGCCATCAGACTTCCACCCCATATCGACCTGAATGACCTCATCAATGCGGGTGTAATCGGGCTCATCGACGCCATCGAAAAGTTCGATGCATCCAAGCAGATCAAGTTCAAGACCTATGCGGAATTCAGGATCCGGGGCGCCATTCTGGACGAGTTGCGTTCCATGGACTGGGTCCCCAGGTCGGTGCGGCAGAAGGCCCGCAAGGTGGAAGATACCTATGCGAAGCTCGAGTACGCTCTCGGCAGGCCCGCAAGCGATGAGGAAGTGGCCCGCGAGATGAAGATCGACATCGAGAGCTTTCACCGTCTCATCTCTGAAACCGCGTCCGTCTCGCTCCTGAGCCTCGACGACCTGGGCGAGGACGATTCCGATATGTCAAAGAGAAATCTCCTGGAATATATCCTTCAGGACGAGAAGGACTGGCCCTCCCACAGGCTCAGATATGCGGAGATCCGGGAGATGGTTGCGAAGGCCATTATGACCCTCCCCGAGAAGGAGCGCATGGTCATCTCCCTGTATTATTACGACGAGCTGACCATGAAAGAGATCGGGCATGTCCTCAAGTTCACCGAATCCCGGGTGTCCCAGATCCACACCAAGGCTATCCTGAGGCTGCGTTCGAAGATGCAGAAGATCTTCAAGGAGATCCGGTCCTAAAGATTTGGCGGAAATTTTTCGATGAGACGAAAAAGATCTTGGAGGCGGCTATGGCAATTGACAAGAACATGAAGATCCTCGTTGTCGATGACTTTTCGACAATGCGCAGAATCGTGAAGAACATCCTCAGGCAGCTCAACTTCAACAACATTGTCGAAGCCGACGACGGTTCCACAGCACTGGACATCCTGCAGAAAGACAAGATCGACATGGTCGTATCCGACTGGAACATGCCCAAAATGACCGGGCTCGAGCTTCTCAAGGCGGTACGAGGCGACGATGCGCTCAAGGACATACCATTTCTGATGGTCACTGCGGAGGCCCAGCAGGAAAACATCATCGAGGCGGTGAAGTCCGGAGTGAGCAACTACATTGTGAAGCCTTTCACTGCTGAGACACTCGGCCAGAAGATCAATCAGATATTCAGCAAATAAGAGGTGCAGGCATGTCGAATGTCCCGGGCAAGAAAGCCGAGCTGGACAAGGACGGAATATCCTTTGACTTCAATAAGGCCCAGCTCGACCAAGACGGGATCTCCCTGACCGATGCGGCTGAAGACCTGTCCTCCCGGGAAACCGAAACCCAGACGCAACCCTCGGAAACAGCCGCCCAGGCAGCCCGCATCCCGACACGCAGGATCATCATCTTCTCCCTGATGGCAGGCGCCGCCGCCCTCTGCCTGGCCATCGGCACAGTGCTTCTGCAGACCGCCGAGAAACCGCCGGCTCATATCCCGGCAACCGTTCACGATCCCGGCCCTTCCCTCGCAACGCCTTCGTCCGATGGAGAAGTCCTTCTCGACCCCTTCATGGTCCTCTTCGATTCGAACGACCCCGGCGAGTCGGGAGTGGTGTTCGCCCAGGTCAGCCTGCAGGTGGCTCCGGGGATGGGACCGAACATCTTCAGTCGACTCTTTGATATCAGGAGTCTCATTTACCAGAGGATCTCGGCAAACGCCGGGATCTATTCAAAAAACGAACTGGCCGCCATGATCCGCGACGATCTGAAAGATCTCAACGTCAAGGATGTAGCGTTCATCCAGTACGAAAAGCGATAAGACAATACAGTCAGGAGCCTGAGGATAGGGAGATGCACAGGCATGTCGTATAATATGCGGAGCATACCGAGCCGATGAAATTCACGGACATGACTGGAATCGACGGCATGATCTCGTCGGAGGACCCTTCCAGGAGAAGGAAGGCGGCGACACTGCTCGCCGAAGCCGGCGGAGACGCCGCACTCGACAGACTCGAGCTGCTGCTCAGGGACGGAAACAGCGGCGTGAGAGATGCCGCCCAGAGCGCCATCGTCCTGCTCGGCTCGCGGGCGGCTGTCGAAAAGATGCTTCCTCTGCTGTCTGACGAAGATCCGTCCGTCCGGAACACCGCCATCGACATTCTGAGAAAAATCGGCATCGACGGGGTCGATCTGCTCCACGCGCATGCGAAGGATGCCGACGACAACGTGCGCATGTTCATACTCGATATTCTCGGGACCATTGGAATCCACGAGAGCGTGGACATTCTCATCGAAGGGCTCTATGACGTCAACCCCAATGTCAGAAACGCCGCAGTGATCTCGCTCGGCGAGCTGGGAGATCCAAGGGCTTTCGACCATCTCAAGCAACTTATCAACGACGAGGAATGGATTCGCTTCTCGGTCATCGAATCCCTTGCCCGCATCCCCCACGAACAGGCGGTGGACTTCCTTCTCGATGAGCTGAAGCGGTGGTCGAACGATGGAATCACCGTATGCGCCATTCTGGAGACACTCGCGGCGATAGGTTCCCGCGAGGCCGTCCGCCCGCTTATGGACATACTCGAAGGCGCGGATCAGTATGTGAGGTTCGCCGCTGTCCGGACGCTGCTCGCCATCATGTCCGGGGATGATATCGCCGCGCTGGACCCCGAGAGCCTGCAGCTTGTCAGAAACGTCCTGGAGAGCTACCTCCCGGAGGCAGAGGGCGAGCATCTCTACCGCGTGCTCGAGGTTCTGGGCCGGATCGGGGATGAGGAAAGCTCCATGCGCATCGTCGGGTTGTCCGGCGGGGTCGAGCGGGATATCGAGACCGACAAGTGGGACGCGATCAGATCCGCTCTCGAATCCCTGGGAAACGTGGGGCTGATGGTGACCCTTCTCGATGCGGACGAAAAGAGCGCAATCCTCGGCGCCGAGGTCCTGGGGAGCATCGGAGGAGAGCGGGAAGCCCGGGAAATAGCCGCTCGGATCTCTACCCGGAATGGGTATGGGAAGAGGGTCATGGCCGACGCGCTTGCCCGCATCGGTGGGAAAGGCTTGCGGCAAACCATGCTTCGCCTCATCGGTGATGAGGACGGCCATGTGGTGGGTTCGGCGCTTAAGGCCCTGGGCGAAATCGGCTGTCCTGACGATATAGGGGAGATCCGGAAATTCCTGCAGCATCCATACCCTGACGTGAGGAGCAGTGCCCTGGAGACGATCGCACGCATCGGCTCGGAGAAGGCGGAAGAGTGCTTTACCGAGCTCGCGGGAGACGCCGATCCGAATGTCCGCATCATGGCGCTCGAGGGGTTACTCAGAATGCGGAGCTCCCGCCTCGGGCACGTCTCGTCCTACCTGCTCAAGGATCCGAGCTGGGAAGTCCGGACGGCGGCGGTCAAAATCATAAGGGACACCGGCCTGCCTCTCGAAGATGATCTTCTGGTGGCCCTGCTCAATGACGAGCGCGACGAAATACGCCGGCCGGCAATCGATATCGTGGGGATGAGAAGGGTCCAGAATCTGAGGTCTTTTCTCGTAGATGCTATCGGCAGCGAAGAGATGTGGACCGCCTTTCACGCCGTCGAAGCGCTCGGCAGGTTCCGGGATGACGACGCCAAGACCAGGCTTCTGTCCATTCTGGAAAGGGGCCCGGATTTTCTTCGCATTTCCGCAGCCAAAGCGCTCGGAGAATGGGAGGACGAGGCCCTCGCCGCTGAGCTCGAGGTGTATCTGGATGATGAAAACATCGACGTGGCCCGCGCCGCCGCCGAGGCGATAGACAGCCTTCATGGAGGGGCATTCTGATGGAAAAACTGATACTGAAGGCCATCGAACATCTCGAAGACCTTCCCACCCTTCCCTCCGTCGCCATAGAGATGATGAGCCTCTCGCGGTCTCCGGACGTTTCCATCAGGGCTGTTTCGGAATGTATCCACAAGGACCCCCCGCTCGCCGCAAGGGTTCTGAAGATGGCGAATTCCGTCTTTTACCGCAGGGGATCCCAGGAAATCGACACGCTCCATCGCGCCGTGCTCCTGATGGGCCTCAACGAGATCATCAACATCACCACATCGGTCTCCGTCCTGTCCGCACTGGGTTCCAGAAAAGCGCAGGAAACAGCCATCAGAAAAAATTTCTGGGACCACTGCGTGGCGACCGCCCTCATAGCACGCCGCATCGACACGCGGCTGCGCATGAATCTCCAGGGCAGGGAATTTGTCGGTGGACTGCTCCACGATATCGGGAAGATCATCCTGGACGAGTATTTTCACGACCAGTTCATGCGCGCCCGCGAGCTGTCCGCCGAAACAGACCGCCCACTCTTCGAGGCGGAGGCGGAGATCCTCGGCACCACCCACATGGAGGTCGGACATTTTATCGCACAGAAGTGGGGGCTGCCTCCGTACATCATTGATGTCGCCCTCTATCACCACCATCCGGAGCAGGCACAGTTCAAGGACATCTGCTCGGTCGTATCCATCGCGGATCTTCTGGCAAAGGCCAGGGAGATATCCAGCGATGCGGATACCCTGCCCTTTGTCCTCAAGGACCAGCAAGGATGGCACATCCTGAGGAAGATGGGGCACCGCATGGATCTCGTCGATATCGAGCGGCTCACCTTCGAGATCGAAGACATCGGCCGCGAGGTCAAAGAATACCTGTCCGCTGTCATGGATCAGGGCGGCGGGGAGAGCACGAATGGCTGACAACCTCAACGCCGGCCGGCTCCAGATGACGGA
>DCDF01000130.1 GCA_002316295.1 Syntrophaceae bacterium UBA1062 | reverse complement strand
CTTCCAGTACCGGACATCGGGAGGGCCGCAGTGGGAGGCGTCCGTGGATGTATGCCTGACCGTCACACCCGCAGCGTATTGGAACCGGCTCGACATCGACCTTTCCTGCGTTTCCGGGAAGAACCGGTTCCACGTGATGAGAGACAACCCCAGCAATCTCGGCATCTTCGACCATTCCTCCCTGGTCGAGGATATTCTGGGCGGTCTGCCCAGACTGCTCGGAGGCTCTCCGGGCTCCGCTTTCCTGTCGCTCGGGCTCGACAGCTGGGAGCCCTCGCTTGTCTTCGAGGACAGGGACGAGCCGGTGCTCATATCGGCAGGAGGCGGCTACCTATTTGTCGATATGGCGGTGGGCGGCATCGATATCCTGCAATGAAAATACGCTCCCTGCGATGAAAAGACGAGGATAACCGGGAAATCTCCTGTTTCCGTGGGGTAGGGTTCTATAAGGGCGTCCAGTCGGGTTTTTTCGGAATGATAAAGGGATAAACAGAGGTTGCGAATAATACAGGATTTATAAGAGTAATGATGATTCATTATTATTGATTGGGCTGTGATCTCGGGAACATAAGCCTGATGCGCCGTGGCGGGAGAGGTTTCATCGCTGCCGGTGGCGGCTGCATGGGCACGGTAGGTACCGGGATGAATCCGGCTTGAACAAAGAGGGGGTATATGAAAAAAATCGTTCGCTTCAGTGTAAATCGCCCTTGGCGGGTGATCGGTGCCGTGCTCTGCATCACAGTGTTTTTCCTTTTCCAGATTCCCCGGGTGAAGATCGATCCCCGGGTGGAGATCGTCCTGAAACAGAACAACCCGGTGGAAGAGGTGTATAACCGCAACAGACAGGAGTTCGAATCGTATGCGGACGTGCTCATCGGGATGCTCCATGACGACGTCTATAACCCCGGCTCGCTGGAAAAGATCCGCAGGATCACCGAAGAGGTGGAAAACATCCCGGGGGTGAAGAAGGTCACCAGCATCCTCAACGTGAAGAACATTGCGGGCGGCGAGGAAGGACTCAACGTCTCCCCTATGGTCGAAGAAGGAGAGCTGCCCAGATCAGGAGAAGAACTGAAGGAGCTGCGGGAAAAGGCGCGGTCCTGGAGCGTGTACGAGGGTGTTTACATCACTGAGGACGGCAGCGGCACGTCCCTATCCGTGGTGCTCGATAACACGGTGGAGACCGATGACATCGTACCCATCTATTACACCCTGCTCGACATCGTGAAGAAATACGAAGGACCGGAAGAGTTCTTCATCTCCGGGCCCACGGTGGTGGAGGCGCTTCAGGGACACTACATGATCAAGGACCTGAAGCTCCTGGTGCCCCTGGTCAATATCGTCCTGCTGGGGTTCCTATTTCTGTTCTTCCGGAACTTCAGGGGCACGGTGCTTCCCCTTGTCTCTGTAGGCATAGCATCCATCTGGACCATCGGCCTGATGCCCATGTTCGACATCCCGTTGACCATGGTCACGAGCGTGCTTCCCGTGGCCCTGATCGCCGTGGGCTCTGCCTACGGCATCCATGTTCTGGAAAACGTATTTTCAGACGCGGAAGAGGGGAAGGCGGGCCTGTCCGGCATCATCACCGCGGCCACCCGTGTGAGCCTGCCCGTGATCATGGCGGGGCTCACCACCATTGCATCGTTCATATCCCTGTGCACTTCCGCCATCGTCCCCTTAAAGCAGTTCGGCGCCCTGTCGAGCTTCGGGCTCCTCGCCGCGCTCATGATATCGCTGACGTTTCTGCCTGCAGTGCTCGCAGTGGCAGACTCCCGGGGATGGAAATACCGGCCCCACCACCATTCGAGCAGGGACTGCATCGGGCCGGTGCTGGTATTCTTTTCCCGTATCAGCCTGAGAAGGAGCGGGCTCGTTCTGGGAATCAGTGCCGTCCTGCTCGTCCTTTCGGTGGGTGGCGGCCTTCAGGTCAAGAGCGACCTGAACCTCATCGAGGACTTCCGGAAGGGGAGCCCCATCCGCATCGCGGATGAGGTGCTGAATGAAAAATTCGGAGGAACGTCTCTGTTCAATGTGGTGCTGGACGGCATGGAGCCCGACGATATCAAGGACCCCGCCGTCCTGCGCGAGATGGACGCCCTTCAGAACAGGCTCATGGGCATGAACAATATCGGAAAGGCAGTGTCGGTGGTGGACTTCATCAAGCGGATGAATCAGGCCATGCACGACGGAGATCCGGCGTTCTATACCATCCCCGAATCAAAGGACCTCGTGGCCCAGTACCTGCTCCTTTTTTCATTCTCGGGCGGGAGCGGCGAGCTCGACAGCTTCGTGAACTTCGACTGCAAAAGCGGTCAGATCCTGCTGCAGATGAAATCCCAGAGCGGGTATCTGGCACAGGATGTGGTGAACCTGGTCAACGGCTATCGGAAGCAGGACCTCAAGACCTCCCGCGTCGCGGATATATTCACCACCGGCCTGGCCATGCTTGCAAAGGAGTTCAACCGCCTGGTGGTGGAAAGCCAGGCCAGCAGCTTCGCTGTTTCCTTTATCCTGGTAATTTTCATCGTCTCCGCGATGTTCAGGTCCTTCAAGCTGGGGTGCTACAGCGTGGTGCCGCTCGTGGTTCCCATTTTCCTGAACTTCGGGATCATGGGTCTGACGGGCATCAAGCTCAATGCCGCGACAGCAGTGATCGCCAGCCTTGCTATCGGCATCGGCATTGACTACTCCATCCATTTTCTCAGCCGGTACCGTCACGAGATCACGATGCAGGGCAGCGTGGAAAAGGCCATCGAGAGATCGCTGCACACCTCCGGCAGAGCAATTCTGTACAACGCCCTTGCTGTTGCGGCGGGCTTTCTGGTTCTCGTGCCGTCGAACTTCGTCATCATCAGTCAGCTGGGCATACTCGTGGCCCTGGTCATGATCACCACATCACTTGCATCTCTCACCCTGCTGCCCGCCATACTCAAAGTATTTCCCCCCCGGCTGGCTCACAGAACGGCCGAGACGACAATGTCGGTGTTTCCCGCCCGGGTTTTTCCTCAAGGTGTTCATCCCGGAGAGGAAAATGTGGTAGGATATCAGTACAAAACAACGGACAGACCAACGAACAGGAGGATCGAACATGACATGTAGAAGCCTGGCAGGATTGTTTCTTGGGCTGATGGCGGCCGTCGCCGTGGTTCTGACGGCTCAGGCTCCGGCTGTGGGCGCGGAGATGAGCGCGTATGACATCGTAAAGAAGGCCGAAGACCTTCTCGACCAGGCCAAGGACAGCAAGACCGACATGATCATGACCCTCGTGAACGACAAGGGCCAGAAGCGCGAGAGGAAGCTCAGCGCATTTGTAAAGAAATACGGGGAGAACAGCTCGAAATCCATCCTGTTCTTCAACTCTCCGGCAGACGTCAAGGGCACGAGCTTTCTGGTGTGGACCGAAAACAAGGAAGACAAGCAGTGGCTCTACCTCCCGGCTCTGCAGCGGGTGCGGCAGATCAGCGCGAGCGGCAGGGGAGAGAGCTTCATGGGCACCGAGCTCACCTTCTTCGACATGGGCAGCCACGACATCGACGAATACACCTTCAAAACGATCAAGGAAGAGGATGTCGACGGCGAGATGTGCTACATGATCGAGGCCCTGCCCAGGAAGGTGGAGTTCTACAGCAAAATCGATCTCTGGATCCGCAAAGACAGCTTCATCCCCGCAAAGGCGGATTTCTACGACCCCAAGGGCCGGTACGAGAAACAGGGCAGGTTCTCTCAGGTCAAGAACATCCAGAACATCAACACCCCCACACGCATCGAGATGCACAATGTGCAGAACGGCAGGACGACCATTATCGAGCTGAGCGATGTGGTGTATGACTCCGGGCTGAAAGATGATATATTCACCGAGAGATACATGAAAAGGGGAAAATGAGATCGGAATGCCGGACCGCGAACACAGCAGAACCGTTCATTTCTGCAAGACTCGATTATATGGGCCCCCTCTCCCCTTACGGGAGAGGGATAGGGAGAGGTGGAAATAAAGGCACAGCTTCCATGTCCATCTCCCCTTCTCCCCCTGAATACCTGCTTCAGCGGGTTGTGCGGAGGGGGCCTTGGGGGATTGCATGGTGGAGAATGCAACAGCCCCGAGTTTTGCGGAAGAAGGTGAGAGAACACACAAGAGCCGCGCACAAATGCCGAAAACTCACGTCAGGCGCACCAGAG
>DCDF01000279.1 GCA_002316295.1 Syntrophaceae bacterium UBA1062 | reverse complement strand
CTGCCGGGGTTCTTCGAATAAACCCTGATGATGCCGGAGAGCGTGAAGAGGGCGCCGAGAAAGGCGGAAAGGTTCTTCTCCCGGCTCACCGAGACGCCGAGCGCCGGCATTTCGGGCGAGACGAGCTCGAGAAAGGTTTCGAAGTCTTCCTCTTCGCCCGGCGTATCCATTTTGTTCGCGAGCAGGAGCATCTTTTTGAGGAACACGGGCCTTCTCACATCCTCGGGAACATCCGCGCCGTAGGGGTAGATGCGGTGGGACGCGAGGACGGACCGGGCGTCTTCATACTGGCTCAAGGGGTCTGCTTTCATGTCTATGAGGACGACCACAACGTCCGCCCGGCGGATCATGTCCACCATCGCGGGATCTACGTACTCGCTGGTCAGAGGCGGGGTGTCGATGAGCTGGAACTGGATATTCTCGAAAGGGGCCATGCCCGGTGTCGGCCTGTGAGTGGTATGGGGAAATTCCGCGATCTCGGGCGATGCTTTGGTAAGCCTGCTCACCAGGGAAGACTTGCCCGTGTTGGGAGGGCCGACAATGACCACCTGGGCGGCTCCCTCCCTGTCGATGTGAAAGACGCTCTTCTGGATGACGGCGCCCTTTTTCTTCTGTGACTCCTCCCTGTGTCTGGCGATCCGGCGCCTCAAGTCCGCCTGGAGCTTGTCGGTGCCCTTGTGCTTGGGTATGATGGCGAGCATTTCTTCCAGGGCGTCGATCTTTTCCTGTTGGGACTTTGCTTCGCGGTAGCGTCTTTCCGCTTCCAGGTATGTGGGTGGAAGATTGGCCGGCATGATCCTTCTTCCTCGCCTGTTCAGAAGTTTTTACAGGGGTCTTGTCATCCCCATATACATGAAAACGGAGCAGAACTCAATGCGGGCCGGCCGGCGGAACCGCCGGCCGCGTCCCGGCGACAACGGCCACGGTTCCGAACATGAACCTGCGGTATGTTATTCCGGTGAAGCCTTCACCGGCCATGATCAGGGCCAGCTCTTCCGGCGTCTTGAAGGCCTCTGTGGAACGGGGAAGGTAGCGGTACGCATCCCATCTCCCGCTGATCAGTCCCCCGAGGAGCGGGATAACGAACCGGAAATGAAATCGGATGAGCGGTCCCAAAAGACGCGAATCGGGCGGGCTGGTTTCCAGACATACGACCCGCCCACCGGGCTTGACGACCCGGAGCTGCTCCTGAAACGCTCTGCTGATATCGGGGACATTGCGCATCAGATAGCCCGAGGTGACGGCATCGAACCGGCAATCGTCGAACGGCAACGCGAGTGCATCTGCATTTACCCACAGGATGCGCTTTTTTCTGTCCGAACGTTTTCCCACCACCATCATGTCCCGGGTGAGGTCGAGTGCCACCACCGTGAGCGCGGGATCGAGTCTTTTCGCCTCGAACGAGATCTTTCCGGTTCCCGAGCCCACATCCAGAAGAGTCCCTCCTGCAGGGAGCATCGCCGTGCGGACCGCATGACGGCGCCACGCACTGTCCCTGCCGAAGGTCATGAGCGTATTGACGAGATCGTAGCGGCGGGAGATGCCCGCGAACATCCGCTTCATCACGGAATTCCATTCTCTGTCTGGCGCATTGTTCACGGCGTCTCTCCGAAAACGAGTATCTGTATCCTGTCCGCACAGAAGAAGGGGGGATGCGTGCAACTCCCGAGAGATGCACCCCTCTGTACAGCGTTCACCCTTTGTCATAAAAAATGGATGATCGATGAATGAAGCCATAGCAAAAAGGATTTGCGGGTGTAAAGAGCCGAGATATGGTAACAATGGCCGGAAGCTCGTTTTTCGCGGGGCCGACCTTATTGAAATTACATGGAGAGATTCGGCGTGTATTCCATCATCGACGCCCACTGCCATCTGGGCAATATTCTCTTCAGGGGAGGCGGTTCCCTCATTCCGCTCAAGGGGGTGAGAAAACGGCCCGTTTTCGATCCCCTGGCCATCTCGGAGATTTTTTCCTACCGGTGGAGTTTCCCGGACAGGCTGTTCGCACGGCTGTTTCCCCGCATCACTATCACTGCGCAGTGTGCACGCAACGCCTTGGGCACTCACGAGAACCTCCGCCGGTCCATGGGTGATGAGGGCATCTCGCTCAGCGTCTGCATGCCGGTTCCCCCGCATGTAACCGGCGAGGATATTCTGAATGTACACGAAAGAGATCCTTCGGTCATTCCCTTTACCGGCGTGGATTTCACCAAACATTATGACATGGCGGCATGGTTTGCCCGCGATGTCGGCAGGGGTGCCCGCGGGCTGAAGCTCCACCCGATCCTGCAGGGGGTTTCGCTGGACTCGGTCAGGACGTTCGAGGCCGTGGACGCCTTTGCCTCTCACGGTCTGCCCGTGCTCTTCCACTGCGGCGTGTGCTCCTACTACCACCGGGCGGAAAGGGGGAGGGAGGTTCCCCGCTATGGAAAAGCCTGTCACGCCGCACGTCTTGTCCGGGAGTTTCCCAACGTGAAATTCATTGTGGGCCATGCCGGGCTCGATGATGTGCACGATGTCGTAGACCAACTCGCAATGTTTCCCAATGTCTGGGTGGAAACCTCATTTCAGGGCCCCCAGGTCATCAGGGGGCTCGCAGGGGTATTCGGTCCGGGTAAAGTGCTGTTCGCCTCCGACTGGCCCTGGGGGAGCAGGTCCGCCGCGATACGGGCCGTGAAGCTGGCCTGTCGGGGAGACAGGGGGCTCGAACAGAGGATTTTCTGCATCAATGCGGCCTCTCTCATGAACATTCCGCTCCTGGGCGACGGCTCCAAAACCGCTGCGGCAGCGATGGAGGGCAATCCCGATCCATCGTCGAGAAGGGCTGTATGAATTGTACAGGAAGGGTTCCCTTTTCCCCGTACGGCATTATACTATTGCCTGTCCGGCTTGTGATCAGAGGAGGGTGAAATGGTCATCGACTGCCACTATCATCTGGAAGAACGGGTGCTCGACAAGGCCGCACTCCTGCAGGAAATGGACCGCTCCGGTGTGAAAAAGGCCGCGCTCATGGGATCGATGATCGCTCCTTTTCCCGAGCCTCCCAGGGTGCTTCTGAGGATCCTCCAGGCCATCCTGGAAAACCGCAGGCTCAGAAAGCTGGGACAGATCCTGGTAGCGAACTTCACCCGGGA
>DCDF01000133.1 GCA_002316295.1 Syntrophaceae bacterium UBA1062 | reverse complement strand
GACCTTCTCATGACGATCACCGCCGCAGCGCCCGCGTCGAGCCCCGGAGCATTGCCTGCGGTTACGGTGGGGCTCCCGTAAATGGTCTTCAGCTTCGCCAGCCCCTCAAGGGTGGTGTTGGGCTTCGGGAACTCGTCGCGGTCGAAGATAATCGGATCGCCCTTCCTCTGAGGCACTTCCACCGGCACGAGCTCGTCCTTGAACTTCCCTTCCTTGTCGGCCGCGGCCCATTTCTGCTGTGAGCCCAGCGCCCATTTATCCTGTTCTTCCCGGGAAATGCCGTACTCGATGGCGATCTCTCCGGCATCCTTTCCCAGCGGCGAGTATTCGCGATAGGTGATGGGGTTGAGATAATCCTGAACCAATAGCGGCGCCATGCCCGCCCCCCATCGATGCCCGTTTATCAAAAGAGGGGTGTTGCTCATGTTCTCGGCGCCGACCGCCATGCACACGTCTGCCTCACCCGCCAGAATCGCCCTCCTTCCCAGGTGCACCGCGCAGAGCGAGGAGCAGCACGCCCTGTCTATGGTCAGCGACACCAGGTCCTGCGGCAGACCGGCGCGAAGCAATGCCTGCCGTCCATTGACATTGTCGAAGAGGGCGGCCTCGGCCTGATCGCACATGCCGTAATACAGCTCATCCAGGTCCTCGCCCTTGAGTCCCGCTCTTTTCAGGCTTTCCTTGATGACCACACACCCCAGATCTGTGCTGTGAATATTTCTCAAGGTTCCGCCAAACTTGCTGAATGGTGTCCTCACTCCACTTACAATTACGACATCATCTTTTCCGTTCATTGATTGCTCCCTTCACTTCATTTTCTTTGACGGATCTATTGGCTGTTCCTGCAGCTGTTTCGCGCCTCCTGTGAACAGCCTGCCTCTGTCGCGATCAGGGCAACAAAAAAGCGGGCACTGTGGTGATGTGGGCTCCCACAATGCCCGCTTTTTCGTACTTGCCTCTGCTTCGAGTGGCCGGCTCTCGGCAGAACCCTGACTTATCGCATGTATCCCGTTACCCAGTCACCTCTCGACCCTCCTGACGATCCTGATCCCCCACCGGCGCAACTCCCTCACTCATCATCATGCTTGAAATTCATTACCGACGAGCAGAACAGGTTCGCCGTATGTTTTATCTCCTGGATCTTGTCCGGCTCTTTCCCGTTTTGGAACATGATCCACCGAAGCGCCAGATGGCTGAATGCCCCGAAAAACATGTTTCTGAACACGCGGGGATTGACATCGGCCCGGAAGTATCCGGCGCTCTTGCCTTCTTCGATGATATCCTCGACCACACGGAAGTAGCGCCTGAAGCTCTCGAACGCCTTCGAAGAGTAAAAACGCTTGTTCAGCTGGAGCTGCAGCAGAAACACCTTCAGGAAATTCTGCTCGGTGAGCAGGAGAAAGAAATAGTACTTCGTAAACCTTTTCAGCTTGCTCACCGGATGCTTGATATGAAACGTTTCGGAGAGCTCATCGAGGTTTTCCTGAAAACGCCTCTGGGGGATCGAGAGAAACACGTCCTCCTTGTTCTCGAAATACTCGTACACGGTCGCCTCCGAGATCCCGGCGATCTTCGCGATCTCGGATATCTTCGCCCTCGAAAAGCCTTTTTCGGCCAAAACCTGCTCGGCCGCCCTGAGGATCCTGTCCGACTTGCTGTAGATCGGCCTTGCGCTCGAAGTGACCATGGCATGCACCAGCGACATGATATCCTCGTGGTCCGGAGCCCCCTCGGGAATCTCGCCCAGCGCGAGAGAGCTGATGACCTCCATATCGAGGGTGCCGAGAATGATGTCACGGGCCACCTTGATATTCAGATCCGACCGGAAGGACCCGTCCTCGATGCCTTTTTGCAGGATATCGTACATGACGTCCGAGTATTGTTTGACGAGCTGGTAAGCGGGCGTCTGATAGAAGGCGGGTGAAGACCTGCAATCCAGAAGCAGAATCCGGCCGTACCCGGGGTGAGTGTCGATGTCGCGCAGATGAAACCAGATCATCTTGCTCAGGCGGCTCTCCGCATCTCGAATGCCCTGAAGGTGCTCCCCCAGCAGAAACAAGACTTCCTTCATCCGCTCGCCGGGCACGGCAAAGAGCAGGTCTTCCTTGCTCTTGAAAAACTGATAGATAACCGAATCCGCCACCCCGGCCTTGGCCGCTATCTCAGAAATCGTTGAGTCGGCGAGCCGTTTTTCCGACATGATCTCTTCAGCGGAAGCCAGTATTTTCGCTCTCTTGTCCTCAGTCATACAGGCGCTCCATAATGATAGTATATCAGCTTCCGCTTAATCACCATGTAATGTGATGTTTGTAAAGCACTTTTTTCGCGTTCCCCACCGCCAGCAATCGTCCCTAACCTATTGTTCTCACTTGTTATAGCGATGCCAGCCCCGCCCGGTCTTTCTGCCGAGGTGGTTTGCGTCAACCAGTTGTTTTAACACCGGTCTCGGCCTGAATCTTTCACCATATGCATCGAACAGTATCTGCTGGACTCTCAGGTTCAGGTCATTGCTGGTCAGATCCATGAGGGCGAACGGCCCGATCGGATGCCCCAGACCGTATCTGCAGGCATTGTCGATGTCTTCGGGAGTCGCCACTCCCTCTTCCAGCAGCCTGCACGCCTCCACCCACATGGCGTGGAGCAGCCTGTTGACGGCGAATCCGGCGACGTCTTTCACCCGTACGGGAATCTTATTGATCTTCCGGCAGCAGTCCATCATGAACGCCACCGAATCCTCATCGGTATCGAGCGCCGGAATCACCTCCACCAGCTTCATGACGAACGCCGGTGAAAAGAAGTGGGCGCCAAGAAACTTCCCGGTTCTATCGGGTCCGACCGCCGTTGCCAGCAGGGTGATGGGAAGGCTCGACGTGTTCGTCGCAAAAATGCATTGAGGTTTGCAGATCGTGTCCAGTCGGGAAAACACCTCTTTCTTGGTCCCGAAATCCTCGAACACGGCCTCGACAACTACATCTGCGTCTTCGAAGCCCTCAAAGTCATCCGTTAGGGCGATACTCTCGAGAAACCGCGTTTTCTCTTCCGGTGTCGCTTTCCCTTTCTGGATAGACTTGTCGAGAATTCCGCCCAACCGCTCTTTTCCCTTTTTCGCCAGATCAAGAGATGTTTCGTGTATCACGACATCGAACCCTGATGCGGCAAAACAAAGCGCGATTTCAGCGCCCATCATGCCGGCGCCGACAACTCCGACTTTTCTGACATCACTCATGTTCGGCCCCCTCCAGAATATTTTTGTTTTCCCACACCATAAATTAATTTCATTTGTTTATTTTTATTATCGAGTATTATTCTATTTATTATTTATTCCTTTGTCAACCTTTTTATTGTCAAATAACCTCATTTTATTATCAATATTTCTATTAGATTATATATCATCTTCTCGTCTCGACCGGGCTCATGCATCGATCGGAGGCAGAAAATCCTGCAGCGCCGGGCATGATTGAATTTTCAGAGCAATGCGCACGATCTCTTGGGCGTATTTCCTCCCTCGCGATCCTGATTGCCATGAACAACCCATGAGAATATTTATCATTTCCATTATTTTTTTAAGGTTTTACCACCATTCAGGTACCTACTGCAACCATGCCGTACATTCTTTAGAAAATTATTTATCTATATCTTTATCTTGAATCATATTCTTTTTTCCTGTATACATATCAATGAAAAGAACGGAAATCTGATGAAATCGGATTTCACGGGTCTCCGATTGGGCTACAGCCTGCAGAGAATCATATGAATGCGGTTTCCCGGAGACCGGGGAACAATGGATGGACCTGAAACTGTCCATCAGCATATCCAGTGTGAAGGGAGGAGAGAAAATGTTCGACAAGATTCTGTATCCAACCGATTTTTCCAGAAACGCAGAGAAGTGCCTGGCCTTTGTGCAACGCCTCCGGGAAGCCGGAACACGGGAGGTGGTTCTTCTGCATGTGCTCGACAGGAGGAGCTTCGATCTTCTTTCAGCCCTCGACAGCGAGACCACTGCACATGCAGCCGAAGAAAATATGGTCAAATCGTCTCTTGAAAAGCTCAATGAGACAGCGCAGGAGCTGAAGAACAGCGGCTTGGCCGTAAAGATCCGCGTGGAGAAGGGCGTGCCGTTTTCAGAGATTCTGAAGATCGCTGAAGAAGAAGACGTCTCTGCCATCATCGTGGGCTCTCACGGGACAAGCAATCTCACGGAAGTGCTTCTGGGCTCGGTGTCCGAGAAGGTGATACGCAAATCGAAGAGAACCGTTCTTGTCGTGAAGAGGTGATTGTCGCGGACCGGGAATTCCGTTCGGACTGCGGACGGGTCCCGGCGGAGACACAGGCGGACGACATGCGGTTTCACACCGAAGGAACCTCGGGGTGAAACCGCCGGCATGAATTGCCCCGGAACCCTGTCCGCTCCCGGGAATGAAGAAGGCCTGCCGGCTGTTTCACCCTGTTCTCCATGAGTTCTGCATCTCCAAGCATGTTTCCGGCCCGCCGGGCAGGCCATTCTAAAACAGTCTCGAAGAATCGGTCATGAGTGCCCTTCCCGCGACCATGCGGTTGATCTGGTTGGTCCCTTCGAAAATCTGGGTCAGCTTGGCATCCCGCATGAGTTTTTCCACTACGGCGCCCTTCATATAACCCGAACCGGCCAGCACCTGAACGGCATCGGTCGTGACCTTCATCGCTGCATCCGATGCAAAATACTTGGCGGACGCAGCCTCTTTCGAGCACCGGATGTTGTTGTCGAGCATCCATCCGAGCTGCAGATAGAGTGCGCGGGAAGCCATGACAAGGGTGTTCATGTCCGCGAGCATGAACTGGACGGCCTGGAAATTCCCGATGGGCTGGCCGAACTGGACCCGCTCCCTTGCATAGGCTACGGCTTCGTCGAACGCACGCTGGGAGATCCCGGTTGACACCGCGGTGATGTTCGCGCGACCCCTGTCGAGAGCCATCATGGCCAGCTTGAAGCCCTGGCCCTCTCCTCCGATGAGGTTCTCCCTGCCGAGCTCGACATTGTCGAAGAACAGCTCGGCGACATTCATCGCCCGGTGCCCCATCTTGTCCTCGATCCGGCCCACGGTGATGCCTGGAGTGCTCCGGGGCACGGCGAAGCAGCTGATTCCCTTTGTCCCCTTGCTCTTGTCCACCGTGGCGAACAGGCAGAGCAGGTCCGCATACTGGCCGTTCGTTATGTAGCACTTGGAGCCGTTCACCACATAGCCGTCGCCTTTTTTCGTGGCTGTAGTGTTCATGAGGCCGGCATCGGACCCGGCATGGGGCTCTGTGAGGCAGAAGCATCCGCTCCGATAGCTTTTCGTCATCTCCCCGATGAACCTCCTCTGCTGATCGGGCGATCCGCCCAGCTGAATCGCACCCATGGACAGATGGGATATCCCGATCACCTGCGCTATGGCGCAGCACTCGTAGTTCAGCGCCTCGGTCACCAGATAGTGCTCGAGATAGGACATGCCCGATCCGCCGTACTCTTTCGGGATATTGGTATACATCAACCCGGCCTCGTGCGCCTTCTTGAGAATCTCTTCAGGGTAGGTCCCGTCTCTGTCGTAATCGAGGGCCACCGGCCGGATATGGTCTTTCCCGAACTTCCGTGCAAGCTCCACCATGGCTTTCTGTTCTGCGGTCAAGCTGAAATCTATCATCTTTTCCACCTCACATTCTTTATTGGATCGTCATTGCCCGGTTGATGCAGGCGTTTCTTCGCTCAGATCCGTATAATCCTTCAGGTCCCTGTGAACTCGGGTCTTATACAAATCCATAGGCGGTCCATCCCCCATCGATATACACCACAGACCCGGTCATGTAGGTCGCTTCGTCGCCGGCCATGAAAACAGCCATGCCGGTTATTTCTTCCGCGCTGCCTATTCTGCCCTGCGGAATGCGCTTCTTCAGAGACCGGGTATCCAGCTTCCCCTGCTCTTCGAGCTGCTGGATGAATTCCGTTTTCAGATATCCGGGCGCGATCGCATTTACGCGGATCTTCTTTTCCGCCCATTCGGCGGCCAGGACCCTCGTGAGCATGTCGACCGCCGCCTTGCTCGCGCAGTATGCGGCCCGCCGCGGAACCGGGGTCTTGCCGAAGGTTGAGGAGATATTGATGATGCATCCGGAAATCCCCTGATCGATCATATGCGCCGCAACCGCCCGGCTGCAGAAAAAAACCCCGCTCAGGTTCGTGTCTATCGCGTTCTTCCAGTCCTCATGCGAGAGGCTCTCCGACGGGCTCACCATCGAGATCCCGGAGTTGTTGATCAGTACATCTATTCTTCCGAAGCGTGAGGCCGCTTCTTCCACCGCTTGTGCGACGCTGTGCGGATCTCTCACGTCCATGCGCACGGGATATCCTTCGCCCCCTGACGCCCTGATCTCATCGCAGACCTTTCCCAGCAGGTCATACGACCGGCCGGCCAGGACCACTGACGAGCCCTCCCGGGCGAACCTCAGCGCGAGGGCCTTCCCGAGTCCTCTTCCCGCACCTGTGATGACTGTCACCTTACCCGGCAATAATCCCATACAATCCGCGCCTCCATCCGACCCGCCACTCTTCCCGAGCGGCCGCTTTCCGGTGCCGAGCCGGGGCACCGGCTATCGTATGATTTTCACACCCCTGTCTCACGCCGTTATGCACGCTTCATCATGAGCGTTTTGTACCCGGACTGCACAATCACATTGTCCTGATTCAGCAGCTCCAGATAGAGCATGATGATGCCGCGATCTTTTTTCGATTTACTGGGAATCTTCCCTGCAACCTTCACCCGCGCCCGGATGGTGTCTCCAAAATAGATCGGGGCGATGAATTTCCAGTCTTCGATGCCCACAAAGGCGATTGCCGTACCGTCCAGAAATCCGGTCCTGAACAGGAGCCCGTGGGATATCGACAGCCCGAGCAGGCCGTGGACGATCCGTCTGCCGAACTGAGTGCCTTTCATGTACTCTTCGTTGGTGTGCAGCTCGTTGTAATCTCCGGTCATACCGGCAAACATCACTACATCCGCCTCTGTTATGGTTCTGGATCGGGTTTCGAACCCCTCGTTTTCATTCCATTCATCGAAGTATTTCCCTCTCATTTCTTCACATTCCCTTTCGCAGATGGTCATTGCTCTGTGATAGAGGTATTACCTGTCCTTTCTTCGTTCACGGCCTCTGGCATCGGCCAGCTTCAGGCCTGCAACCACCAGCTCGGCCGTCATCGGGGCCCGCTCGTTGTGGATGGTCTGTTTCTCCGAACAGGCGATCGATGCGGCTTTCATCAGATCTTCTTCCGGCACATCCGCAAGTCCCAAGTCGCCCAATCTCGTAGGCAGACCGACTGATTCGCAGAACGAATACACCTGGTCGATGATCTCCGATGACTTGTCTGTCATGAACAGTGAGGCCAGCAGGCCGAACGCCACCTTTTCTCCGTGATAAAAGGAATGGTCTTTGTCGAGGGCATTCAGCCCGTCCTGGATTGCGTGCGCGGCGGCAAGCCCCCCGCTCTCGAAACCGATCCCGCTCAACAGGGTGTTCGCCTCCACCACATGCTCAAGCGCGGGCGTCACCACGCGGTGTTCGCATGCAGCCTTCGCGGAGACACCGTATTCAAGCAGCGTGTCGTAACAGAGGCGCGACAGGACCTGGGATGTGAGCGAGCTCAAGTCTCGCGCCATGGTCTTGGCACACGTGGCCCTGCACGACTCCGCCTCGAACCAGGTGGCGAGCGCATCTCCCATGCCTGCGACCAGGAGCCTGACCGGAGAGTTCGCGATGATCCTGGTGTCGACCAGAACGACGTCGGGATTGCGCCGCAGCGCAATGACCCGCTTTATCCTCCCGGTTTCGCTGCGGTATACTATGGACAGCGCGCTGCATGGGGCATCTGTCGAAGCCACGGTCGGGACGATAACGACGGGCACATCCATCATGTGCGCAACCGCCTTGGCGGCATCGAGCGTCTTGCCGCCTCCAAGGCCCACGATGACGTCGCACGAGTTATCCCCTGCTATTGCGGTCAGCCGCGATATTTCTTCGTCCGAACATTCGCGACCGAACTTCTCGACAATTACGGCCACAGTTTCTTCCAGAGAAGGACGGATGCCGGGAAGGACGCGTTCGAACACCGAGGGGCTGCAGATGAGGAACCCCTTACTCCCGTAACGCGGGATCAGCTCGCTCAGGCGCTGGACAGCGTCGTATCCCTGGATATATCTGCCGGGAAACAATGTTGTCGTGATCATGGTGATTTATTCCTCCCCATTATTGCCTTCCGGTGTAGGACAGCGGTCAGATACCGCCTGTATCATCTCACGCCGCCGCTGCTGCCGGGGATAATTGCCGAAAGCAGCGCTTTCCCGCCCGGACCGATGTCCTTTTCTTCGGGAGCATCGAGAATCGGGCTTTGGGCCTGAGGCCCGCATCACGAAAGAAGATGCTCAGCTGCTGACCTCCCTCTTCCCTCTCAGTAGCCGTCATGTTGACCGTCTTCTGCTTCTGTCGTGATGCGGGCCTGTTCGCCCGGATTTTATTTCTCGTTTCCGTACCCCATGAAGCCCAGATCAGCCTCCGTAAATCACCCTCGGCAGCCAGAGCGCTATCTGCGGGAAGATCGATACGATAACCACGCCGAAAAGTTGCAGGAGAATAAAGGGGATAACGGCTACGTATATCTCCTTTATCCCTATACCCGCCGGCGCGATGCTCTTCAGGTAGAAGAGGTTGTAACCGAAGGGGGGCGATATGTAGGCACACTGCATGTTCATGATGAATACGATACCGAACCATACAGGGTCATATCCCATGGTAGCCACAATAGGCGTGAGTATGGGAGCGGTGATCATGACGATGGCTGCGGGGTCGAGCAGCATGCCGAGACAGAAGAAAATGGCCTGGATGATGATGAAGACCCCCCAGTAACCGAAGGGCAGATCATTCATCAGGCTGCTGACAAATTCCGTTGCTCCCAGCGCAACGTATATGGTTGAAAAGCAGTAGGCACCAAGGACGATCCACATCACCATGCCGGAGAGCTTGAGCGTTCCCAGAGAGATATCCCTGAATTTCTCCCAGGAGAGATTGCCGCCGAGGACCATCAGGATGAAGCTGCCCCCAGCCCCGATCGCCGCACCCTCGGTCGGGGTGGCGATGCCCGAGAAGATCGAGCCAAGCACGGCGCAGATAAGCAACAGCGGGGCGATGACGGCCTTGGTGGCCTTGAGCTTCTCCTTGAGAGGGAGAATCTCCTCCTCGGCCATGCCGGGGCCGTACTCGGGCTTGAGCTTGCACAAGATAAGCGTGTAGGCGACGAACAGCGAGGCGAGCAATAACCCCGGGAGAATACCGCCGGCAAAAAGACGCCCGATCGAGACCTGGCAGATCATGCCGTAGATGATCATGGTGATGCTGGGCGGTATGAGGATGCCCAGGGCCCCGCCGGCGCCGATGCCCCCGAGGGCCAGGTTTGGGTTGTAGTTCCGGGCGAGCATTGCTGGCAGCGCGATAAGCCCCATGGTGATTGTCCCTGCTCCGCCGATTCCGGTCATGGCTGCAAAGAGCGTGCATACGATGATTGCTGCCACTGCCAGGCCCCCGCCGACTCTGCCGCTCCACACATAGAACGCATTGAAGAGCTTGTCCGCGATGCCCGAATATTGCAGAATAAATCCCATGAGCACGAAGAGGGGAACGGAGAGCAGGCCGAAGGACATCATGGCCTTCCCGAAGATCAGTGTAGGGATCACCGACATAGCGCCCGGGCCCCAGAGGAAGAAGGTGAAAACAACACCTATGAATCCCAGCACGAAAGTAATGGGAAGCCCTGACACCAGGCCGGCTATCATGCCGAGCGTCAACAGGATGGTAATCGTACCCGGTTCCATTATGCACCCTCCCTTTCACCGCCAATGAGTGTCAGAATGTTCTTCAGGAGTTCCGCTATTCCCTGGAGAAAAAGCAGTGCAGCACCGAGGGGGATCATGAACTTGACCGGCCATACCACCGGGCTCCATGTGCTGATCGATCGCTCCTGCAACATGTATGAACGCACCGCGAACTCCCACCCGAGCCACATCAGAACACCGGCAAAAATGAATATGGCGGGAGAGGTGATGATGTCTATGATAGCCTTGCCCCGGTTCGAGAAGCGGGTATAGAAGAGATCCATATTGACGTGGGCTTTCGCCTTGAGCGCATAGGCCCCGCTCGTTATGGTCAGAACGGCAAAGACCATGACACTGATTTCGTGCGCCCATATCGTCGGCCTGTTAAAGAGGTTTCTCAAAATGAGTTCCCAAACGATGATCACGGTCAGAATCCACGGAAACCACATGAGAACAAGGCCGGTGACATCAGTAATTTTTGAGATGATCCGAATACATGTACGCATAGTATCTCCCTGGTTTGCTTGTGTTATTTGCTCTTGAGAACTGCCTGTACAGGCTTGGAAAGGGAGCAGGTTCCCTTCCTGAAGCTCGAGGAACCATTGCTCCCTTTCCTAGATATTATTCCAGGTATCCCATGGCTCTCATGTATTCTTTCGTCATCTCGACCATCTTTGCCGATGCAGGGCTTCTCTTCGCCTCTTTCTCCCACAGCTCCATGGCGGCTTTCTCTGCCCGCTTCAGCTCTTCGCCTTTGAGCTCATTCAGCTTCACGCCGGCCTTTTTCATCTGGGTCAGACCCCACTGTTCTCCTGTCCAGTTCTGGTGATAGGTGTGGTTCAACCCGGCGATGATCACCGCCTGCTCGAGGGAGACCTTGAGATCATCCGGCAGAGAGTTCCATGCCCTCTCGTTCACGATCACGTTCGCGCAGTTGATGGGGTTGATGGGCGGCCAGAGGAAATTCTTGGCCACTTCATGGAACTTGACACTATACATCGCAATAGCGCTTCCCCAGCTGACACCATCGAGTGCGCCGGTCTGGAGTGAGGTGTAGGTTTCTTCTCCAGGAATGAACACGCCGTTGCCGCCGAACTTTTCGATCCAGTCCATCATGAGCCCCGATGCCCGGACTTTCTTTCCTTTGATGTCTTCGAGTTTGTTAATGGGATTTTTGAACATGAACGAGCCGGGCCAGCAGTCCACACCGGTGGTGAGCAGATACACGCCCTGCTTCTTGTACTCCTCTCTCAGGAGGTCTATGGCGCGCCAGCCGCCGAATATGTTCGGCAGCTCCTTGCCGTACATGAAGTTGTACAGCTCGTAGGGAGTCCTGATCCCGAACGGGAGACCATACTCCACAGCCGCCACGGGAATTACGCCCTGGTAGGTATAGGAGGACGCAAGGCCCATCTCGATCACACCCATCTTCACGGAATCCAGAATGTCCGGGGTCGCCACCAGATCACCGCCCCAGTACATCTTGATCTGGAGACGCCCGTTCGTCATCGCGGGCAGGGTCTTCTCGAACATCTCGACGTAATACGCCATCCCTGGCTCGGCAGGGCTGCGCCATGCCTGCAGCTTCCACTTGTAGACTTTTTCGGCGGCATTACCGGGAAAAGCTCCGCTCAAGAAAATTGCACATGCTAGAACAACGATCCCCAGAATCTTCTTTTTCATACAGCCTCCCTCCATTTCGTTATCTCTTTGTTGGTCGTCTCCGACACA
>DCDF01000005.1 GCA_002316295.1 Syntrophaceae bacterium UBA1062 | reverse complement strand
TCCTTCCCGGGAATCCGTAGAATGGAGAGTTCACCAGCTTCAGCACCTTCGCGCTCAGAACCTGGTCGGAGGAAATGAGCTTGCCCACGTCCTTGGCGGTGACATCGGGGCTTTCCACCATGGTCGTCAGTTTCTTGACCACGGGGGGCAGTGTGGGAAGACTCTGGATGCGCTTCGTTATTGCCTTGATGTACTGGTCCTTACCCACCGGGCTCTCCCTTTCCCTCCTCCGCCTGCTCGTCGGACCGCTCCGAGGCCTCGGAGACAAGCGCCGCTTCGATCGCATCCCTGATCCGGTCCATGATGGGATTGCCCTGTACCCGCGCGAACCGGTCCCTCATTTCCCGGATCTTCTCATCCACGCTCTTCTCCGTCCCGCCCATATCCACCGGATTGCCTTTGAGCGTGAGAAAGGAGACATTCATCCGTTTGAGCCTGTCAATGAGTGTGACGGTGAGCTCGGTTCCTTCGGCGCACAGGGGCATTCCCTGCTCGTTGAGCACCGGTTTCGCCAGTACCATCCCCGGCAGCACCAGGTTGATCGGAACCTTCTGCATCGTCTTTCTCCGGCGTTTTCACCGAATCCTCGCTCCCACCGACGGCTCCCTGTCGAAGGTAAGGAGGCTCAGCTTCCCCTCCGGGGTGTCCGTCGCCAGGAGCATGCCCTCGCTCTGGATACCCATGAGCTTTGCCGGCTTCAGGTTCGTCACTACGGCGATATATTTGCCCACGAGCTCCTGAGGCGAGTAGTGTTTTGCTATGCCTGCTGCTATCTGTATCGTCTTCCCGACATCTATCTTGAGAACGACGAGCTTTTCGGATTTTTCCACAGCGCTCGCCTCAAGAATCTTCCCGACTTTCAGCACACACTTCGCGAAATCGGAGATATCGATGAGATTTGTCTCTTCCTGTTCTTTTTCTTTCCCCTTGCCCTGGGCTCCAGCCGGTTGTTCCGGCTTTTTCAGCCTTTCCGCCCGGGGGAAGAGCGCTTCGGGGATGCCGATCGCGACCCCGCCTTTCAATTTCCCGAACTCGGTGAGATTTTTGGCTGTGTACTGTCCACTCATCCCGAGAACACCCAGGATCCTGCCGGAGGTGTCGGGCATGACGGGATAGATCATCTCCGCCACGAACCGGATCCCTTCCATGATGTGGTACATGACCACCGAAAGCCGGTCCGGATCTGACTTCGCAAGCGCCCACGGAGCGGTTTTGTCGATGTATCTGTTCAGCGACGAGATCAGGGTCCACACCGAGGCCATGGCGCTGTGGAGCTCGAGGTTTTCCATCCGCGCCTCGTACTCTCGAGCGACCTTCAGAGACAGCCCCCGAAGCTCGTTCTCTTCGTCCGTAAGCGGACCTGCCGGCTCTGCAAGAACGCCGCCGAAATACTTGGAGACCATTCTGGTACTTCTGCTCACGAGGTTCCCGAGGTCATTGGCCAGATCGGCATTGTACCGTTCGATCAGGGCTTCCTCGGAAAAATTGGAGTCCAGCCCGAAGACCATCTCCCGCACCAGGAAGTAACGGAAGGCGTCTATGCCGTACTTTTCCTTGAGGTCGAGCGGATCGATCACGTTGCCCAGGCTCTTTGACATCTTGGCCTCATCCACATTCCAGAAGCCGTGCACATTGAGATGCCGGTATGGCTCAAGCCCGACGGACTTGAGCATGGTAGGCCAGTAGACCGCATGGGGCTTGAGGATATCCTTTCCCACGAGATGCTGAGCCGAGCTCCAGAACCCGTTGAAATCGTCACCGTTCGGATATCCTATCCCCGTGAGGTAGTTGATGAGGGCGTCGAACCACACGTAGCACACGTAATCCCTGTCGAAGGGAAGCTCGATGCCCCAGGAGAGCCGCGATTTGGGCCTGGAGATGCACAGATCGTCCAGAGGCTCGCGGAGCATGCCCAGGACCTCGTTCTTGTACCTTTCGGGCCTGATGAAATCGGGATTCTTTGTGATATGGTCAATAAGCCAGGTCCTGTATTTCTCCATCCGGAAGAAGTAGTTCTGCTCCTGACGGTACACGAGCTCCTTGTCATGAATGGGACATTTACCGTCAACCATCTCGGTCTCTGTGAAGAAACGCTCGCAGCCGACGCAGTAGTGCCCGCCGTACTCGCCGAAATAGATGTCGCCCTTGTCGTATACATCCTGGAGAATGGCCTGAACGGTTTTCACATGATCTGGCTCGGTGGTGCGGATGAAACGGTCGTTGTTCACCGAGAGCTCGGGCCAGAGGTCCCTGAACCGGGCGCTGTTCTCGTCGGCCAGATCTTTGGGGGTGGTGCCCAGGTTTCTGGCGGTCTCAGAAATTTTGTCACCGTGCTCGTCCGTACCCGTGAGAAAGAACACCTTTTCACCGAGCAGCCGGTGATACCGGGCCAGAACATCGGCGATCACCGTGGTGTATACATGTCCCAGGTGCGGCTTGGCGTTCACATAGTAGATCGGGGTGGTGATATAGAAATACCCTTTCATTCGGGCTTGCTCCTTTTCTTGCGCGAATTTCTGCTCCTGGAGGACCTCCGCCTTTTGCTCCTGGGTCTGTTGCGCTCGGAATCCACGCCGGCAGACTCCTCCTGATGC
>DCDF01000182.1 GCA_002316295.1 Syntrophaceae bacterium UBA1062 | reverse complement strand
CCCGATTCTTGTAACGACCCTCGAGTAAAAAGGTCTTTGGCGGATTGTATAATGGCCTCGCAATCCAATTGTACAAAAGCCAGGGCATCCACATCGGCAACATTGAAGGCTTTGACAAACTCTCGAACATTTCTCTCGGTCTCGTTGTCTCTCCATGATCGCAACTGTCGATGCTCACCGGCCCCAATGGCCGCAGATGTCTCCAATGCAAGCGAATCCGATCGGGTTTGAAGTAAAATTGGTGCGGCAGAAACGCCACGGGATATTATTCATCGTTGAACATAATAGCTAACAATGATATGAAATATCTTACGAGTCACAGCCAGAAAAACATCTACGAGAGACAGGAGAGCTCATCATGAAAACAGCAAAAGATTACAATGCGCTAATAAGTGACTGGGAGTACTGCTACTGCGTCAATTGCAACACGATACGATATGGCGCTGAGTTGACAGCGACAGACCAGGGAGTGAAATGCTCCGTATGCGGAAGCTATGATCTGGAAGTTCCCGCCTGGGTCAACTGCCCGCAGGAGATGAAAAATGTAGCGGTCAAGTGCCCGCGCGGCGGCAGTGGAATCATAAAAGGCAAGAGAGGCGAAAACGAGTGCGTCTATTATTGCTCCTTCCGCCATGCGTGAGAGGAAGGGCGCCGCGCTGTCGCCATCCTCGCTCCGATCGGCCCCATCATCCTGATCCTTAAGAGGATGCAGCGGCTGCTTTCAGAGGCGCGAAGAAAAAACAGCCACAACATGCCTGTCAGCCGAAGCCGGAACCAATGGCTGACAGGCATGGGTTAGTTCCACGAGCCAGGGCACGTCCGAGATATCGAGTGAAGAAATGTCGTGAACGCACGAGGCCGCATCGGGAAGAACGGAATGCCGGCACCCAGCGCTCCGGCAATGAAATATTGCCACGCAGTGAGAGAAAACGCCTCGTAATCACCTGAGCTTCGCGTATCATTCGGTGCGAGTTCGATTGCCGCAGCGAGAATCACGAAATGTCAGACGAACCATCTGCATCGTATTCCGTGACGGCACGCGCGGGCGACAGTGTTCTTGCAAAAAGCGTTTATTTGGGCCAAAATGCCTCCACGATGCATATGAAGGTTTATAACCCTTGGAGATTACGTGGATGAGCCAATCAGCGGACGATGAAAAAACCACCCGGTGCCCGATGCTCGGCCATCTGGTTCCCTTTTCGTACTGCAGGCAGTGCGGCGACTCTCTTCCCTGCAGGAAGATCATGGACTGCTGGTCCGGACGAATCGACGTTCAAGGCTTTCTGGACAGTACATATACGAAGGAAGAGATATCCCGTATCGTCTCGCCACCCAAGGCCAAGCTGCTCCAGATCGTGGAGCTGGCCCGGGCGGCCAGGAGCAGAAACTATCAGTAGATATCGGCCATCACGGCCAGATGATCGTAGATGCTCCCGGATGCGAGGCCCAGGATGTTCAGACTCGCCTGGAGGTTCGCGGTATCCACCTTCTCGAGCTCGAGCCCTGGCATGAATCGGTTCGTAAGGACATCGGCCACATAGGTCAGGTTCACGATCTCCCGGTTGTTCTCTGCGATTTCCGGAGAATGGTGGTAGATCATGATGTCCTTGAGCACGTCCGGAAGATCCCAATTCTTCGCCAGCATGAGCCCTGCCTGGCAGTGATCGATGCCAATAATCTCCTGCTCGACCTTGCAGGAGTTTTCCTTGTGATCGATGATCATCCGGTAGAACAACGGCTGCACATCGGCTATGTACTGGTCCAGCACCACCTTTCCGATATCGTGGAGGAGGCCTGCGGTATAGGCGATCTCCGGATCAATTCTCCCCTGCTCATGCGCCAGCGCCCTGCACAGCCGCGCCGTGGCAAGCGCGTGGTGAAACATGCCTCCCCGGCACAGCGAGTAGCCTCCTTCCGATGCATGAAAAATGTTCTCGATCTGTGCGGTGATCACTATCTGGAGCAGCAGTTTGCTGCCGAGAAATACGATCGCCTGATCAATGGATGCGATCTGCCGCGGCAGGCCGATATATGAGGAATTGCACATTCTCAGGATCTTGGCGCTCAGGACCTGGTCTTTCTTGATCTCAGCCGCCACCGTGGCGATATCGATATCATCGTCTGCAAGCATCTGGCCGATGTTGAATGCGATCTGGGGGACCGGCAGGAGCCTTTCAATCGTCTTCGTGATGCTGTCCTTTCCCACATGCCTTTTCCGAACGCGTCTCGTGGCCTTCTCGAGCAGGATCGGCTCGATCCTGCACATCCCGGTTTCGAGCTGGAAAGTCAGGCAGAAGGGGTTCACCCCGCTCGCTTCCAGCATCTTGATGGAAACACCGTACTTCTTCAGACAGGACAACGTGATCTCAAGGGTCTTGTGGGCGAAGTTGAGGTTCAGATCATGGGGAGAGCAGTGGTCGACCAGCGCCCCTCCGGCAATAAAGGCCTCCATGCTCTGCGGGCTTGCTCCCTGCTCGATCATCCCCTCGATCAATGCCGGAACGCCGGTACGTGCGTAATACGAAAGGTGGTAATCCGGAACGGCGCTTACCGGCTCGGGGAGAAGGATGTGAAGCATTCCCCCTAGTTTGTTGCCGCGGTCATAGATGGCGAGCCCCACGCATGAGCTGAGGAAGGCTTTCAACAGGCCGCGCCTGCCGATGACCATCTCCCCGGTGGGAACGATCGTCGTCATGGAAGACTCCCTGCTCCTCTTGATCAGATCCTCAGGAGATCCGAGGACCACTGGTGGTCAGTTTATTCGTTCACGGTGAAGTGAAACGCCTTTGCCGCCCTTTCATCACATCAAGAACAATCACGACACAATAACCGTTTACCACACCGGTGATGACCGACACAAGTAGAAATATCGGGAGGATATGCGTAAGCGACATGTGCGCGACGAGGAGCACGGCAAGAGCGAGCTGTGCGGACATGTGGGCGGCGGCGCCTCCCACGCTCACTCCGATGGGAGAGAACAGTGTCTTGGGCATGGCCCACATGACGACAGCAGCCGCTACCCCACCGCTGAGGGAGAACGCGAATACCGGAGAGAAGATACTGCCTGCCAGCGCCGAGCCGATGACGACCCTGCTGATCACGACAAAGAGCGCCCACAGGCCCCCGAATGTGTACAGGGTGCACAGGGTGAGGATGTTTGCCAGTCCGAACCTTAAAAAAGGCGCGGGGCGGGGAATAAAGGACTCTATCCAGTGGAGGGCCACTGCCATGGCGATGAAGAGCGCAAGGGTCGCTATGCGGATATTTCTGTCCATGATCCTCTCTCAAGGTGTCTCTTTTTAGCCTTACCACGGGACAGCCGGTATTTCCACTCTGTTCCCGGACATCCGCACCTGTCACGGCCAGGAGTAGAATCCGCCCTGGTTTTCTCCCTTGCGGCGATAGACGATCACGGTTGGCTTTTCAACATTGGCCAGTGACTCGATCTTTTTCAGCGCGTCCTCGTAATAGCCCACCTCGTCTATGAGGTGGAGGGCTCTGCCCCTTGTCGAGGTGACGACTCTGCCGTCCTGAAAGACCGCGACATCCTGCTCTGTCACCGGCCGCGACTCCCTGACCGCCTTCATGAAGTTCGAGTGAAACTCCATTACTATGCCGCTGAGGAGCTCATACTCTTCGTCCGACATGTCCCGCAGCGGCGTGCCCGCGTCTTTCAGGTTTCCCGAGGTGATGGTCTGGTTGTTGATGCCCAGCTTTTCCATCAAACCTTCGAGGCTGATGGACGGCAGCAGCACACCGACGTTGCCCACCACGGAAGAGGGGAGGGCGACTATGTAGTCGGCGGACAAGGCGGCCATGTATGCCCCCGAGGTGCCCTGATCCACGATACATCCGACCACGGGTATGTTCTGAGATGTCTTGTATTCCCGAATTTTTCTGAATACGAGATCCGAGGCGGTATACGCCCCTCCGGGGGAATCGATCTTGAGGATCACGCCCCTGATGTCTCGGTCTTTTTTTGCCTTTTCGATCACATTGTCGAGTCTCTCCACAGTGCCCTGCCGGTGAATGAACGTGTCTCTGCTGCCGGTGGTTCTGATCAGGCCGAGGATCTCCACTACCAGGATTTTTTCCTTCGACCCTTCCCGGATCACCCGTTCCTCCAGCGGGGGGATCTGCGTGAGGCTGGACAGGTCAACGGAAACAAAGGCGCAGCCGCTGCAGGCAAAAAGCAGGGCAGTGGCGGAAAGTAATCGTATCATCATGGCTTCCTCCTCTCTTCATAAGGATACATATAATCTAGAGAATACGAGAAAAACTTTCCACGTCCATCCCGATCGGAGCATTCTGTCGGAGGTTGGAAGATCGGGCCGTGCTTTGGGCCGCGCGGCTCGTCTCCTCATTCCGCCCTGCAGGGGGCCGGACCAGGGGGTTCGTGTTCCTCTTGCTCAGGCTGCGGAAGGCTGGGCCCCGATCTCTCCACCGACCGTGATCTCGGGGATCAGCAGAGTGGGCTGGGCATCAGCCACTCCCACCCCCTGGCCGTCCTTGCCGCATGTGCCGATTCCGAACCCCAGATCATTGCCCACATATTCGATCGACTTGAGGATCTTCGGGCCGTTGCCTATCAGTGTGGCCCCCCGGATGGGTTCGCCGATCCTGCCGTTCTCGATGAGATACCCTTCAGAGATATTGAATACGAAGTCGCCGTTGACCGTGTTGACCTGCCCGCCGCCCATTTTTTTCACGAAGACGCCTTTCCCCGCCTTGGCGATGATGTCTTCGGGGGAGAGAATGCCGGGCTGGATCATGGTGTTGCTCATCCGGGGGATGGGCCTGTTCCGGTAGGACTCACGTCTGCCGTTGCCGCTCAACGGCAGCCCGAATTTCATGGAGGTGATGAAATCGGTCAGATAGGTCTTGAGAATGCCGTTTTCCACGAGCACGGTCCGTGTGGAGGGGTTCCCCTCGTCGTCGTAGCCCATGCTTCCCCGGAGGCCTCTGATGGTCCCGTCGTCGATGACCGTGATCGCGTCGGATGCGACCCGGTTGCCGATCTGTCCTGAATACACGGACAGTCCTTCACCCGCTAGATCCGCTTCCAATCCGTGTCCGATGGCCTCGTGAACCATAGTGCCTCCCGACTCGCTCGAGAGCACGACCGGCATGGTGCCCGCCGGGGCCCGTCTGGCGTGCAGGGTCTGTACGGCCCGGGAAAGGGCGCGCTCCGCAATGAGCTCGGGAGGGACCTCGTCCAGGAGCTCGAACCCTCGGGCTCCGCCCACAGGCTCGTACCCGGTCTCCATGAGAGAGCCCTTTGCTACGACGCCCTGGACCACGAACACGATGGAGTCACGCCGGTCTTCCACGATGAAGCCTCTTGAGTTGGCCACGAGCACCTGCCGCACGCCATCGCCGTACATAACCCTCACCTGCACCACGGAGGGATCGAATCCCCAAGCCCTTTCCCCGGCCCGGTTCACCATCTCGATCTTTTTCTCCGAACCCACCCCCGTGGGATCGATCGAGGAAAGAACCATATCCCGTACAGGCCTTTTCTCCAGAGCGATGGTGGAATCGAAGGCGCCTTTTTTCACCGCTGCGGCGACCGTGTCGGCAAGCTCATCGAGGGTCGACAAGTCGTTGGTATGGGCATAGGCGCTCTTGTCGCCGATGACCACGCGCAGGCCGACGCCGTTCTCAGTAGTGCTGACGTATCGCTCGATCCTTCTGGCCTCTGATACGATCGAAGTGCCCTGCTTGCGCTCGATATAGATCTCGGAGAAGTCTCCGCCGTTTTTCAGGGCCTTGTTGAGCAGCTTCTCGAAATGAATGTCTTTTATCGCTGTTTCCATGATTTCACCTCTCGGGCCATATCCCGTTTTACATCCCGCTCCTTGATCACCTCTTTTTTCCGGTACTCCCTCCTGCCTTTTGCGAGGCCGAGCTCCACCTTGATGAGATTTCCCTTCAGGTAGACGCTCAAAGGCACCAGGGTCAGCCCCTTCTCTTTTATCTTGCCCGAAAGTCGGATGATCTCCCTCTTGTGCAGAAGAAGCTTCCGTTTGCGCTCGGGATCGACATTGAATATGGACGCCTGTACGTACGGGGCGATATGAAAATTGGTGATGTATGCCTGAGAGTCGATGATCTGCGCATAGCTGTCTTTGATGTTCCCGCCCCCGCTCCTGAGCGACTTGACTTCGGGCCCGCCCAGCGCGATCCCCGCTTCGATGGTTTCCAGGATGTCGTACGAGCTGCGGGCTTTTTTATTCAGGCAGAGGACGCGCTTTGCCTCACTCTTCATGAATGACCTCGATGATTCGCGGGGCCTCGATCCTTTTCCCCAGATGCCTGACCGCAACAAGGCTCGCAGCGAATGCCAGGACGGCCCACAGCGCCTGATACAGAACGGGCGCGTCAATGAACTGGGTGAGGCACAGGGAGGCGATGATGGCAAATAAGGGAACCAGAAAGGCATAGGTCGACGCTTTCAGCAGGGACGATCCCTCCATGGCGATGATCACGGTGTCGCCTATGCTGACAGGCTCGGGCGGCCTGGAAAGCCGCAAGTCCATACGCTTCTTGGTGAAGCTGTGGCAGACCCCTGTCGCCTGACAGCCTTGACAGGCCGCTTTCCTGTCCACGATGACGTGGACTTCGGTGTCGAGGATATCTTCAATGGTGCCGCAGACAGTATTTGTCATGGTCAAATCAGTGCATCTCGAAGATTTCGGGAGATTTTCCGACAATCTCCTCTTCCATGAAATCGTAAATCTCCTGTGCCGTCTTCATATGGAAGATGTGATCGACAATCCGGTTGCACTGGTCGAGATCGACCTTCCGGGCCATCTCTTTCACGTGGGAGATGGCGAATGCATTGGTGGACAGGATATCAATGCCCATGCCGAGCAGTATGGGTGTGTAGATCTCCCGTCCGGCCATCTCACCGCACATGGAAACCGGGATTCCGGTGTTGTGGGCCGCGTCGACGGTGAACTTGATGAGCCTCAGAACAGCCGGATGGAGAGGTTCGTAGAGATAGTTCACGTATTCGTTGCCCCTGTCGATCGCCAGGGCATACTGGATGAGGTCGTTGGTCCCGATGCTGAAGAAGTCCACCTCGGTGGCAAGGATATCCGCAATGGCCGCAGCGGAGGGCACTTCAACCATGATGCCCACCGGAATATTCTCGTCGAAGGGGATCCCTTCCCTGATCAGGTCCTCCTTTGTCTCTTCCAGGATTTCTTTGGCCTTCATGAGCTCTTCCATGCCGGAGATCATGGGGAACATGATAGAGGTGTTGCCGTAGTGGCTTGCCCTGAGGATACCCCTGAGCTGGGTCTTGAAAATGTCGACTTCCTTGAGGCAAAGCCGGATGGCCCTCAGGCCCATGACCGGGTTCATTTCGTTTCTGAGTTGGCCGAGTGACGAGTAGAACTTGTCGCCGCCCAGGTCGAGCGTTCTGATCACGGTATTGTAGGGCGACACCGCCTCAACGACGGCCTTGTATGCCTGATAGTGATCTTCCTCGCTCGGAACGTGGTTGCGGTTGAGATAGAGGAACTCGGTGCGGTAGAGCCCGATGCCTTCGGCCCCATGGTCGAGCACGGTTCTCACCTCGTCCTTGAATTCGAGGTTGCCTTTGACCTTGACATACTTCCCGTCTCTGGTGACAGCCGGCGACTTGGCCTTTTCCTTGAGCTTGAGCTCTAAAGAGAGGAACGAGCGGGCCCGGTGCTCGTATTCGAGGATCTGATTTTCCGAAGGGTTGACAATGACCACCCCGGATATGCCGTCGAGAATCACCCTGTCTCCCGGGCTGATGAGCGTGGACGCATTTTCCAGCCCGACCACGGCGGGCATCTCCAGGGAGTGGGCGATGATCGAGGTGTGGGATGTCATGCCGCCCACGTCGGTGGCGAAACCCAGAACCTTCTCCTTGTTCAGCATCGCCGTGTCGGCGGGGGAGAGGTCGTGGGCCACGATGACGCTGTCCTCCAGGAGATGGAATTTCTTCGTCTTCTTTCCGATGAGGTTTCTCAGGAGCCGCTCTCCCACAAAGGTCGTATCAGCGACCCGGCTCTTGATATACTCATCCCCGATGGATTCGAAATTCCTCTCGATTTCGTGCAAAGCGATCTTGAGCGCCCATTCGGCGTTGATGTGTTCCGTCGCAATGAGCTCTTTGACCCTCCCGGTGAGGGACGGGTCGGTGAGCATCATCAGATGGGTCTCCAGGATGAAGGAGTGCTCTTTGCCCACGTTGTGGTCTTCCAGCTCCCGGATCGCCTCTCTGATCTGCTTTTCCGATGCCCGGACCGCATCGTTGAAACGCTTGATTTCGTCCGCCATGAGGGAAGCGGTGATGCGGATCTTGGGGTAACGCTCTATCCTTCTGGTGTCGAGAACCACGGCCTTGCCGATGGCTATGCCGGCCGATGCCGCCACACCGTGGAGTATGTGGACCTGGCGCTGTTTCATCAGGTCTCTCCGAATCCCTGTTTCACGAGTCTTGCGAGGGCTTCCACCGCCTGGACTTCGTCCTCACCGGCAGCCCTGATAATGATATGGCTGCCTTTTACGGCAGCGAGCGTGAGCAGTTCCATAATGCTCTTTCCGTTGACCTCCATATGATCTTTGATTACGCTGATAGTGGAAATGAACTCGGAAGCCTTCCGGGAAAAAGCAGCGGCGGCCCGAGCGTGCAATCCCAATTTGTTCTGGATGGTTACTCTCCGTTCCTTCATTGTATAATAGTCCATACCAAACTGAGAGTAAATACTCCATAGAATATCCAGAACACCCCGAGCCTGAGTCTGAATGCCGCTAAGGCGCCTATGAAGATCAGCAGACTCATCCCGAGATTCACGTCAGCGGCCTTCCACAGTGACAGGGCCGCGAGAGCCATGCCTGCCAGCAGGGGAATCGAGTATGACATGCGTTTCGTCCTCTTGATGGAGAGGAGACCGCCCAACTCCAGCGCTCCGCCCGGCCCGTTGCGGTATCCCCGGTTGAACCCCCATGCCATGATCCAGAAATGTACGCCGTTATAAAGCAGAAGCACCGGGACGATCCCCCAGGGGTGATCCGCCATGACAGTCAGGAGAAGGAGAAGGGCGACGATCGGCTTGAGTGACGCCCAGAAAAAGGTGTCGCCCAGGGCGGCCAGGGATCCTGAAATCGTAGGCTTCAGCTTTTCGATAGTCTCGCCGTCGCCCTGTTCCTCGAGCTTCAGGAAAACACCGGCAATGGCGGGTGCCATGTAGGGGTGGGTGTTGAAGAAGTTCAGATACTTTGCAGCCGGTCCGTCGACATCAGCACTGTGCACTTTCTTCAGGCCCGGCAGCATGGCGTAGACAAAACCGATGTTCTGCATGCCCTTGAAGTTCCACGCACCCTGGATGAAGAGGGAACGCCACAGAATTTTTGCTGATGTTCCTTTCGATAGCCCCACAGTGGGAAATCAGTAGCATAGAAAAATCCGAAAAGGCAATAGGCACCAGATATCAGGCACAAGAAGCATCTATCGCGATTTTTTCACCCCTGTCCTTCTGCAGAAGTCGAACAGCCTGCACCGTGAGCAGAACGGGCTTATGGGGACGCAGACAAACTGCCCGTAGGGCACGAGATAGTCGTTGATGACGGTCCAGTATTGTACCGGGAGCTTCTCCCGCAGCCGCATCTCGGTTTCATCCGGGGTTTTCGTTTTCACATATCCCCACCGGTTGGTGATCCTGTGAACATGGGTGTCGACACAGATGCCGAGTCCTCCGAATGCAAGGATGATCACGAGGTTTGCAGTTTTTCTCCCCACGCCAGGAAGCGACAGCAGCCTGTCCATATCGTCAGGTACCCGGCCGCCGTAGGTGTCGATGAGGATTCGGGACACATTCCGGATGTTCCTGGCCTTGGTCTTGTAGAAGCCAACCGGGAATATGGCCTTCTCGATCCGGTCGAGGGGAGTGCGGACCATCTGCTCGGGAGTGGGTGCCAGGGCGAAGAGCCTCCCCGACGCCTCTTCCGTGACCGCGTCCTTGGTCCTCAGGCTCAGCATGGTCGAGACGAGCACCTGAAAGGCGTCCGACGTCCTGGCCACCTTGCTGACGATGGGTTCGCGCAGCGGTTTCACATCAGCTTTCAGGATACTGAACACGGTGTCGATCGTCGAGTTGTCCATGATGTCTTCCTACACGATGAGCGCGAGGAACGGAAGAGAATCGATGCGCGTCTTTTTCAATCTTGCTTCGACAGATACGGATTCCGGCGGCCTGTTTGAGCTAGAAGCCGAACTTGAGCCCGATCACGTATCTCCGGTCATCCATCTGCCCTGCATACGTCCCTACTTCTTCGGCATAGGTGAGCAGGTCGAGTTGGACATACTTTGCGTCGATCTCGAGGCCGAGCGTGAGATATCCCTGATAAAAGCCCGCCCGCACGGTGAAGAGGTTTCCGAAATCGTACTCTGCCCCTATACGGAGTCTTTTGCCGGGATCGTCGTCGTCATCGATCATGCCCGCCACATCGACATAATCCAGGGCAAAGACCCAGGAGTCGACATAGACTGCGAATCCGATGTCGATGTGCTCCTCGAGGTCGCGAGCGTCTCCCATATCCGACCCGATGAGATTGTTTGCGCTCAGGCCGACCTGAAAATCGACGTTCTTCTGGCCAATGGTTACATCTCTGAACCGGTAGATGACCCCCACATCGAGCAGCGTTCCGGATCCGTCCTGGACATCGTCGTCCACCATATCGTCAAAATTGTCACTGGTGATGTCGGGGACGGTGTATTCCTCGTTGATACTCTTGCGGACGACATATTTCAGGCTTGCGCCGATTGAGAGGTCGTCATCGAGAAGGGAATGGGCATATCCTATCGCCGCACCCGCATCCCCCGTGCTGTCGATGATGAGGCTGGGATACTGGAAATTTCTGGCAATGAAGTTTGTCTTGGCGGAGCTGAAAATCCCGAAGGCGAAGTGAGGCCTGATGTAATAGGGGAAGACGGCTGCAGCGGCGTGGGAATAATCGCCGATATACTCCCTCAGGAATTCCGCCACCTCCTGCTCGTTATCGGTATCCACGTCGAGGGCGTCGGTGTAGGCGTCATAGGCTCCCTGTCCGAGCTCCGCCTCGACGGACAGGAGAATGAGCCTTCTCTGCTCGATAAAGGACAGGCCGGCAGGATTGTAGAAGAGAGCGTTCTGATCGTTCGACACCGCCACGAACGCCCCTCCCATGCCCAACGGCCGGATACCCTTGTAAATAGAGGAATATTCGACAGCATGCAGCGCGGATGAAAAAAGGATGAAAGCGAGCACGGGAAAGCAAAACAGAAGTTTCTTCATCGTATCCCCCAGTCCATTCTCTTCGGTCATCTACTCGGCTGAGAAACTGTTGACGAGATCATAGACACCGGAAGTGGTCATGATGGAGACAATGGTGTTCTCGTCGATTCCGGTAGTCGGCATCATAAGTGCAAATGCGAGGAAGTCCTCCAACGTGTCCCTCACGTCGTTCTGCTCCGGCGCGGCCCTGTCGAATGCCCGGATGGCGTTGAGGACATTGATCAGGTCTTCCTGATAAGGGTTCAGAGATTGCGGATCATACGGCCCGAAATCACTCTCATCTACGCTGCTCCATCTGTACAGTATTCCCGAGGAGTAATTGATGTAATACTGATAGGCCGTTTTGTTAATGGGCACCGGTATCATTCCAGGATCCCAGTTCTCGGGATCCTGGGTCAGGGTGTAGTTCATGGCATCGGCAACCCGGTTGCCGGTGAATAAGATGAAGTGGGCCGCGGATGCCACTCCGAGCTGGATCTCGTCATCGTCGGAATGGCGGTTCGCTCTGATCAGGATGTCCAGAATATACTGGGCCGACTCGAGGTTTTCGATAAGCTCGCCCGCACAGTATCCGTCGATGAACAGCGCGTCCTTGTACAGGTCGTAATTCCTGTCATATTCATCGACAAAGACAAGCACGGTTCTGCTCTCTGCGTCGCACTTGCTCGTATCGTCATCCTCGAGCTCTGGCGCGGGATAGAGGTCCAATATTTCCGCGACCATGTCGAAATTCTCTCGCTCTTCCAGCCCGGCAAAAAAGATGAGATTTACGAAATCGACCCCGGCCTTTCCCATGTACGCGGAGCTCAGAAGCCTCGATACCCGCGGGTCGGGGCTTGTGGTGGTGTAGATTTCCGTCAGCAGGTTGATGGCTGACGTATAATCCAGATCATCGAGGGCAATGGCCGCTTCTTCGATAACGGCTTTGCGGCCCGAATCATCGGATATGCCCTCAAACGCACTGTCATTGCTGCACCCGGACAGCAAAAGGAGCAGCGCCAGTATCGTGGTGAATGCCTTCATTACAAGCCTCCTGCGAAAGAGAACGCCTTAATATTCACGGATTCCCCGGATAGCCATAAAAAGATTGTGCAAATTACACGCCATTATAACCGGTTCTTTTCTTATGTCAAAAGGATTTCCTGGGAGGGCGGTATACACTCCGGGAAAGGAGCGTATCTTTGGCGCCGATGCCGTTGCCCGATTTTCCTTCAAGGCAATGATTCCTGAGAGGATCTCCAGAGCGGATAACGTGTCGGTCGATGCTCAAAAAAACCATACCGTCTCGTTCCGGCAGGCAGATGAGGGCCGGCGGGTGCTTCAGGCCATGTGCCTCATTCGGCAATGGAAAATCTTTTCGGATAATGGGTAAAAATTTACACACGAACCGGCTCTTCCCACAGGGGAAATGTGTCGCGCCTGCCATAAAGACATTCCTGAAGCGCATGCCAAAGAAGCTTCCTGCCGGTTATCGAACGGTTGGGAAGTGTACCCCCTGCCAGCATGGAAAACCGAAGATGCAGGAATAGAAATTGCATTTAAATAATTAAAAAGAATACTTACGAAGTAATGATGATTCATTATTAGACAAGGGTGCAGGATGTATGGATTTGTCAGGGCATTTCGGATTCTTCTGCGGTATAATGATGTGAGAAACACGTGAGATCCGGCCTGTGGACGATGCAGGAGATGCGGTGATGAAGATACGTTCTATCTGGACCTTGCCGGCAGTGGGCTGTATGATGCTTTTCATGGCGTCCTGTTCCGGGAGCAGCCATACCGATGAAGTGATCGCCGAAGAATCGATATACGACCCCGGCGCTCCCGTCTCGGCCGTGGGCTTTGGCGAGGCCTGCGGCATCCGGCTCTTTCTCCAGGATGAGAACGGCGGTCTTTCTCCCCTGAACGATGGCGATTATGTGGAACCCGGAAGCAGGAGGTTCGCGGTGGAAACTGCGTGCGACCCCTTGTCGATCGACCGGGTGCTTGTTTCTGACGGAGCGGCCTACCAGGAGGAGGCCTTGCCCCAGGACGGCAGGTACACCTGCGAGTTCGCCGTGAGCGCAGACGATCTCTACCAGGTCGTGCTCATCCAGGCCGTGCATCCGAGCGGGAGGGCGAGCAAGGAAAAGATCGTTCTTCGGACAGCCCCGCCCCTGCCTGCAGGTTCGTATGCGAAAAACGCCGTGGGAATACTCGTCGCCCAAGAGCTGCTCGATCTGCAGAAGCAGGATCTCGCGGCGCTTCTCGATGAGAAGATACAGGAGCTTTTCTCCTCCATCCGCCAAAACAGCCCTTCGTTCATAACCGATCTCCGTTATGGCGACAGCGATCCCTCTACCGTGGATGTCGTGGTCCACTCCATCGATGCGGTCCGTTTCGATGCTGAGCCGTCGGCGGTCCTTCGTGTTAGATTCACCATCCGGGACGTGACCCTCGCCGCCCTGCCCATGTTCGGCCAGGACTTCCTCTCGACCTCGGCAAACGATCTCCTGGTGGATGCGTATCTCGCCGTCGATGACTCGGGGGAGGGGGGAGAGGTCCGCCTGGTGCTCGATCTCCTGGATTCAGTGAGTGCCGCTTTTTCCCAGCCGTTTTTCCTCAGGAGCTCGATCGAGCACATGATCGCATCCGAGCTCAGGAAGATCGAGCTGCCCCCGCTCTCATTCGACTCGGCGGGCGGCGGATATGATCCTGCGGAATTCCTGCCCGGGCAGGTTGAGGTATTCGGCTCTGTCGTGAATGTCCATGAACTCATCGAAGGGTTCGAGCTCGATCCCGGCAGGCGTTTCTTTGCAGACGTCTACAGCATTCCCGGGGCGACCACGCATGAGATGCTCGCGCTGGGTCTCGGGCTCTGCTCACAGACGTCCGAGGACGTCTCCTGGAGTTTCCCGGATGAGGTTCCGCCCTCTGAAAGTTTGGATATGGAAAAAGTGGTCTGCGGGCTTTTCGAGGATGCCGTCAACGAGGTGTTCGAAGGTATCAGGCAGGAATACGTTGGCGTGGTGACGAGCCTTGCCTACGGGGACGGTGACCCGGCAACCGACGATGTTATCATCGACTCCTTCATCCTCGGCAATACGGACGATCCGGGTGTGAGGACCGCTTCCGTCCGGTTCACCGTGAAGCAGGTCGATCTGGAGGCGGCAACCCTGTTCGGGGTTCCGATCATCTCCACCCGGGACAACGACCTTGCCGTCGATGCCGTGTTTTTTATAGAGCAGAGGGATGATGATACGGGAAGATGGATGGTCCTCTCTCCCGATTCACGGACGGACCCGGTCGTATCGTTTGGAACGTGGTTTCTCGGAAGAGAGCTCGTGGAGGAACTGGTCAGGCAGGATCTGAAGGAGATGGCATCCCGCCCGTACGGCATCGACGAGCTGCTTGCAGGGTTCGGGCTCGGGCTCGATCCGGGCTCGGTGTTCACCTCGGAGCCGTACGCCCTGTTCCCCGACGTTTCTCCCTTCTTCCAGGACCCCGGATGTATTTTGGCACTGCCGGACACCTTCTCTGTGAGCCTCGCCGTATCCCAGAACGCGATCAACAGGCTTCTTGAGGATATCGCAGGGGCTCAAGCCGAGCGGGACGTCTACGAGCTGATCAAGAAGCTTCTGGGAGAGGACTTTCCGGGCTTCCGGAGAGAGCCTTCCGCGGGAGAGCAGACGGTCATGCGGCTGAGCGTGCCGCCCGCTGTCGATGTCAGAGACTCCCGGATTCGGCTTTCCATTCCAGATATCGTCTTCCAGTACCGGACATCGGGA
>DCDF01000278.1 GCA_002316295.1 Syntrophaceae bacterium UBA1062 | reverse complement strand
AGGCGATAGCCGCCCTCATCATTGCGACAGGGGTGACTGTCTCATTTATCCGCCTCATCCGTTATCGCGAGACGCCGCAGCTGGACAGATTCCTGAATGTCCGCCACTACTTCGCGCGCTACCTCGTCCTGGCCCTCGAATTCCAGCTCGCTGCAGATATCCTCGGGACAGCGGTCTCGCCGAGCTGGGATCAAATCGGCAAGCTCGGGGCCATCGCCGGCATCCGGACGTTTCTCAACTTCTTCCTGGTGCGCGAGATGAAAGACTACGAGAATGAACACGTAAAGAGCCGGTTGTAGGACGGCATGAATATCGAGCCGTACACAGGCTGCACCGGCTGGCGTGCAAGCCTCGCCCCAAGCGCCTCTTCGCTCGCAGATGCAGGTATCCCGCCACTTTTCCCGCCGAATTCTTCGCTCGCTGAAACCCCGATTTTCTCCAATAAAACGAAAAAGCCGCAACCGATTCGCGGTCAGGGCTTTTCTCTGACTGTCAAACTTGATTTTTGGTGGAGGCGGGGGGAATCGAACCCCCGTCCGAAGGCCTTCAGCACAAGGCGTCTACATGCATAGTCTGTGTATTTTCAACCCAGATATGGTCGGCCCGCAGACAGGCCTTCCGTATCCCGTCCCCTTTCAGTTCCCCGTCGGCCCAAGGGGCCAAAGCCGCCGGGTTTGCTCATCCTTGTTTGACGCCCGTGCATGGGGCCGATGAGCAGGTCCCAGCAGGACGTGGCCGCTTAAGCAGCCAGTGCGTAAGAATAATCGTCGGCACTTATTGGTTTTCTGCCTGTTTTACGAGGCGACAGACCTCGGCATGCTCCTTATACCTCAACTGCCCCCGTCGAACCCATTACGCCCCCATAGAATATGTGTATAGTATTGATGCTCGGGGAAGTCAAACGATCCGCGCGGATGCATCTTCCACGATTTCGCAGAGGATATGGCCGATGAGGATGTGAATCTCCTGGACCCTCGGCGTGCTTTTCGAAGGGACGGAAATCGTGCAATCCGCGTGGTCTCGAATCTGCCCGGCTTCACCGGTGAGCGCCACTGTCGAGATACCCATCGACCGGGCCTCGTCGAGCGCCCTGATGATGTTCTTCGAGCTCCCGCTGGTGGATATTCCGACCAGCACGTCTCCTTTCCTGCCCAGTGCCCGGACCTGCTTCGAAAATATTTCTTCAAACGAAAAGTCGTTACCCACAGCGGTCATAATCGAGGTGTCCGTAGTCAGTGCAAGACCTGCAAGCGGCTGACGGTTCTTCTGAAACCGGTTTACGAGCTCTGCCGCCAGGTGCTGGGCATCGGCTGCAGAACCTCCGTTGCCAGCGAACATGATCTTGTTCCCCCCGGCGAGCGCTCCGACCATCATACCTGCCGCCTCGCTGATCACGGGAACTATGCCGGAGAGACGGCTGTGCAGCAGCACGCTCTCATCGATGATTTTCTGTATGCGGTCCATGGCCCTTCCCCATCTCGAACAATTCGTAGAGAAATTATCTGATCATATAGGCGAGATCACGCCCGAACACAAGGCCAATCATCCGGGCGCTCTGATTTTGAGGATGTCTTCAGTCCCGTTTGAGGGGAGGGTCTGAATCCGATTCTACAGCGGGCAGCGGAAACGGCGTCCCGCCTTCTTGCTCCTCATGAAGCAGGCTAAGCAGGAAAACTCATATCATTCCGGAAAACGCACAAAAGTCCATATCGAAACGCCTCTAGTTGCGGGACCTGAATGGGAATTACGGCTCCGACCCTGTGACATGCCGGAGTGTTCCGGCGTCATGCAGACGAAGCGGAGGTCTGTTCGCCGGAGGGAAGACGGGCGTAAGCGGTGACTGGTCAGACCCGGAAATGACCGTCCTTCTGAGAATAATCCAGATAGAAATCCTTCTTGAACGCCTGGAATATATTGAGGAAATCTCTGTTGTAATCCTCGGTGCTCGAGAAGCTCCTGAAATCACCCGCCATCGTGTTCCGGTCGGTAAACAGCTCGAAATCCTTGGTGACCAGATCTGAGAAATCGATATTCCGGAGGCTCTTCTTTTCGAAGAAGGTGAGCTTCCTGATCATCAGACCGATCAGCATGTTGAGAAAATTGAGAAAGTAGCGCATCCATGTGCTCCTTGCAGTTCTTACGATGGTCTCTTTATCGGCCTCTCACCATAAAGTATGAATGGTGTGCATGAATGTCAAGGCCATATCATCAAGGGTAAAGAAAGCTGTGTGACAGACCGATAGAGCATTAAATATGAAGGGCACGGTGAAAGATCTTCTGAAGATATCGGGCGTTCACGGGTATGCCATCGTTCGGGACAGGAATATTCAGATCAAGCTCCCGTCGAAGCACCGGTTCGCAGGGGCGAAAAACCAGATCAAAATCCTCTACGACGATCTCATGCAGGCTCAGAAGAGGCCCGGCAACACGATAGAGATATATCTGGAAGATCTGGTGCTGACCGTGTTCATAAGCGGCATTACCATGCTCATGGTTTTATCGAGCACCCGTGTCAACCTCGCACTGGTGAGGATGACCGGCAAGCTCGTCATCGCGAATCTGGCGAAGGAGAAGTTTTAGATGAATCAGGATATCAGCGGTGGTCTGGATAATACTCGCTGCCCGGAGATCATTAAGATTCTCTCTCTGGGAAGACGCTCCGGCAGACTTTTTCTGAACAACGGGTCAGCCACCGGCAATATCTTTTTCCGAGACGGAGAAGTAATTCACGCCCAGTGCGGGGCTCTTCAGGGGATAAAGGCCATATACGAGCTCGCGGTATGGACTTCGGGGGAATACACGTTCAGTGTAGATGAAACTCCGGACATCGTCACGGTGGACATGCCGGTGGATACAATCCTGAGCGAGGCGACGAACCGTATCAGGCAGATGGACCGGATCGTTTCACTGATCCCGTCGAGCACGATCGTGTATGCATTCGATCCGGATATCAAGGAAAAGGAGATCACACTCAAATCCATTCAATGGAAAGTCCTTGCCCAGATAGACGGGAAGAAATCCATTGCTGACATTGCCCAGCACATAGGCCTCGGAGTATCCGACACCATGAAGGTGTTCTACACCCTGGTGAAGGCAGGCTTGCTTCATGAAGCATACCTCGCCGAGGTCGAGTCGACCTTGGACCTCATCGGTCTTCCGGACACACCCTTCATCCGGGCGCTGAAAGACGACCTCACCAGAGCGGTCGGGCCCATAGCACCGTTCATGATCACGGAGACGGCCCGGGAAATGAACATCGACCTCCTCGCAGAAGATCTCGAGCAGAAGGCTGCACTCGTTGAGACCATCTCGAGTAAAATCCCCAGCGAGAGCATGTCGCTGAAGTTTCTCGACACCATGACGGACTGGATTCATACGGAGGCAATGTAGACCCATGAGAATCTCATCGCTCATCATCACGTTCTGCTGCTTTCTCGTCTTCCTGCTCGGATCAGCGCTCCTGGTGTATATGCAGATGGGCGCCGTCAGGAATCTCCAGTTCAGGATGCTGGAAGACAAACTGTATGCGGAAAACACCCAGATCCTCTCCTGGTCGATGAAGAGCATGGATGAAGGTAAAATTACCGAGACTCCGCTTCCGGTTTCATGGGGCGAGATCATGATTGTGGACAATACAAGCCTTGTGATCAAGTCGTCGACCAATCTCGAACATACGGGAATGCTGCTCCATTCCATTCCACAGCTGCTAGACGAGGCGTCGACCCTCATCGATGCAATAAAAAAGCCCGGCGAGAAAACATTTCAGACAGACGAATACATGATAGCGGTCTCCCCGATTTCACGGAACAGGACACTCATCGGGTTCAAGCCCAGATCGTGGGAGCAGGGGCTGATCTCCCAGCAGACCGACCACGTGAGACGAAGCGCTGAGTCTTTCAGGACCATCCTGATTGCGTATCTCGCAGTCGGTACGGTTCTGGCCTTCGCTTTCCCCCTACTTATAGCGATGGTTACCTCAGCGCCGCTGAAACAAGCCGCGAGTGCCTTTGAACGACTCAGCCTCGGCGATTTCGACGCAGAGCTTCCGCCGTCCGGAGGCAAGTCCATGGCCATCCTTTCGGAGTCATTCTTCCGTCTGAAGACATCACTGAAAATCGCGCTTGATAAGCTCGGGAGCAGATAGCATGCCCAAGCAGGTCCTAATCGTCGACGATGAAGAAACATTGACCTGGTCACTCGCGAAATCTCTGTCCAACGACCGCGAGACCTATGAGATCACGACCGCAAATAATGGAGAGACAGCTCTGTCTCTCACCAGAGAGAAGCCCTTCGATCTGGTGGTCCTCGATATCAGGCTGCCGGGCATCAACGGCCTCGATGTGCTCCTGAAGATCAAAGAGGAGAGGCCGGCCACAAAGGTCATCATCATGACCGCATACGGCTCGTCCGAGATCAAGGCGAAGGCGAAGGCCAGAGGCTCCCTGTTCTACATCGAGAAACCATTCGAGATAGACCAGATGCGGGATCTTATCCTGAAAGCGCTCAGAGAAGACGAGGTACGAGGGTTCGACGGGAGCATAACAGGCCTGCAGCTGCCCGATCTCATCCAGATGAACTGTCTGAGCCAGGTCACCACGGCCTTATATGTCCGCAAGGATCAGCGGGAAGGGTGCATCTTTTTCGAGGACGGCCAGATCACCCATGCCGAGATCGGCGCCGTGGAGGGAGAGGAAGCCCTCTTCAGCATCCTTTCCTGGTCGAGCGGAAGCTTCCGATTCGTCGGGGGCGCGAAGGCGCCCAGGGTCACCATCAGCACAAACTGGGAATATCTCCTCATCGAAGGGATGAGGAAGGCCGACGAAATGAATCTCGCCCTTGAAAAAGGAGAGATCGACAACAGCGATATCACCCTTATCGACGAGTCCACCCGCATCGCAGTGAAGAATATCTCCTCCCTGCCGGAGTGTACGGGAGTGGTGGTCATCACCGCTGACAACGAGATTTTGTACCAGAGCGGCAAGATTGCGGGAGACATCGATGTCTCCTATATCACCACCTTCTTCCTCAACCTGACGGAAAATCTGGGAAGGCTCACTTCCTCGACGCCGAAGAAGGTCTCATTCATCGACCTGAACCGGCTCGTGCTCGTCTATCCCTTCAAGATCTACGTTCTTGTTCTGCTCTTCGACCGGGCTGTGCTGTCACAGGAAGCCCTGTCCTCTATCGAACGTGTGATTTCCCGCTACCAGATTTAGGAGTTCCAGCCGGGCGGGCTCTATCCCCGAAGCCCGGGCGAGCACCCTCTCCACCTCCGATGCTTGCTCGAAGTGCCTGAGGATGCGCTCCATACTCTGCTCTGACGTCCCGTAACGTTCCATGAGATCAATGAACCGTCTCTCGAGGGACACCACCCGGTCATGCATGACCCGTTTGTCCGAGTAATTGACTACCATGGCCTCGTTCACATCCATCGAGTCGAGCCGGACGTGCTGGCCGATGACGAGGCCGATGCGCCGGTATCCAAACTCCTCCATCAGACGCCTGCCCATGAGTGCATGATCGCCTCCCCGTCGTATGGTGTCCGCCTTGCAGATGTCATGGAGAAGGGCCGCCCTGTCCACGAGTTGCATGTCGATCGCGAATCCTGCATCGAGAAGTGATCTTGCCACGAAGAGCGACACCAGCCGGACTTGCCGGCTGTGGCGGACGATGTGCGGGGGCATGTTCCTGGCCGCCATGAGTTCGGAGGTCCATTGACGGGAAGGAATCATTGCCCCCCCTCGAATTCCCGCTGTGCGCTGACTACCTGCCCGAATCCCAGAAGATTGACAGTCAGGCTTATGGTCGTTTCTCTGGGCAGCTCTCCCTCGCTCGGCTCCACTTCCCGGTAGAGATCCACGCTCCAGCACTGTGAGTTGTATGTGATCCCCTGGCGGGAGTATTCGTATCTGCGGTCCAGGAAATCGTACTCGATCTCGTAGCGTGCGGAGAATCCCCGGACCAGAACGGCCTTCACACCAACGAGCGCCGACTTGGTCTCTACCGCGTCCGTGGTGTC
>DCDF01000277.1 GCA_002316295.1 Syntrophaceae bacterium UBA1062 | reverse complement strand
AGCACATGGGCCGCACAGGCATCGATGATGAAGGTCACCTTGAGCCCCATATCCGCAGCGACCTGGGCAGTCACCCGGCCCTCGAATCCGGGCCGGGACTCTGTCACCACCACTGAGCATTTCTTCCTTCGCAGAAGGGGGAGCGCATGGATCAGAGAAGAGCTGTACGAGTGGAGCAGCACCGTGGCGTTCTCGGGTACGATTGTGTCGAGATGATCCACCGCCGCATCCATGGATGACGCCATGTCCTTGATGTGCCTTTTGATGATCCCGGCGACCTGCGAAGCGATCTCCCGGATATCGAGGTCCAGTGCGGCAACGGGCCTCAGATCGCGGAACAGGAGCTCGAGCGCGGTTGGTATGATGGCCATGGACGGTCTCGCCGCGCCTATTTCTCCGCACGCATACATGAGGTCGTCCATGAGCACGGCGCCGGAAGCCGCGTTGGATGATCTCACCATCTTTTCGAGAAAATCGAGAATCTTGAATGCCAGCTGCCGGGCGCCGCTGTCACGGTCGTTCCGGATGGCCGCTGCAAAGTGCGAAACCCGCTCTTCGAAAGAACGCCTCGAAACCCGTTCAAACGCATCCCAGAGCCCGGGCACGGTTTCCAGCCGCTTCATCTCCTCCGGATCGACCCAGCGGTATTCGCTGTTCTCCCGATCGAGGGTGATCCTGGACGGATCATGGACCTCGCAGAGAAACGGATGAACGCACCAGATACAGGAGTGCTCCTCGTCGGGGACGGCCAGCTGCCTCCCGCGGCGCTGTAACGTGTACTCATATGGGGTAAGGGTGGTTTCTTCCTGGACCTCGACTGCGAAATGATCCTGGGGATCGCCCTCGAGATAGCCGCTGATTCCGGCCCAGCGCCCCTGATAGGTGCTCACCTCACGGCTTCTCCGCACCAGGCAGATCTTCCCCTGGTGGGCCAGAAAGACCGTTACCACATGGATTTCCCGTGCACCCTTCTCCCCGGTCTTCAAGCGGAACTTGTAGCAGTCGAAGGGCTCGTCCGCATTCTGCTGGAGATGGCGGTTGGTTTCACAGAACACCTCGAGGCCGGGGTCCCTCTCATGGACGCATTTCGAACAGAAGGCGCGCGAATCGAGTAGGATATCCTCGCCGAGCTCGTACTTGCGATATCGAGGACACTCGATGCAGGCTTCCAGTGGGCCTGTCTTCATGGCGCACCAGCTGCAATGGGTATCCCTGAAATCCATGGCGCCTACCATACTGTGAGTTTCTTGAAAGGGCAAGTATTTTGAGGAGAGATCCAGAAGAAGCCCGTACGGTCGAGGAAAACAGACCTCGGCAGCCCCCTGCATTGAGAGATCACGGTTCCTTTTTCTTCCAGAGAGATTTCAGCACAGACCATATCCGCGGCTCATCTTCCTCGGACACCTCTCTCGGCTCGGTTCCGCGTATATAAGGGATGCTCACGCTCTTTCCGGACCAGAAGTTTGCGAGCTTTCCGTTGGACGGATCGATGGAGCAGACTACGACATCATTGGGGACCGGCCAGGTGACGGCCGGGCTGAGCCGGGAGAGGATCATGGAAGTGATGGGCATCGCACCGGTCGAGCCGGTGTGGCCGATGGGCTGATAGTCGTCGGCACCGAGCCAGGTGGTGACGATGAGCTCCGGCGTGAAGCCGACGAACCATGAATCCCGGAGATCGTCCGAGGTTCCCGTCTTTCCGCACGCCCCTTCCGGCATGCCGTACAGCCGGGAGTCGCGTGCGGTGCCGCCGGTGAGCACCTCCTGCAGGGCGGTGTTGACCAGATATACCGCGGCGGGGTCGAGCAGCTGCTCCGGATGCGGCTCAGGAGCCTCCTCGACAAGGGTGCCGTTCTCGTTACAGATCCCCCTCACAGCCCTCGCGGTCACCTGGTTCCCGCCGTTTGCGAATGCGCTGTAGATGATGGAAACCTCCAGAGGAGAGTAGCTCAGGGCTCCCAGGAGCAGCGACGGGTTGACCTGCTTGATGTCCGCAGGGACGATCCTGCCGATCTCGGCCATGATGTTCTCCAGCCCCAGCTCCATTCCGATTCTCACGGTGGCGAGATTGTATGAGTTGACGAGCGCGTCCCTGAGCAGGATGCGGCCGTGGGCCGTCTTGTCGAAATTTGACGGGACCCAGTCCGATCCGTCTTCCAGACGCACGGTGATGGGCGAATCGTCCACGAACGAGGACAGGGTGTAGCCTCTGCGCAGCGCTGTGTAGTAGATGACGGGCTTGACGAGCGATCCGATATGCCGCTCGATCTTCACGGCGCGGTTGAACTGGGATTTCCCGTATTTCTTCCCCCCGACCATTGCCATGATGTCTCCCGAGGCCGGGTCCATGATCACCACCGCCCCTTCGATCTTGTCATCTTTGTTCGCAAGGCCGTGCTCAAGGAGCGACTCCGCGGTCGTCTGCATATGCATGTCAAGGGTCGTGTAGATCCGGTAGCCTCCCTTTTCCAGCATCGTCTGGGGGTACCTCTCCTGAATCAGGCTGAGGATATGGTCCACAAAGTACGGCGCATGCCGCTTCTTCGGAGGCAGAGATATGACGGAAAGGGGCTCGACCCTGGCCTGCTCGAACATCTCGACGGAAATTATCCCCTCGGCTTCCATCAGCTTCAGGACCGTGTTCCTCCTCGCGAGCGCCTTTGCCGGAGCGGTATAGGGAGAATAGGTGTTGGGTGCCTTGATCATTCCCGCCAGGAGCGCGGCCTCGGACAGGCTGATTTCGGAAACGCTCTTGTCGAAGAATATCCGGGCGGCCCTGCCGAGGCCGCATATCCCGGAATGCCAGTAGCTCCCCATATATACTTCGTTGACATACATGTGGAGAATCTCTTCCTTTGTGTAGACGAGCTCCATGATCAGAGACATCCACATCTCCCTGATTTTTCGCGACATGGTGCGCTCGTTGGTGAGGAAAAGGTTCTTGACGAGCTGCTGGGTGATGGTGGAGCCCCCTTCCGCGATGCCGCCGTGGACGATGTTGGTGAGCCCCGCGCGGATCAGGGACCGGATATCGATCCCGCGGTGATGGTAGAATCTCTTGTCTTCAGTGGTGATGATCGCATCGATCAGATGCTTCGGACACTCCTGGAGGGTTACGATCGTTCGGTCTTCATAGAGGCTGTCGAATATCTCGGTGATGCATTCCGGCTCGAGTGTGACGCTCTGGAGGGGCTCTCCCCGGTCAATCCGCACGATCCGGGCGACCTGGCTACCGTCGAGCATGATCCGTACCGGCAGTGCCTCATAGCTTTTTCCCATGAGCTGAAACGGATGGATGTAAACTGTTATGCCCTGCGGGTCCCGCGAGAATTCACCCGCCGCCCGAGCCTCCGGGACCTCCCGATATCTCAGGCGTTCGAGCCTGTCAAGAAGGCCGATCCGCTCGATGTCCGTTCCTTGGGCAATGATGGTCTCGCGGCTGTAGATCTTCGAAGGTAGACGCCATATGGAGTCTACCTTAAGCCTCTGCATCTCCCGGTACGTCGAAAGACCGGCCAGGAGAAGATAAGAGACGATAATGAGGATGCCCAGTCCTGATGCTGCCCAGATGCCCTTTCGAACGATACCCTTCACGAGAGCTGACTATAGTCAATTGTCATTCCGGGTGTCAATGCTCAAGGACCTGATTCCTCGGAGCCGGGGTGTCAGGGCTGCCTGTTTCTGAGGAGTTCCCGCTGCCGTCTGAAGAGATAGCGGATAATGTCGTCCTTCGACTCCGAATCGATCTGCGAATACCGTACCGCCACGGCATTGCGGCTGGTTTCGTAGCTCGTCACCGGCTTGACCCGGATGACCTCACCTACGAGGCGGATGAACAGCAGCGGCACCATGGGGAGAATGAGCTGGATCTCCAGAAGATCGCCCTTCTCGTACTGCTCGGAGGAAATGAACCGGATGCCGGAGGCGCTGATATTGACATCCCGGGGGGACGTCTTCATGAGCTCCCTGAAGTCCTCGGCAAGATACATGTGAATGAGCAGGTCGAGCTTGCGGTTGATCTCCCAGACGGCCTGGTTGAACGGGGACTCTCTGGTATAAGGCACCTCGTCCGCGCCCGGATAGCCGTACTTGCCTTTGAGAAAAGAGTCGATGATGAGCTTGTTCGAGCGTATTCTCTCAAGCGCACCCGGGAGCACTTCCGCCCTTCTGTCGCGGTTACAGAGAAACTCCGCCCTGAAGTAGATCTTGTCATAGATGCGGACATCCTGCCTCCGCTCGCTGCCCGAAGATGCGTAGGAATCGATGCACATCCTGATGCCCCGGCCGGTGATCTCCACCACCCTGGCAAGGACCGTGTCCTGTCCGTCGGATATCTTCACCGTGGCACCTTCGGCAGCATCCAGCGTCCCGCCGGGGGAAAAGAGAAAATGATCTTCGCCAAGGATCTCGGCAACCGTGCCCGGAACCTTCCCCCCTCCGGGTACATGGACGTATACGCCCGCATTCAGATTGAGCAGACTGTCGATATTCATGAAACACCTTTCAGCACTTCAACCCGGTTTCGCCCGCGCTTCTTGGCCAGATAGAGCCCCTTGTCAGCCTGTTTTACAAGATCGTAATGGCTGAGTCCATCCCTATATTCGCTGATGCCGATGCTGATGGTTATATGCAGCCCGGCCACGAAATCCGTCTTTTCCACCATGAGTCTGATTCTTTCCGCCAGGTTTTTCGCCTTGCCGATGGCGGTATGGGGCAGCAGGACGGCGAATTCCTCGCCGCCGTAGCGGAACGCCCGGTCGCTCTTGCGGATGCCTCTGCTCAATCTCTCGGCAAGAGACTTCAGTACCAGATCGCCTATCTGGTGCCCGAACCCGTCATTGATCTTCTTGAACCAATCGATATCGGCCATCATGACGGAAAACGTGGTGCCGTACCGCTTGGCGCGGTCATGTTCCGCCCTGATCATCTCTTCGAACGCACGATAGTTGAGCAGCCCGGTGAGCCCGTCACGGTATGCCAGGTTGAGCAGTATCTCATGATTGATGAGCTTCACAACGGCAGGCGTCAATATCTTGACCCATTCCCGGAAAATTCCGTCGTGGATGCCTGAGTTGATGGAGAGAACAATCCGGGTTTCCTGGCTGTTCATCAGGGCCATGTCGAGACGGCGCCGGACCAGGGGCGGATGTCCTCCTACCAAAACCGGCGTGTATGAAAAGTGACGGGTCCCGAGTATTCTCCTGGCCTCGGCAAGACCGCCGCTGTCTGCATCGAGAACCGAGTATGCCTGGCCCTCGGATCCAGCGGTAGCGATGAAAATGCCGGGTGCAGCCTGAGGAAACGTCTGTCCCATCAGCGACACGAGGTCGATCATGGCCTGGGGGAACGTCGTGCTCGAGAGAAGGGAGACGATGCTCTCGGTAAAAAGCGCCAGCGTTCGATGTCTGGTGAGATCTTCTGCAGCACCGCCTTCTCGAATGTGCACTGCCTCGGCTTCCGTGATGAACATAAGCTCTCTCCTATCCTTCCGGGAAGATTCAGTTTATCCCCGTTCATCTGTGAATCATGCAAAGGGCATGCCTTTTTTGCGGACAAACCTGATTCAGGGATCGGAGAACCGCGGCACAAAGGTCTTCTGACCTGCATCTCTCCGTAATGACGGAGATTTGCTTTATAATATACCAGTGATGTTGATTCAGCACGATGTTTAGTGTATAAACCTCGCGAACAGGGATGCATGCACTGCACCGCTTTCTCGAGGCATGCTGGACAAACGGAATCACAGAGGGGAATCGGAGCGCACGGTCGACCGCTCATCACCAGTGCTGCCGATAACCGCAAACAGGCGCGCTATGAACAATGACAGCATCGAGATCAGATGGCATGGGAGAGGCGGACAGGGGGCCATCACCGCGGCGAAGATCGTCGCGAAGGCCATGTTCGCGTCCGGGTATTCGGGAGTGGCCATGGTTCCCACTTTCGGGACCGAAAGGAGGGGGGCCCCGGTATTCACCTCGCTGAAGGTCTCCCGGGAAAAGATCTATGACCTCTCGCCGACCACCAGGCCGGATATCGTTGTGATTCTCGACCACCTCCTCCTTGAGGAGGCGGACGTCACCCAGGGCCTCAAGAAGGGCGGGCTCATCGTCATCAACACCCCCAGAGCCGTCAAGAACTATCGCTTCAACGGCAGCAGAGTGGCTGTTGCTAATGTAACCGAGCTGTCGGTCAAGGCGGGACTGCCCCAGGGCATGGTCAACAGCGGCATTATCGGCGTTTTCGCCAAGGCTTCCGGTATCATAGAGCTCAGCGCGCTCACGCAGGCGATCGAGGAAGAATTCGTGCGCAGGAAACCCCGGGAGAACGCCCTGGCCGCCCGGCTCTGCTATGACGGCACGATCCTGGGAGGCCGCAGATGAAGCAGAGAGACTACCGGAAGAAGATATCCCTGAGCGAGACCGGGCCGGGTGACGCCGGTAAGACCGGCTCCTGGAGGATCCTGAGGCCGGTCATCGATCCCCAGGTGTGCATACCGGGCAGGAGGAACGCGCCGGCGTGCTATATCTGCTGGCTGTACTGCCCTGATGGGGTGATATCCAGGACCGTCCCGCCGGGCATCGACTATCAGTACTGCAAAGGCTGCGGGATATGCGCGGAAGAATGCCCCACCAAGGCAATCACCATGGTGGAGGAATCAAGCCTTCTCAAGGAGTGAACGAAAATCGATGCAGATCATCGAGACAGGAAACGTCGCCGCCGCCCTGGGCGTGAAGCTCGCCAGGGCGCAGGTCATTGCCGCCTACCCCATCACCCCGCAGACCCCGCTGACGGAAAAGCTCTCGGAGTTCATCGAGTCAGGAGAGATGCAGGCCGAGTATGTTCCGGTGGAGAGCGAGCATAGCGCTCTCGCCGTCTGTATCGCGGCATCGTCCGCAGGCGCCAGGTCCTTCACGGCCACGAGCGCGAACGGGCTGCTCTACATGCACGAGCAGATACACTGGGCCGCAGGCGCCAGGCTCCCGCTGGTCATGTGCGTGGTCAACCGGGGCGTAGGCGCCCCCTGGACGATCTGGAACGACCACCAGGATTCCATTTCCCAGCGGGACACGGGATGGATACAGATATACGCCAACGATCACCAGCAGATCATCGACTCGGTGATCAAGGCCTTCGCCCTCGCCGAGGAGGTCATGATTCCGGTCATGGTGTGCTACGACGGGTATATCCTTTCGCACACCCACATGCCCTTCGATGTGCCAGAAGAAAGGCTCGTGGACGAGTTCCTCCCTCCATACCTTCCTCCGTACAGCCTCGATCCGGCCGATCCGGCGAATCTCAACACGGTCACTATGCCGGATGTCCGCCCCGATGTCCGGGGAGACACGGCGCCGGGATACATGGAAATCCGCTACCTCCTGCACAAAGACATGCTCGAAGCCATTCCGGCGTTTGAGCGCGTGGAAGAGCGTTTCCGGTCCGTGTTCGGACGCGGGTCGAACCCGTATATCGAGCCGTACCGCTGCGAAGACGCGGACTACATCGCCGTGGCCCTCGGATCGCTGTCGTACCATCTGAGGGATGTGGTGGACACCCTCAGGAATGAGGGCGTCAGGGCCGGCGTCATGAGCGTGCACCTCTACCGCCCCTTCCCGGATGAGCTCATCGCCCGGGCGCTGAGCGGATGCTCGGGCGTCGTCGTATTCGAGAAGGCGCTCAGCTATGGATATCAGGGAGCCCTGTGCTCGGATATCAAGTCAGCCCTGTACCGCCATACCGGAGAACCGGGCGGGAGGCCTTTCGTGGTCAACTACATTCTCGGCCTGGGCGGGAGGGAAATCACCACCCCGGATCTGCTCGACGCCATGAGGTCTTCGTGCTCTCCCGACGGGGGCTCGGGAGACGAGACCAGATGGATCGGGCTCAGGTTCTCTTAAAAAGGGGCAGCCATGCACGTGAAAACCACTATCCTCGATCTTCCCGAAGAAGAGCTCGTCAACCCGGGCAACAGAGCGTGCGCGGGATGCGCACTGGGTATCGCCTACCGGGTGGGGCTGAAGGCCCTGGGCAAAAACACCCTCATCGTGGTGCCTCCCAGCTGCCTGACCGTGCTTCAGGGGCTCTACCCCATCGCGGCTACGAAACTCCCGTCGCTCAATGTCACCTTCGCCTCCACTGCGGCCGCTGCCACGGGGCTGCTGGCGGCGCTCAAGGCAACGGGCAGGAAAGGGATCAATGTGGTCGGCTGGGCCGGCGACGGAGGCACGAGCGATATCGGCCTCCAGGCGCTTTCCGGCGCCTGCGAGCGGGGAGACGATTTTCTCTTCATCTGCTACGACAACGAAGGGTACATGAACACCGGGGTCCAGCGCTCCGGGACCACGCCGCAATGGGCATTGACGGCGAACACGCCGATCAAGGGCAAGCTTCAGCCCAAGAAGGACGTGGCGGCGATCCTGGCGGCGCACAACATCGAGTATGTGGCCACCACCTCGGCCGCATACCCGCTGGACCTCTATGACAAGATTAAGAAGGCGCTCACCTTCCAGGGCGTCAAATATCTCCACATCCACATCCCATGCCCGCCCGGGTGGGGATTCGAGCCGAGGTACGCGGTAAAGGTGGGGAAGCTCGCCGTGGAGTCGGGCCTGTTCGAGCTCTGCGAGATCGAGAAGTCCCAGTTTCGCCACACCGGAGCCTCGCTGAAGATCATCGAAAAGCGAAGGCTCGTCCCCGTGAGGGACTACCTGAAGGCGCAGAGCCGGTTCAAGACCATGTCCGAGGCCGAGACGGAGAAGATTCAGGAGTCGATCACCCGGCGCTGGGAAGGTTACTTCAAATCCTTTGACGACATCAATGGGGAGGAGTAGCGAAGGGCCTGCTCGAGGTGGACCCTGTCCAGGTTTCCGCCGGTCATGATGAGCACCACCTTCTTGCCCTGAAGTCTGTCCCTGCGCTTCAGTGCGGCCATGATGGGGGCAGCGCCAGCACCTTCCGCCAGATTGTGGGTGGTCTCCAGCGCAAGAGAAATCCCCTGAAGGATCTCTTCCTCGCTCAGGAGCACCACGTCCTTGATATGATCCTTCATGATCGTGTAGGGCAGCTGGAACACGCTGCGCGCCGCGAGCCCGTCCGCGATGGTGTCGGCCTGGTCGATGACCACCCAGTCGCCCTGCTGCAGCGACTGATAGAACGCCGCGGCTCTCTCCGCCTGGACCCCGATGATCTCGACGGCCGGGTTGACCGCCTGGGCCAGCCTGAGCAGTGACGCGCACCCCGCCCCGCCGCCGATGGGGCAAATGATCACGTCCACGTCGCTCAAGTCCTCGAAGATCTCAAGGCCCATGGTGCCCACGCCGTTGAGCATCTCGGGCTCGTTCCCCTGCTCGACATAGTAGTATCCTGCGGATGCCACGAGCTCGTCGCAGAAGGACTGGGCATCATAGAAATCCTGCCCGTGCACGATGAGCTCTGCACCGAACCCTTCGATGATCCGGTTGGTCTCGGGGTTGTTGTTCTCGGGGACGACCACCGTGCAGGGGACGTTGAACCAGCGGGCTGCCCAGGCCATGGCAAGGCCGTGGTTGCCTCTGGTGGAGACCAGAACGCCGTTTTCCACGTTCTGCTTGGGGATAGTGTGGAAGAAGTTGATGGCGCCTCTGATCTTGAACGATCCGGTGGGCATGTGGTTTTCGTGCTTCACGAAGGCGTCGCACCCCACGAGCCTGCTTATTTCGGAATAGTAGACCAGATTGGTGGGACGCACATAGTGGGAAATGGCCTCCCGGGCTTTCAGCATCCCCTTGATGGAAACCAGCTCGCCCGCCTTTTCATACTTCTTCAGCATACCGCCCCCTTTCAAAAACCCCCTAGAACTTGTAGCCGGCCTTCTTGGGCCTGCCCCTGAAGGTCTGGAGGGCGACTCCGATCACGAGCCCGATGCCGATGAAACCGCCCCCTATCAGGGTGAAGATCAGCCTCTCGGAGGTCTTCATGCGGTTGTTCTCCAGGGTCAGATGCTCGATCCTGCTCGATTCCTTGCTGAAACGCTCCTCGAGCTCTTCGTTGCGCTTCTTGAGCTGTGCATACTCGCCCGACTCCTGCTGGAGCCTCTCGTATTCATGGCGCAGGGCCTGGATCTCTTCAGACGAGCTCAGAGATTTGTTCTCCTTCTGAAGCTTCCTGTTCTCTTCCGTCAGCTTCTTGACCTGCTCCGTAAGAGCATTTATCTTGTCTTTGAGCTGGTCCGCCATCAGGGTCTTGGGGGTCTGCTTGGTGAGGTAGCGGTTCATCACCCACCCCTCCTTGCCGTCCGCGGCTCTCACTCTGGTCCATTCCCCGCCTTCCTTCAGGACCTCGAGATAATCGTTGCTCTTGGCGACACTGATTATCTTCGCGTTATCATCCGGTTCGGATCTGATCGTTATGGTTATCCAGTCCCTCACATACATACCGGCCGCGTACAGCCCCCCGAGCGGTGCGGCTGTCAGGACAAGCCACACCAGCACGGCGATTGCCTTCGTTCCTCTCGTTTTCATCCGTCAGCCCTCTCAGTTCTCATCAATCGATCAATGCACATACCTTATCCCATTCCGGGCAGGCATGCAATACCATCAAGCCGCCTGCGAAAGGCCCTTGATGATCTCCGCCAGGCGGCTGCGCGTCCGGCGCTGGATTTCTTCCAGCTGCGCCGGCGTCGAGGCCTCGAACCTCAGAACGATCACCGGCTGGGTGTTTGAGGGCCTCACCAGGCCCCATGACCCGTCCTGAGTGAAGCGGACCCCGTCGATATCCACATACTCATCCGCGGTTTTTCTCGCGTGCGCGGCGAATTCCTCAACCGCCCGGAACTTGATGTCATCCGGGCAGTCGATCCTGATCTCAGGGGTGTTGTACATGCGGGGCAGCGCGTCGAAGACCGCCTGTGGGCTCTCAGCCGACGAGAGAATCTCGAGCAGCCGGGCCGCTGCGTACACGGCATCGTCGAACCCGTACCACCGGTCGTTGAAAAAGATGTGCCCGCTCATTTCCCCTGCAAGAGCGGCGTTTTCCTCGTGCAGGCGCGCCTTCATGGGAGAATGGCCGACACGGGCCATGATGGGAACTCCCCCCGCCTTCTTCACCTCATCGTAGAACACCCGGGAGCACTTCACCTCGCCGATGATCTTTTCGCCCGGCCTGCGCTTCAGGATATCCTTGGCCAGGATCGTGGTGATCATGTCGCCGTAGACGGGATTCCCCCGCGAATCGATGACCCCGATGCGATCGGCGTCTCCATCGAACCCGATGCCGATATCCGCCTTTTTGTCCAGCACCTCGGCTTTGAGCATGGCGATGCCCTCTGCGGTGGTAGGGTCCGGGTGATGGTTCGGGAACGTGCCGTCAGGCTCCAGGCAGATCCCGCTGACATCCATACCCAGACGCCGGCACACCGCCATGGCCGTCTCGCCGGCCACGCCGTTGCCCGGGTCGATGACGACCTTCAGGCGCCTGGGGCACGTTGTGATCCGCGAGACGATATCATCGATATACTCGGGCACGATGTCGCATGTCCGTGCGCTCCCGAAGCCTTCGACTACACAGCCCTGCTCCATGATGTCGCGTATCTTGAGGATCTCGCCCCCATAGATGGTGCTCCTGCCCAGAGCGATCTTGAAGCCGTTGTTGTCGGCCGGATTATGGGAGCCGGTGACCTGAATCCCCCCGTCCAGGTCGAGCCGGAACAGGGAAAAATACATTACCGGCGTGGGGACGAGCCCCAGGTCATAGACCTCGATGCCGCTTTTCGTGATTCCCTCCTTGAGGAGATCCCTGAACACAGGCGAGCTCAGCCTGGCATCCATGCCGATGGATACCCGCTTCACGCCCTGTTTCACCCAGTAGACGCCCATCGCCCGTGCGAGCCGCCGGACAAAGTCTTCGTCCAGGTCTTTCCCTACAACCCCCCTGATATCGTACTCTCTGAACACCTGCGGATTCATCTTTCCTCCGGATTTTCATGCTCGGGCTGAGCCCCGGCCTTCACTCATAACTAAGGTATCGTCAACAGGATCGACATTTTCAATACTACGAAAAAGCAGAGTGAAGAGTCAAGGTATACGGATTTTCCGTCGGAATTTCGTCGCACAGGTACGGTCTTTGTTCCTGTGCATCTTTCCCAATAAGCAGGAGCGGAAATAGCTCGCGATCATTCTGCTCTTTCGGAAATTTTTCAGCAGGGTATTGAGAACCGATAACTTTGCATATTTCTTATGTATTATTTTTGCAACCAATGGTTTTCCTTTGTGTCGCAAATACAACATCTCAGGATGATTCGTCTCCTATTTTATTATTATTTCAGGATATTTTATCTTGGCACACAAATTGTATAATATTTCGCGAGGGATATGTTTGCACGTGTTGTAACAGGCCGTGATCCGTAGGGTTTCATGGCAACGGGATCAGGGCCTGAAGGGGCTTCACAGTCAAAAAGAAAAAAATTACTAGAGGGAGGGATTTAGGATGAAAAAGGTTTTATGTATCATCGCGCTGATGTTGCTTGTTGCCGGATCCGCTTACGCACAGGTGACATTCAGCCTGACGGGGGATTACTGGGCTGAGGGGAAGTACTGGTTTAATTATAATGCCGGGCCGGGAGAGAAGGCAGATTACACCGACACCAGCTTCGGGTTCTATGAGCAGGACATCAATCTCTATCCCAAGATTTCGGTCGGCAACACCTCGCTGAACTTCAAGGTCGCCATCACGGATGTCACCTGGGGCGATGGCGGGAAGGCAGCCTTGTCCGAACCGCTGGAAGAGGATGACAACATCCTTATTGAGCGCGCCTTTATCACCCACAAGTTCAATGACGTGTTCACCTTGGATGTGGGCCTCATGGACGGTACTCAGTGGGGCACAACATTTGCCGATGACAAGCAGGGCCGCTGGAGAGTGAAGCTCACGGCCAGGACCCCTGTGGGAGTCGTGGGCGGCCTCTTTGAGAAGGTGACAGATATTGGTTATGAAACAGGGGACGCTGCAGGCGAGAACCGCGACACCGACCATTACGGCCTCTTTGCCATTACAAAAGTGGGCGACGTTTTCGTGAAACCCCTTCTTTTCTACGTTGACCAGCGTTCTCGCGATAAATCGGCTGCAAAGGCGGGAAGCACAAACCCAGCTGAAGATGCTTTCGCTGCCAATGATACGACAATGCTGAATCCCGTGCTCGCATTCGACGGCGATCTCGGCCCGGTATCGTTCGAGTCTGAATTCAACTACAAAAAATATCGTTCCGAGCTTTACAACCCTGTCCTGATCGGAGCTCTCGGCGATAATAAGTTCGACTGGTCCGTCTGGGGCGTGTATCTGAACTTCTGGAAAGAGCTTGATGCCATGACTCCGGGCTTCCTCTTCGCCTATGGAAGCTGGGATGACAAGGGCGGAGTTGGTGAAACCGGCTACGGCTTCTGCTATGAAGACGACTTCGACGCCACCTTGATCCTCGACGACGAGTATGCCTGGGGCAACACCTCAGGCGGCGACGGCATGGTGGGCATGACCACGCTGAAGCTCTATGTCAACGACATCAAGACCGGCATCGATCCGTTGACCCTGTCAGGTTATGCGGCTTATGTCATCTCCAACCAGGAAGACAATGCCTACGAAGACGCCACGGCCTGGGAGGTCGCCCTCGGTGCAGCGTACAAGATCACCGACAACCTCACCTACTCGGTCTACGGCGCCTATGCCGACATCGACTATGACGTGACCGGCATCGATGATCCGGATTCCGTGTACCTGATTGCAAACGCCATCGAGTTCAGGTTCTAGGCACGGTTTATATCTGAGCAGCGAAAAGCCCGCCTTCTTAAAGAGGGCGGGCTTTTTTATGCGTTTAGGGGTCAGGTCTCAACATAT
>DCDF01000176.1 GCA_002316295.1 Syntrophaceae bacterium UBA1062 | reverse complement strand
CGTTGAGTTCCCTCACCTGGCCAGGTACCAATCCCTTGAGCGTGACGGGTCCCACCGAAATCCGTTTGATGGATGTCACCTCGAGGCCCACGGCATCCGCCATTCTCTTGATCTGATTCTTGAGCCCCTGCCTCAGGACGATTTTCAGAGTCGCTCCGCGGTCGTGCCGGCGCACCTCCTCCACCTCGGCTGGGCGTGTCCTCACACCGTCGAGCTCGATGCCGCGCCGCATCTTCTCCAGCTGGTCAGGCCGGACGCGGGGGATCACCTTGACGAGATAGGTTTTGGGCACATCGAACGAGGGGTGATGGATCTGATGCGCCAAATCCCCGTCATTGGTAAGGAGGAGAAGTCCTTCGGCATCAAAATCGAGCCTCCCCACCGGGAACACACCGGCGTATCTTCCGGGAATGTGGTCGTTGACGGTCGGCCTTCCCTCGGGGTCGTGCAGGGTCGTGACAACGTTTTTCGGCTTATACAGGGCAAGATAACGCGTCGCCTGGGGAGAAACCGGCGTGCCTTTTACGGTCACCGTGTCGCGGGCCGGATCGACGGTATCTCCCACCAGAGCCTTTTTCCCGTTGATGGCCACGCTCCCGGCGAGAACGAGCTCATCGGCCTTTCTCCTGGATATGGCGCCGGTTGAGGCGAGGTATCGGTTGATGCGCATTTTTGCCATGAGACAAGTCTATACCCGAAAAATCGTTTCACGTCTAATGGGTGCGCCGGCCGAGCGGCTCTCTGCAGAGCTCGCACTCTTCGAAGCAGAAAGGCTCGGTGTCGTTGTAGACGATCAGCCCGATTTCGCCCTGGACCCCGTAGTCAAGGATGCACCTGCTGCATAACAGCCTGCCGAGGCTGTCCACATAGCCCACGATAATGCGGTCTGAAGAGCCCCCAGGCAGGTTCCTGTGCCGGTACTCGCTGATGATCCCCATCGATTTGCATGCAGGGCATTCGTACCCCTTGCGGGCATCCCAGAAGGTCGTGCCGCACAAGGTGTTCGGACAGTAATAGGTCGACACCCGCTTTCTGTTCCTCTCGAGCAGAAACTTCAGAGCATGGGTGTAGACACCGGGCGCCGAGCCCTCGTATCCTGTTTCCTTTCTTGCCTTTGCAAGCAGCGTCTCCTCACGCCCCGCGTCCGTATTCTCTTCCTCCACATACGCGATTTTCAGTTTTGCGTTCGCATTGCGGCCCATGTGATCACCCCCCTTGTCATCAGGCTCTTTCCTTTAGGTATGGTCGAGGCCAGGGATATTCAATGAGCCACGTTCAGAAAACATCGTGCATGCGCTTGATGGCACAGAACTTTCCGCACATGGTGCACACATCGTCTTTGCCGATCCCGCTCGATTCCCTGAGGGTCCTTGCCTTGCGGGGGTCGAGGCTGAGATCTGTCTGGCTTTCCCAGTCGAGCCTTTTGCGTGCACGGGCCATGGCGGCGTCTTGCTCCTCGGCATACTTCATGCCTTTTGCCAGGTCTGCGGCATGGGCGGCGATACGTGATGCAACCACGCCTTCGATGACGTGCTCTACTGTGGGCAGCCGCAGATGCTCGGCGGGAGTGACATAGCAGAGAAAATCCGCGCCGTAATACGCTGCCAGCGCACCTCCTATGGCACCTGCGATGTGATCGTATCCGGCCGCGCAGTCTGTGACCAGCGGTCCCAGTACATAGAAGGGCGCCCCTTTGCACAGGGCTTTCTGCAGCCGGATGTTTTCCCGGATCATGTCGATCGGGACATGGCCTGGCCCCTCCACGAGGACCTGCACCCCCTTGTCCCATGCGCGCCGGGTGAGCCCGGAGAGCGTGACGAGCTCGGTGATCTGTGCAGGGTCTGTGGCGTCCAGGACCGCGCCGGGGCGCATTCCGTCGCCCAGCGAGATGGTGACATCGTATGCTGCGAGGATATCGAGTATGTCGTCATAGTGCTCGTACAGAGGCGACTGTCTGCCGTTCTTTTTCATCCATGCCGCGAGAAACGATCCGCCCCGGCTCACGATATCGAGGATGCGCCTTTGGGAGCCGAGCGCCTGAAGCGCCTGCAGTGTCACCCCGGAATGGATAGTCATGAAATCCACACCTTCTTCTGCCTGGCTCTGAACGGTCCTGAGGAAATCGTCGATGGTCATGTCCGTGATATCCCTCCGGGACGATGAAAGCTCGAACGCGGTCTGGTAGATGGGGACTGTCCCCACCATTACCGGTGATTCCGCGATGATTTGTCTCCGGATATCGATGAGCTTCGAGCCCAGAGAAAGATCCATGACGGCGTCGGCCCCGTAGGCGACCGCTGCGCGGAGTTTTTTCATCTCGTCTTCCGCCGACATGTGATAGGGCGACGAGCCGATATTCGCATTTATCTTGGTCCTCAGGCCTTTGCCGATCCCCCTCACGGAAGGGAACGATCTGCGGATGTTTCTGGGTATGGCGATCGTGCCGAGTGCCACGCCGTCGCGGACATATTCGACTTCCACCCCCTCGTACCCGGCGACTACGCGCATCTCCGGGGTGACGATTCCTCTGAGTGCCTTTTGTTTCTGTGTCATGAAATTTCTCCTATCCTTGCCTGGAGGGCCCTCGTCTCCTGAGCGGGGTCTGCCGCCTTTGCCACGGCGTCGATGCATGCAACGCAGCAAAAAGGGATCCCTGCAAGGTCTTCGAGCCTCTCCCGCGTGATCCCTCCGATGGCGACCA
>DCDF01000131.1 GCA_002316295.1 Syntrophaceae bacterium UBA1062 | reverse complement strand
GATGTCAATGTGTTCGGAGACACGGTTCACGTGGTGAGCGGCCGCGGCCCGGATACCGAAGAACAGATAGGGGCGCTCTTGAAAAGAGAAGGCCTGTCTTACGACGACATTCGCCTCCGGAAGCCCAGCCTCGAAGATGTATTCGTCAGTGTTCTGCAGGACGCCGGAGCCGGAGGGGAAAAGCCGTGGTCGTCTCACGGCCTGACGGGTATCCGGAGCCGAGAAGCACGGCGCCCGGGCGAAGGTGGTCCGGCGGTGGAGGTGGAAGGCCTCACAAAACGCTTCGGCGGCTTTACAGCCGCGAACAGGGTGAGCTTCACCGTGCCCGAAGGACAGATTTTCGGCTTCCTCGGGCCGAACGGAGCCGGCAAGAGCACGGTCATCAGGATGCTTTGCGGCGTTCTTGCACCGAGTGAGGGCAACGGGAAGGTGCTCGGCTACGATATCGCCTCACAGCCTGAGCTGATAAAGGCAAAAATCGGTTACATGAGCCAGAAGTTCTCGCTCTACGAAGATCTCACCGTGGGAGAGAATATCGAATTCTACGGAGGTATTTACTCTCTTACCGGCAAGCGGCTCGAGCAGCGGAGAGAATGGGCCATCGAGATGACGGGGCTCAAGGATCATGCCGGGAGCATGACGTCTGTTCTCAGCAGCGGATGGAAACAGCGTCTGGCCATGGCGTGCTCCATTCTTCATGAGCCTCCAGTCATTTTTCTCGATGAGCCTACAAGCGGGGTGGACCCGATTTCCCGGAGGCGGTTCTGGGACCTCATCCATGCCATGGCTGACGCAGGAATCACGGTGTTTGTCACCACGCACTATATGGAGGAGGCGGAGTACTGCGACCGCCTTGCTTTGATCTACCGGGGCGAAATCATTGCCATGGGGACGCCTACAGAGCTCAAGACCAGAGTGATGCGAGAAGCGATTCTCGATATCCAGTGCCGGGATCCTTTTTCCGCTCTGGAACACATTTCAGCCCTGCCCGGTGTCCATGAGGTGGCGCTGTTCGGCTCAGGCCTCCATGCCGTCGTCGCGAACCCTGACGAGGCTCAGGAGAGGATAAGGAGCGAGCTTCACAGGCTCGGCATTCCTTTGGAGCGCATGGAGCAAGTCGTCCCAAGTATGGAGGATGTATTCGTCGCGCTCATCGAGGAAACCGACCGCAGAGATTCGAGACAGGAAACGGGCTGATCATGCTGAGCGCAAGACGATTCATGGCCGTGGCAAGGAAGGAGTGGATCCATATCATCAGAGACTGGCGAAGCCTGCTTCTGGCAGTCGTCATCCCGGCCGCGCTCATCCTGCTCTTCGGCTATGCCCTGAACATGGACCTGAGGAACGTTCCGACCGTAGTATGGGATCAGTCCCGTTCTCCGGAAAGCAGGGAATTTCTGAGCCTCTTCGACGGCTCGCCTTATTTCTCTATCCAGCAGTATCATACGGGATATTCCCGGATACAGGAAGATCTGGATTCTGGCCGTGCAATGGTCGCTGTGGTAATCCCGTCCGATTTTGCCCGGATGATCCACAGAGGCGAGCCTGTCGATGTGCAGGTCATCGTGGACGGGAGCGATGCAAACACCGCCCACTTGGCCGTTGCCTATACGGGCAGTGTGGGGATGATCTATTCCCGCCAGATAGTCGCCAGAAGGATCGGCCTGATGGGCGCAGGGGAGTTGGTCGAGCCGGTGGAGATGCAGCCACGGGCCTGGTATAATCCTGACCTCAAAAGCCAGAACGTAATCCTTCCGGGCATACTCGCGGTAGTGATGATGGTCATTGCCGCCATGATGACCAGCGTCACCGTCGCAAGAGAGTGGGAGATGGGCACCATGGAGCAGCTCATCAGCACCCCGGTCCGCGTGCCCGAGATCGTCTTCGGCAAGGTGCTTCCATATTTTGTTCTCGGCCTGGTCGACGTAGGGATAGCCGCCGCTCTCGGCGAATGGCTATTTCATGTGCCCTTGAGGGGTTCTCCGGCGCTTCTCTTTCTTTCGGCATCCATCTTTCTCACCGGTGCCCTGTTCTTCGGCATCACCGTCAGCATCCTCATGAAAACCCAGGTGCTGGCGACCCAGATCGCCATGATCGCGGGATTTCTCCCGACAATGCTCCTGAGCGGGTTTGTTTTTGCCATCGAGAACATGCCCTCTCTCATTCAGTGCATCACCTATATCGTTCCGGCCCGCTACTTTATTGCATTGCTGCGGGGAATATACCTCAAGGGGATCGGGCTCGAGGTCCTCTGGATCAATGCCGTCCTGCTCGGCTTATACGCCGCGGTCATGGTTGTCCTGGCAAACCGGAAGCTCAGACTCAAGCTGGAGTAGACCATGCTCAACCGGATCAAACGCATGCTCATAAAGGAATTCCTCCAGATGTTCAGGGACACCCGCATGCGGATCGTAATCTTCGGGATGCCGGTGATCCAGCTCGTCGTTCTCTCCTTTGCGCTGACATTGGATGTGAGCAATATCTCCACCGCAGTGTATGACCAGGACAACAGCATGTCGTCCCGTGAGCTGGCAGCGGAGTTCTCAAGCAGCGGATACTTTGAGATCACAGATTATATCAGCAGCGACGCTCATATGGCCGAGAAGCTCGATACCGGTTCGGTCAGGGTGGTGATCCGCATCCCGCCGGACTTCGAGCAAAAACTGCTGAGCCGATCCACAGCTTCGCTCCAGGTAATCGCAGACGGGACCGACAGCAACACCGCTTCCATCGTCTTCAGCTATGTTTCACAGATCATATCCCGTTACAGCGGCGAAAAGCTCCGGGAACGCATGGTCTCTCTATTCGGGCCGCAGGCCGTGCCCGGGGAGATCGTTATCGAGCAGAGGGCCTGGTACAATGAAAACCTTGAGAGCAGGTATTACTATGTTCCGGGCCTCATAGGCGTCATGCTCCTCCTGGTGAGCATCGTGGTGGCGAGCATAGCGATAGTAAGGGAAAAGGAGATGGGGACCATCGAGCAGGTGATGGTCACCCCCATAAGAAAGATCGAGTTCGTCCTGGGAAAGACTGTTCCGTATCTTATCACGGGCTATATCGTCATGACCTTCATGTTCATCATTGCCCTGATCATATTCGGCATCCACATCAAGGGCAGCGTTCTTTTGCTCTACCTTCTCTCGGGAGTCTATCTTGCGGGTAATCTCGGCATCGCTCTTCTCATCAGCGTCAGTGCTCATACCCAGCAGCAGGCTCTGCTTACGGCCTTTTTCATTCTCATGCCCGCGGTCCTTCTGAGCGGCTTCATTTTCCCCATCCACAACATGCCGGTTGCTGTCCAGTATGCCAGCTATCTCAATCCCATGCGGTGGTACATGGACATACTCAGGGGGATCATCATGAAAGGCGTCGGCGCTCATGCCCTGATGAAGGCGATCCTGTGGCAGGCGCTTCTGGCCGTCTCCTTCCTCATCATTGCAACATACCGGTTCAGAAAGACGCTGGATTGACCGTTTCAATTCAGTTGCGGTTTTTGCTATGAAACGAACCGATATCCCTTTCCGCGGATGCTGATGATATGACGGGGCTTCGAGGGGTCTTCCTCAATGTAGCGGCGGATCCTGGAGATGAAGGTATCCACGGTTCGGGTTTCGATGCCCGGGTCGAGCCCCCATACATTTTTCAGAAGCTCGGCCCGCGTGACAATACGGTCCTGATGAGTGGTGAGATACTGAATGAGGTTTGCCTCATGAGGGGTGATGCGTGATATCCCGCCGTCTTCCCTGGTGATCTCCAGGGTGTTGAAGTCGAGTGTGACTCTGCCGATTCTCTGGATATCTCCGGACTTGTACCATTCATACCGATCCAGCATGCGCCGGATCCGAAGCAGGAACTCCTCCAGATGAAACGGTTTGGTGAGATAGTCGTCCGCTCCCGCCCGCAAACCCTCGACCTTGTCACTCGCGTTCGATTTGGCCGTGAGGATGAGAACCGGCAGTCGGGGATCGTTTTCCCTGATATTCCTGAGCGCCTCGATACCGTCCATGCCGGGGAGCATGAGATCCAGCACCACGAGATCGAAGCTCATGTCCTCCAAGAGCGTGATGCCCTTTTCGGCGCTTACGGCATGGAACACCTCGTAGCCTTCTGCTTCGAGATTGATGATCAGGCCAAGTGCCAGGGCCTGATCATCTTCGACGATCAGCACTCTCCATCGTATGCCCATCACTTCACCACGGGCAGCCGGATGAGAAACGACGTGCCCTTGTTTTCCAACCCCGGACTCACTCTGATATTTCCTCCATGGGCCTTGACGATCATTTTCACCACATAAAGCCCCATTCCCGTTCCCGAGCCCCACAGGGCCATGGCCTCGGGCAGCCGTTGAAACATCTTGAAGACGTCCCGATAGCCTTCCTTCGGTATCCCGATCCCATAATCCGAAAATCGGATATACGCCCATGCATTCTCTTGCCATGCCTCGATATCGACCCGGAGAATATCTTTCGAATAATGGATAGCATTTTCCACAAGATTGGAAAACACCAAACTCATGGCCTCACGATCGATAAGAATCTCCGGGTCTTCGTGAACATTCGTACGGACATCGACATCCTTCAGAAGCAGCTCGTTGTTTTTCAGAAAGTTTATGATGAAGCTTGCCAGGGACACACGGGAAAAGACATAAGGCCTGTGTGAATAGCTGAAGCGCGCGCTGGCGAGGAAATTGTCCACCAGAGATTTGAGCCGCTGATTTTCCGTCATCATGCCTTTGAGGAGCTGGGTCTTGGTGGTGTCCGGAAGCTCTCTCTTGTCAATGGTTTCCAGGTAGAGCTGCATGGTCGCCAGAGGTGTTTTGAAGGCGTGGGTGATTGAGGAGATGAAATGCATCTGGGTGCGCATGAGAGTGAGCTGTCTCTGATAAAGAATGAAGAGTATATAGATCCCGGCGAGGATCAGCAGAAACAGTATCGAAACCTCGACGATAATAACGATATCCCATGCGCCGATGGGCTGGTCCGCCCGCATGGCATTGTTCCTGATATACCATACCAGCCAGATGGCGACGATGGAAAGCCAGGCCACCTGCAGGGTGATGAAGATAATGACGGTAGGCCACCTTTTCAGCTTTTCCATGACCGTTTGTCATAGCACTGCCCCTGCGTTTGTTCCAGGTTTATTTCACGCGCCCTGATCGCACAGCAGAAATTTGCCGGGAACATCGGACCGGCATCGGGAAAAGCCGTGCCTCTGATGGAATCGTTCTGCGGCAGAGGCGGTGATTCGCACGCAGAGCGGCGGATTACACCTGGATGGGCAAGCGCGTATGCCCGGGTTCATATTCAGCCGTCTCACCTGTCAGGGAGTTGGGGTTCGCCCTCGTGATCCTGACGTCTACAGTCCGGCCGATAAGGCGGTGAGGCCCCGTAAAATTAACGATCGTGTTCTGGGTTGTTCTTCCGTACACCTGCTCTGCGTTACGGACGCTTACTCCGTCTACGAGCACGGGATAGGTCAGGCCCACGCGCGACCGATTGATCTCCAGGGTGATCGCACGCTGGACACTCTGGAGCTCTCTCAATCTGAGAGATTTCTCCTCCGGCGCAACGCTGTCTTCGAGGGATGCAGCCTCCGTACCCGGTCGGATCGAGTAGCGGAATGAGTAGAGGAGATCGAACCTGACCTCCCGGATCAGTTCAAGCGTCTGCCGATACGCCTCATCGTCCTCGCCGGGGAAACCCACAATGACATCTGCGCTGAACGCTATGTCGGGTCTGGCCTGCCTGAGTTTTTCGATGAGCTCGAGATACGTTTCCCGGGTGTATTGCCTGTTCATGAGCCTGAGCACCCTGTCCGAGCCCGACTGGAAGGGGAGATGAATATGATTGCACAACTTCTCGAGGCTTCCGAAGCAGGCGATGAGATCGTCGCTCATGTCCTTGGGGTGGGATGTGGTGAACCGGATGCGCTCGATGCCGCCGATGTCATTGATGCATCTGAGCAGTTCGGGGAAGCTGATCCCGCCGGAATAGGAGTTGACGTTCTGCCCCAGGAGGAATATCTCCCTGACGCCGGAGTCCGCATGCCTTCTCGCCTCTTCCACAATCCCGAAATGGTCTCTGCTGATTTCCCTGCCCCGCACGTATGGAACGATGCAATAGGAGCAGTAGTTGTTGCATCCCTGCATGATATTGATATACGCCCGGTGAGTTGGAACCATGAATGCCTGATGAGGCACAATCTTCAGCGATGGGATGCATTCGCCGAACCGTGTGTCAACGACCGGCCCGTTTTCCTCGCGTTTCTCCTCGACGGCTGTGCAGATGCGGTGCAGCTGATGGGTCCCCAGCACGATATCGACATGAGGCATGCGGGAAATGATGTCCGAGCCCTTCTGCTGGGCGATGCATCCGGTGACGGCGATGATCAGGGACGGCTTTCGTTTTTTATACGGCCTGAGCCTGCCGATATTGCTCAGGGCCTTCTCGTAGGCCTTCTGGCGCACCGAACAGGTGTTCAGAATAATCAGATCCGCCTCTTTCAGCGACTCAGTTGGCTCCCATCCTTCCCGGCTGAGTATGGAATACATCTTCTGGCTGTCGAGATCATTCATCTGGCAGCCGTAGGTGAAGATCTTCACGTATCCTTTCATGGGTGATATGCATAGCCTCACCGCATCAGTCAGTCAACACCCTGTATTGGTTCGAGATGCCGGAGAGAATATTTTTGTTGTCTGTTACGGAGAAATGCCGATAATGATAATAACTTCTACCTGCACGGGGGACCGGTTATGGGAAAACAGGGTTTCAGTCTTATGGAGGTCATGATTGTCGTGGTAATCATAGGAATCCTTGCCGCCATCGCAATCCCTTCCTACTCCGGATATGTTACCAGGACGAGGAGGGCGGAGGCCGTGACCGCTCTGCAGACTGTTGCTCTCTACCAAGAGAAACACATGGCGGAACGTGGTCAGTACGGCACCATAGCACAGCTCATCGCCAATGTAGGACTCCCGGACCCTGATAATGACAATCAGTATGAGCCCAGCGAATTCTACGGGATCACGGTCGATCTCGTCGGTCCAGATAACAGGTCTTTCTTCGCGCGAGCGACCCCGTCCGGCGCCCGCGGTCATACGGACATCGTGGACGGAGCGGCCCTCGTCTTTGCCATCAGCTCTGACGGGCAGTTGGGTGTATGGCGAGGCGGAGCGTTTGTTGCGCACCCGGAACTCTGGAAATCTCTGAGGCCCTGAGAGCTGGCGTCGTTTCGTGTATCACCCGCATGCAGCCTGGATCACAGGCGGATCGAGAGTACGATATAATTAAATCGGAAAACTGATCACTCCTCCCGGCCGATCCATATCC
>DCDF01000023.1 GCA_002316295.1 Syntrophaceae bacterium UBA1062 | reverse complement strand
TTTTGAGTGTCACACTCTTCGAGAAGACGCCAATTATACATGCACTTACAGATTCAAATGGGCAAGATTCAGGGGCAGTTCCCAGCAACCAGCTGACTTTATTCGATTAACGTTGGGACAGTAGTGTTGTAGGATATAATATTATTTCTTGGACAAATAGTAAAGATATTCATGGCATCGGTGCATTGGGGCTTCTCTTGCCGGATATCCATTATGGCAGACCAATGCACAGACCTTATGTTGACCTTACAGAATGTAATCGGCTTCTCGGCATGCTCCGATCGGCCGCTTCGCTTTATCGGGGCCGCTTTTCGGCTTGTCTTTCGATCCAGCCCTTTTATAGAGGGACCTATAACAGAAGGGTTTGAATCACTCGAGCCGGGCTTCCATCGTTATGACGGCATTCAATACCCGTGACACCGGACAGCCTTTCTTGGCCTTTTCAGCCGCAGCCTGGAAGGCCTGTTGATCTATCCCGGGCACTCTGGCGACAACATCCAGGTGCACGGCAGTGATACCGAATCCGCCCTCGATTTTTTCCAGGGTGACGCTCGCGACAGTGCTGATGTTCTCCGGGGTGAAGCCGGCCTCGCCCAGCATAAGGGAAAGGGCCATGGAAAAACAGCCCGCATGCGCGGCCCCGATCAATTCTTCGGGATTGGTGCCCTTCTCGTTTTCGAAGCGCGTGCCAAAGGAGTATGGCGTATCGGACAGCACCCCGCTGTCCGTGGAGATTGATCCTTTTCCATCCCTGATGCCGCCCTTCCATATTGCCGATGCTTTTCGTTTCATCCTTCCTCCCTCCTCTCAAAAAATACGTTTCTCCGGCCGGCCTGTCGGTGACCGCCGTTTCCGGCCATGAGGAAAAGATCCGTTACTCTAAGCAATAGATCATGCTGAACAAAAAGCAAGCGCCACTCGAAAGCGGGACGCCTCGAGTCATCGAATCGGACGCGCCCGTCGTGGTCCAGTTCACCCGACTCGATTCCGGCAGGAAGGAGGACGCTGGAATGAGCACTATGGCTTTTCCCGCCGATGAATCGTGACATCCCGCCGGGGCCATGAATCATGGATAAAGATAGGCCTCGGGGGGATCACATCTCCACATCGGCCGGCCTGTCGATAGGTGTTCTGGTGGACGGGTCCCTCTGCGCCTTCCAGGCCATGGGTTCGGACAAAGATCCGTCGTTCGCCTTGACGAAGCCTTCGATCGAGGAATCATCGACTATCCCCTCATAATACATGGGGACGACCTTCCCGTTCACCTTCTGATCCACGGTGAAGCTCAGAGTCCGTCCCGTGATCCTGACGTCTCTCAATGGTGTTTTGGAAGAGCCCTCATGCAGGGTCCCGGCCGCATACTGGTACTCCTGATCCATCTTGAGCACACAGCGCCCGCTTCCCGCCTGATCGGGCATGGTCCACTCCCAGGCGCCTGACACATTCGCGGGCATGACCCAGAAATACACCGTGCTGCCGTCCACCTCGGCGACCTGATCAGGCGCCCAGTCCCCCATGTCGAAGTCGTGCGACACGATCCGCGTGCCCGGCCTCAATTCCCGGAACAGCTTTGGGCGGAGCTCGAGGTTCACCGAGGGGAGCAGGTACAGGGTCACCACCGTCGCGTCTCCCAAGGTCCGTTTCAAAGAGATCCTGCTGCATGAACCGCACCCTGTCGGTCACCTGCGCCGTCCGGGCGTTTTCAATGCTCTCCATGATGCGCCAGCGGTCCAGATCGATGCCGATCCCTCTCGCCCCCCTCTCCTTCGCGGCGGCGATCACGATCCTGCCGTCGCCGCAGCCCAGGTCATAGACCAGGTCCTCGCCGTTCACCTCCGCCATATCGAGCATCTTCTCCACCACATTCTCGGGCGTGGGGACATAAGGGACGTCGAGGCCGTCCTGATCGCCGAGCGCATACGCGTTCCGGCCGGGCGGATTCAAGTCCGCGCCGCCCATCTGGATAACCGCGAGTATGAACGCAAGCGCTGTCAGCCGCCTGAACACTGTCTTTCTCATGAATTTGTCCTCCTTTGTTCTTTTCTTCCGCCCCGGTTCCTGAGCAGCAGCATCGGGACGCCCGCCAGCAGAACCCCCACGCCCAGAAGGGACCCCTTGCCGGTGTGGACCAGGCTCGCATGAAACATGTACAGGCAGACCAGGCAGAACACCAGCGGCGTGAGCGGATACAGGGGCACGCGGAAGGGCCGGACGGCATGCACGTCCCTGCGGCGAAGCACAAAGACCGAGACGCCGACGAGAAACAGGAAAAACCAGAACACCGGGGCCGTATACTCAACCATCATGACAAAGCCGCTGCGCGTCCCCGTCCCCAGGGCGACCAGGATCAGGGCGATCGCACCCTGGAGAACGAGGGCGTTCACAGGGGTTTGCCCGCTGTTCTGCCAGCGGCTGAGAAACCGCAACGGGCCGAAGTTTCTGCCAAGGGCATAGTTCGTCCGCGCACCGGTGATGATGGCGGCGTTCACGGTGCTGAGCGCGGCCAGGATCACGAGCGTGCTGATGAATTTCACTCCTGTCTCTCCCAGGGCCTTGTCCATCAGATCCGCCGCAACCGCCTGGGAGCTCGACATGCCGGACAGCCCCAGACTGTTCATCAGGACGGCGTTGATGGCGAGATAGACGCCCGTCACCAGGGCGATGCTGATCAGCAGGACCCGGGCCATGTTGTTCCGGGGGCCTCGGACCTCGGACGACAGATAGGCGGCCTCGTTCCAGCCTCCATAGGTGAGCAGAACGAAGATCATGGCCCTGCCCAGGGCTGGGCCTGACAGGGAAGCCTGCCCGGACGGGTCAGGCGGTCTGGCAGGCGCAAGGGCGTATCCCGCCACGGCCACGAACACAAGCCCCATAAGGATCAGAGCGATGAGTATTCTCTGGGTCCATTTGCCCTGCCGGATACCCTTCATGTTGACGGCCGTCAGGACCGCGATGATGAGGGCCGCATAATACGATGCCGAATTGCCGCCAAGCCGGAAAATTTCCGATGCGTAGTCGCCGATCAGAAAGGCGGCCATGGCGATGGAACCGGTCTGGATCACGGTCATGCGGGCCCAGGCAAAGAGAAACCCGGATGTGTGCCCGAAGGCCCGGGTGAGATAGTGATAGTCTCCCCCTGCATGTGGATAGGTGGTGGCGAGCTCCGCATAACACAGCGCCCCAAGGAGGGAGATCACCCCGCCGAGCAGCCAGACAAAAAGGAGCATTCCCTCGCTGCCCGAACTGGAAGCGACAATCGAAGGGGTTTTGAAGATGCCCACCCCCACCACGATTCCCACAATGATGGCCACTGCATCGGCCACGGTAAGGGTCTCTCTCGGATCGGCATCCGACACGTATATACCTTGCACCTTCCGCCCTCTCCGTCCTCATCACATGCAATCCAGAGTATTGTCCGGTCTGGACAGAACTGCGGCAAGCCGTCTCGGAGACTTAGGGATAATAATACGGCCGAAGACGAAAGCGGCAATCCGGGTAGCACCCTGAAGGCCGTCTCATGGGAAGAGAATCCTCGAGGGATTCCTCTTTTCTCTGTCAGAACGATCCGAACAGCGTGCCGAGCAGGATCAGGACCGCAAGAGAGACTATGGGAGCCAGCACCGCGACCACAAAGATATCCATGTACGACTCGCGGTGAGTGAGCCTGCAGATCGACAGCAGGGTGATGATCGCTCCGTTGTGAGGAAGGCCGTCCAGCCCGCCCGTTGCAACCGTGGTCACCCGGTGCATGAGCTCCAGCGAGATACCCGCATCGCGCGCCATCTGCACATAATCCGCGCCCAGAGTGCTCAGGGCGATGCTCATGCCGCCCGAAGCCGATCCGGTGATCCCGGCGAGGACATTTACCGATATGGCCAGCGACACCAGAGGGTTGCCGACAGCGATGTTCA
>DCDF01000017.1 GCA_002316295.1 Syntrophaceae bacterium UBA1062 | reverse complement strand
ATATCACTTATGTTGCAGAGGCTCAGGGAGATGTTGTAGGGCTCGTCGGCGCTTATACGGGATATTCTCTGGAGTTCAACGGCATGTACGGGAGGCTGACAGCGCTCGTCGTGGACGAAAAGTGGCGCGGCCGCGGGATCGGCAAGCTGCTCATCGACAGGGTGGAGGCCTCGCTGGCCGGACAGGGAATCAATCTGGTCGTCCTCACCAGCAGCATTTTCAGGAAGGATTCGCACGAATTCTACCGGCATATCGGATACCTGGACACGGGCATCAGGTTCACGAAGAGACTGCGGAATGCATAGTTTCGAAAAGGCGTACCGGAGATCCTGATCTCGCACCCGCTTTCACATGATAGAAAGGGGGCCAGACCCACGGGAGACGATTCCCTGGCCAGCCGGCCTCGCGATCGCTGTCCGTCCGGCGGCCCGGATGCATCCACGAGCCGGGTGCGCCTTTGCCCCCGGCGGGCGCCGGGATCACGCCTGTGCGGCCGCGTGAATCATTTGAGACTTGTCCCGCTTGCGGTTCCCAGCAGGGTTCCCGCCGGCGGGGCAGGGTCTGAAAACCCGCGCTTAATGTCTGGAGCGTTTTTTCAGATACCGCCCGACCCTGTCGAGGCCCTCTTCGATCTTGTCTGCATCGAGCGCATAGGAAAAGCGGACCCTGTCCGGTGCGCCGAACCACTCTCCCAGATACGTGATGACCTTGTACTCGTGAAACATGTCCCAGACGAAATCGCGCGGGTTCTCTATCTTCGGCAGCACGTAAAACGCGCCCTCGGGCTTCCACAGGTCGAGTCCCAGGTCAATCATTCCCCGGTAGATGATGTCTCTGCGCTCCTCCCAGATCCTGATCTGCCCGTCGATATAGCTCTTCGGAACGGTCGTCGCCGCACAGGCCATCTCCTGCGCGATGATGCTCGTGTTCATGGACGTGTGAGACTTCATCTCGATCACCGTCTTCACCAGCTCGTTATCAAGCGACCACAGATATCCCACCCGCAGGCCGGTCATGCCGAAGGTCTTTGAGAAAGAGTTGATGGTGACCACGTGCAGGCCTTTGAGCAGATAGTTCTCCCGCACATAGATGAGGTCCTTGTATACCTCGTCGGAGAGAACATAGATGCCCAAGTCTTCGGAGATCTTCTCGATCTGCCTGAGTGTATCGATCGCCTCCACCCGGCCCGTGGGATTCGAGGGTGAATTGATGAGCACGACCTTGCAGTCCCGGACCTTTCGCTCGAAATCCTCGTACACGATCCTGCCTTCAACGAGATCGGTGAACACGGGCTCGAAGCCCGCATACTCCACCAGGGGAAGGTAGGAGTAATAGTACGGGCGGCACAGCAGGCATTTCGGCTTCCGGCCGCCCTTTTTCTTCTGCATCCACGCGATCGCCCGCAAGGCCAGGTCCAGCGCCTCGGATGCTCCGTTGGTTATCACGAAGCTGTCCGCGGTGGACCTCGGATACTGCTTGGCCAGCGCCTCGCGCAGGTTGACCTGCCCCTGGATCAATCCATACCTGAAGCCGTTGTAATCCGGCAGAATATCGTACACTTCTTTCGGAGGAGGCAGATCGGGCTGGCCCGATCCGAAGGATATGATCCCGTCGCCCCGCACACCGATGAACATTGCCGCGGTAAGTTGTCTGTTTGTGCTCATATGCTGTTCGATCTCAATAAAATAATGAACGAAGGTGAGTATCCCGCGTTCCCGCCAGTCATACCAGCAGTTCTACGGCCTTTCCTCCGTTACAGGCATGTATGCGCTTTTTTTCTGAAAAAATGAAGGGAAATATTGCATCCGCCGGATGCCGCCATAGTTGACTACCGGGTCAGCCTTCTGGTATGTGTTTGATACTACTGAGAAATGATATGGAGGCATCTTTGAAGAGACAAAGCGTCTATGCACTGAGCGAATATGAGGGAGCGCTTCTGCTCAAGGAGTGGGGGATTCCGGTGGTCGAGCAGGCCCTCTCCTGTAATGAGGACCAGGCGGTAGAGGCTGCAGGCAGACTGGGCTTTCCCGTGGCCCTCAAGGTCTGCTCAGAGGCGGTTCTCCACAAGACCGACCAGGGCGGAGTGAAGCTGAACATAGCAGACGCCCAGTCCCTGATCGAAGCAGCCAGAGACATCCGGAGCCGGTTCCGCGGCATAGAACCCAAGCTCCTGGTGCAGAAGATGGCGCAGCCGGGTGTCGAGATCATCCTGGGCGCGAAGCGCGACCCTGTCTTCGGGCCCGTGGTGCTGGCCGGCATCGGGGGCATCTTCACCGAGATCTTTCGCGACACGGTCGTCGAGATCGCACCGGTGAGCATCAGGACCGCACGCTCCATGCTCATGCGCCTGAAAGGCGCCGCACTCCTGAGCGGGTACCGCTCCCGGCCGCCGGTGGACATCGACGCTGTCGCACAGGCGTTGAGCGCGCTTTCGAGGCTCATCGCAAAACGCGGCGACATTGCCGAGATCGACGTCAACCCGCTGATCGCGGGAGAGCGTGGTGCGCTGGCCGTGGATGCACTCGTCCGCTGCAACGGCGGGGCCGTGGCCGCAAAAAGGAAGGCGCCGGGGCCGGAAACAGTGGATCCGTTCTTCAATCCCGGGTCTTTTGCGCTCATCGGTGCGTCCAAGAGCCCGGGCAAGGGCGGCAACATCATCCTGCGCAACCTGCTCAAGGCGGGTTTCCAGGGCAGGATCCACCCCATCAATCCCACGGCTCAGGATATCCTCGGCATGAAGGCATACCCGAGGGTGAGCGACGTGCCCGGACCGGTCGACCTCGCCATGATCGTCATTCCCAAGGCGGCGGTGCCGGATGCGCTGAAAGACTGCGCTGCCAAGGGGGTGCGCAGTGTTATCCTGAGCACGGGCGGCTACTCCGATGCCGGCGAATCGGGATTGGCCGAGCAGAACGAGCTTGCGGCCGCTGCCCGCAGCGCGGGGATGAGGCTCATGGGGCCCAACAGCATCGGCACCATCAATCCCCGGGCGGGGCTCGCAACCTCGATCGTGGGGCTCGAACAGCTACGGCCGGGCGGCGTGTCGCTCATCGGGCAGTCCGGGGTCTTCTCGTCGGGCTGGGGGCGGTGGATCGCTGACGTCAAACCCTTCGGGCTCGCAAAGGTCGCCTGCATCGGCAACAAGAGCGACATCAACGAGAGCGACCTCCTGGAGTATCTCGCCGATGACGAACAGACGACCACGATCGGCATGTATCTGGAAGGGGTCGCGGACGGCGAGCGGTTCGTCCGCTCCGCCGCGCGGGCGTGCTCGAAAAAGCCCGTGGTCGTGGCCAAGTCCGGACGGAGCGAGGCGGGGGCCGCGGCCATCGCCTCGCATACCGGCTCTCTGGCGGGGTCGGATGTCGTGTTCGATGCGGTCTGCCGGAAGGCCGGGCTGGTGCGTGTGAACGATTCCGAGGCGTTCTTTGACACACTCTCCGCGTTCGAGTCGCAGCCCCTGCCGCGAGGCAACCGCATGGGGGCGCTCTCCATCACGGGCATGGGATGCGTGGTGACAACGGACGCGGCCGAAGAGCTCGGCATCGAACTCCCGTCGCTCAAACCCGCCACCATGAAGAAGCTTCGAGAGGTGGTGCCCGCCTGGGCGCCGGTGCGCAACCCGGTGGACATCTGGTCCGCTGTCGAGCAGCACGGCTCGAAGAACACCATGCGTCATATCGCTCAGAGCATGCTCGAGCAGAAGGACATCGACGCGCTGCTGATCATTTTCGTGCTCATGCCCGAGTCGATCTTCGACATTCACGAGGCCTTTGCCGATGTTATCCGCGCCCACCTGGACAAGCCGGTGTTCGTGAGCTACTACGGCGGCACGAAGAAGGAGATGATGCACATCCACGAGGGGTTCCTCCCGCTCGGCGTTCCGACATATCCGACACCAGAGCGGGCGCTGTATGCATTCAGCCGGATGGTGGAATACGCCCGGTTCAAAGGGCTCATCGCGGGGCGAAAACAGCGGTGAGACTCTGGATGCCCTCCCCGATGCGCGGTGAATGCGACTGACCGGCGGCCGCCTTTCATGGTATAGGTGGTTTCCGGGGCAGGACATATGAGAAGGAATCGGCAGCAGGCCGGCACGGCGGGCTCTCCCGGCGCTGCGCATCATGGAGCCTGCCGGGATGCACGGGCCGAGCGCTATATCGACGGCGTGAGGGACGCCGTCCCGGTCATCATGGGCTACACCGCGATCGGTCTTGCGTTCGGAGTGGTCGCCAAGACCGCGGGTGTCACCGTGCCCGAGGTCGCACTGATGTCGCTGATTCTGTATGCGGGCTCAGCCCAGTTCGTCACGGTGGGCCTGATAGCCGCCGGGGTGCCGGCCGGGGCGATCGTCGTCACCATCTTTCTGGTCAATGTCCGCCATCTCCTGTACAGCGCGGCAATATCGACCCATGTCCGGCACCTGAAGACGTGGCAGAATGCACTGATCGGGGCGGAGCTCACGGACGAGACCTTTGCCCTGGCATCCGGCCGGCTCGGGAGAGGCGCTTTCCCGGGAGCAGGGTGGTTTCTGGGGCTCAACAACGCCTCCCATGCCGCGTGGATCCTGTGCACCTCTCTGGGCGCGGTTGCAGGAGGCTCGATCACGGACACCCGCGCCCTGGGGTTCGATTTCGCGCTTGCGGCCATGTTTGCCGCCCTGCTGGTCCTGCAGATCGCAGGCAGGCCGAAGCTACTCGCTGCGGTCGCAGCCGCCGCCGTCGGAGGCGCTGTCGCGCTGTGCGGCGCCCTGATTCTGCCCGCCAGCTGGGCCATCGTCACGGCCACGCTCATCGCCGCCACCGTGGGGATGGTTCTGGAAGGGAGGGCGGAAAAGGCGTGATTCGTCTCTCGATATTCCTGATCATCCTGGGCGCGGCAGTGGTGACGCTGATACCTCGGGTCGCGCCCCTGGTGCTGCTCAGCCGCATCAGCCTGCCTGAAAATGTGGTGCGCTGGCTGGGATTCGTGCCTATCGCGGTGCTTGCCGCCCTGCTCGCGCAGTCGGTCGCCATGCCGGAGGGCCGGCTTTCCTGGCCGCCGGAAAATCTCGCCATGATCGCTGTCATTCCCGTGCTGGCGATAGCGGTGCGCACAAAGAGCCTGATCGGCACGGTCGCCGGCGGCGTCGCCGTGATGGCACTGCTTCGCTGGGTGCTCGGGTAGGCCGGCCTCAGAGGATCGAGCGGGGATATATGAAAATCCCCCTGCCTCAAGGAATGGAGTGTCCGATACCCGGGTAACGAAAACGAAACCGGGCTACCTTTTGGTGATGCAAAGCCGGGTTTTGTCACCGGGGCGTCGCAGGGAAGATCGAAATATCTCTCACATCCAGGGTTATCCGGCACACGCCACCCTCGGCAGCATTCTTGCAAAGGGGCGTGAATGGACATCAGAGAGCTCGACCTTTCGGCCTATTCGGCAGACAAGCCCGACACTACCGTACATCTCCTCTTCATTCACCACTCGGTGGGAGGCCAGCTCATGGCAAGCCCGGGGAGGGCGAACGGAGAGTTCGGCATCCTGAGAACGCACCCCAACGGAGGGGGCCTCAGGGCCTTGCTCGGGCAGAACAACTACGTGGTTCACGAAGCGGCATACGGATCGAAGATCGGCGCCGAAACCGATGTCTGCCACTGGAACCGCAAGTTCCGCAGCCACATGAGCAGGATTCTCGCCACTAGGCACCAGGACGTTCTCTTCAGCGACGGCGCCTTCAACAGGGTGGTCATGTTCCAGTCAGGCCCTTCCAGCAGCTGGATCGATGCCGAGGGGAGAGAGCCCGGCGATCCCGACTCGCGGGAAAAGACCATTGCTAATTACAAGGCCGCCTATCGCTCTATGCTGCAGTATTTCATGAGAGAGCGCGAAACACTGTTTGTTGCCGTCACCGCCCCTCCGCTTGTGAAGCCGGAGCCGGTACAGGGGCTTATGGGGCGCATCCTGCGCAGGCCGGATCAGGCCGTCGTGGACGAGGCGGGAAAGCGGATCCGTTCATTCAACAACTGGCTCAAGAATTTCTCTGCGGGATGGCTGAGCGACTACCCGCTCAAAAACGTCGTCGTATTCGACTATTTTCACATACTCACCGCCTACGGAGTGTCCAACTGGCTGAGATATCCGTCGGGAGAGGGCGGAGACGGCCATCCAAACTCGCGGGGCAACACGGAAGCCGCGCGGACATTCATTCCCTTCATCAACAGAGCACTGAACCGGATGACCGAACAGGCAAGCCCTCTCTCTGTGGGCAGGCATGGCGCCTTTGCCTCGAAGGTGTCGGCCCGGTAGCAGTCCGGGGGGTCAGGCCCTGCCCTCCGCCTCGGTCAGGCGGCACAAGGGCAGGGCCTGATCGCTCCATTCGCAAGATGCTGCGCCTCTCGGCCTCAAGGGGGCGCCTCATTCACTGTCTTGAATATTGAGCCCGCGGCCCTACAACTACAAACAGATCATCTCCTCTCTATACCGGCAAAGCAGTACAGAGGGTGGAAAGGAGGCAAAGCCATGTCGATGAGATCGGAATACCCTTCAGATCTGATCCATATACGGCCGGATACGACCTATGAGAGCGCGGTACGGCACGCGGACGAGTACAGGCGGGAGCAGATGCCGCCGGATGTCGTCCGGCAGGATACCGGGGCCATCACCGATTGCACCGGGTCTGTGCTCGAATTCACGTATCCTCCGCTGGAGATAGCCGATTATCTGAGCCACTATTTCCCTCCGGCGTGAAAAGGAGCAGGCGTCTGGAGAAGCTTCGGGAGCGGCCGGCATCGGATGAGCGGTCTGCGGAAGAAACACGGAGCCTTGGGCGACTCATTGCGGCGCCCCGCCTCCCGATTTCGCCATGGATTGAAGGGCGAGCTGGTCCGGCCCGACAAACGGCTCTTCATCGGGAACCATTGCGATGTACTGAAGCAGCTCGTCGGTCATGCCGTGTGCGGCCGGGAGATGGGCGCTGAGTATGACCTTGGGAGCCAGCCCCAGAAAATAATTTATCGTTTTCGTGAACTCGTCCCTGTCGATGGCATGAAGCCAGGGAGAATCCATCTTGGTCCAGGCGATCAGTCCGTCTCTCAGCCTTTCCGAGCCGATGCCCCCGGCGCTCTCCGCTGGCTCGGCCATGAGCGCTCCGAAGCAGTCTGAGCTGAAGAGAGCGGCCGACTTGTGATCGTAAAAACCGGTGGTCTCCGGAGCATCGTACGTGGGGGGCCTGACTGACGTGAGCTTCCTGTCTCCCACATCGAGAACCTGGCCCGGGTTCAGAAGATAGACCCTGTCGACGGCCAGGGGGCGGAACAGGCTCATTTTGCCGAGACCGAGAAAGGTGGTGACGACCCGTATCCGGGGTGCTGCCTCGATGATCCGGTGAAGGCTCCCGATATGGTCGTGGTCGTTGTGGGTGAGCCAGAGCCACCTGAGATCGTCCAGGTCGATGACCGAAGAGAGCCTGTCCATGAACCCGTCGCTCAGATCCAACAGGCCCGTGTCCACCAGGACAGGCTCCTGTGCCTTGAGGACAAAGGCGTTCACCGGCACGATCCCCAGGCCGGGTATGGGGAAAAACGAGGGCAGAACGTCGATATCCGGCCCAGCCGGGTAGGGGTCGAAGATCTCGGGTCTGTGCATCTGTTCTCACATCTGAAATGGTTTTTCCGGGGCCGGCGCTGAAAAACAGGCTGTGGCCCCTTGTGATTAACAATACCTCGAGGCCGGACGATTCTCAAGACATGCCGTTTCCCGCACGAAGCCGTGCTTCCGTCTTACCCTGTTTCTGTTCACGGTATACGGGCTTCCTCTCCTTGTCGGCTTCCGGCCGGTGTGATGCCTCTGAGGGCCGGGAATCAGCGGAGGCCTCAGTCGCCGGATTCCATCATGCTGCCGTATTTCTGCTTGATCACGCGCATATCGATCTTCTGCACCCCGGTCTTGGGAATCGCGTCGACAATCACATATCGGTCCGGCAGGGCGTATTTCGGCAGGTCGCCCGTTTCGACGAACGTCTGCATGAACTCCGCGAGCTTGGCGCTGTCCAGCACGCCGGCGTACTCTTCGCTGATCTGAACGAGCACGACCGGCCTTTCTCCCCAGACCTCGTTCGGTACTCCCACGACCGCCGCGTCCTTGACCCCCTTGTGCTTCCTGACGAGGTTCTCGATCTTCAGATGCGAGATCCATTCGCCGCCGCTCTTGATCACGCTTCTGACCCGCTCCGTGATGCACAGATACCCGTCTTTGTTGATGAAGCCGATATCTCCCGTGTAGAGCCAGCCATGCTTCCACAGGTCCTTGGTCTTTCTCGGGTCGCGGTGATACTCACGCGCCAGCCAGGGAGCGCGGATGACCACCTGCCCCTGCGACAGGCCGTCGTTCTTCTTGAAATTGCCCACAGTGTCCACCACCCCCACCTCCACCAGGGGCGCAGGCAGCCCTGCGCTGCCGAGGATCCGGATCTTTTCCTCCGTCACGCTCTCATCGAGATCCCCTTTCAGGTGCGACATGGCCACCAGCGGGCAGGCCTCCGCGAGGCCGAAGGCGGAGGTGACGCGGATGCCCCGCAAGAGCGCTGCCCTGGCGAGTTTTTCCGGGAGCCGCGCCCCGGTGACGATGAGCTTGCAGGAGGAGAAGTCCAGGCCCATCGACAGGGGATGCTCGAGAATCATGTGCAGCGCTGTCGGAACACAGACCGAGAACGTGATTTTGTGCGTGCCGAACAGCTTCAGGAGGCATTCCGTGTCGTACTTGCCGGAGTAGACCTGCTTCGCGCCCAGCATTGTCGCCAGGTAGGGCATGCCCCAGGCATGCTCGCTCCACATGGGTATGAGGGGCATGAACACGTCCTGTGACGAGAACCGCATCTCAGAAGAATACGAACTCAGGGCGATACCGAGGGAAAGGGTCTGCAGCACGATCTGCCGGTGGGTAAACGATACGCCCTTGGGAAGGCCGGTCGTCCCGGCCGTATAGTAGAGCGTGGCAGGGGTGTTTTCATCGAAGTCCGCGAAATCGAAGCCCTCAGGGGCTTTCCCGAGCATGCTCTCGTATTCGCCCGCAACCGAGCGGGGCAGCCGTGCCTGATGCTCGGAATCGCGGATCAGCACGAGGTGCTCAACGCCTGCAAGAGATTTCCTGATCTTCCTGATTCTGCCCAGAAAATCCTCATGCACGAGCAGCACCTTCGGTGAGGCGTGGGATATGGTGTGGGCAAACTCGTCGCTTCCCAGGCGCCAGTTGAAGGTCGCGAACACCGCTCCCATCATGGGCACTGCGAAAAAGCCCTCCAGAAAACGGTGGGAATTGTAGTCGACGATGCCGACGACGTCCCCTTTCTTCACTCCCAGTGCGGCGAGAGCCCCTGCAAGGCGGACGACCCGTTCTCTGAAGGTGCCGTAGGTATAGGTGATCCTGTCCCGGTATGTGACCGTGCCGGACGGGTGGCAGTTCAGCGTCGCTGAAAACAGTTTCTTGATAATGAGGGGATATTCGTAGCTGGTACCAGAGGGATACGGGAGCCCGTTCATGGCATCCTCCTTTCATGATACGGATAGCCGTTTGATAATACCAGTCGGCGCAGGCGGGTTTCCATAGGAGCCGGCCTGATTATCAGACTGCCGAATGTCTTACACGGTACCCGAAATATCCGGTGGCGCCGCAGCAGCTCGAGGAAGTCTTTTCTATCCGTCGACCCGTACGGGGGTCACGCAAGAAAGTTCCGAACCCCGGTGAACACGATCTGCGCGGCCAGCGCCGCCAGGACGAGGCCGGTCAGCTTGCTCAGGATTCTCAGTCCCGTACATCCGATGATTCTCTCGATGGAGGTGCCCAGAAACAGGAGCATGCCCACGGAGAGCACGGCCGCCAGCAGGGCGGAGCATCCGACGATCTTCCCCCACACGCTGGTGACCTCGGCGCCCATGACGAGCAGGGCGCCGGTGGTCGCAGGACCGATGGTAATGGGAATGGCAAGAGGCACTACCGTGATGCTGTCCGGGTCATCCGGCCGCACCGTGACCTCGGTGCCGCGTACCAGGTCCACGGCGGAAAGAAAGAGCAGAGCCCCTGCGCCGACGCGGAAGGCGTCCAGGGTGATTCCGAAGACCGAGAAGATGGCGTTGCCGAGAAAATACAGGACAAGGCCGATGAGAATGACGTCGAATGTGAGCCATGCAGCCACGGTGCGGCGTCTGGCCGGGGGGATGTCCCGGGTCAGCGAGAGAAACACGGAGAGGACGAAGAACGGCGTCAGCAGGAAGAAGAGCCTGATATAGGTGCTGATAAAGAGATGTGAGGGTTCGTTCATGCACACTTGATAACATAACTCATGGAAAGAATACTATATACATAACAGGGGCAGGGTTTTTCGAATCCAGGGCGTTCGATTCCGGGTCATCCGGCGGGAAACGGGCTATGCTGTATATGGCGGCGAGAATTCTCAATGTGCTGAACTCCGAGCAGGATCCGTCGCAGATAAGTCTTGCGCTGTGCTTCTCAATGATCGCGGGCCTCACACCGCTGATGAGCCTGCACAACCTCGTCGTGCTCTTTTTCGTGCTCTTCCTCCGTGTCAACCTCACCTCGTTTCTCATCGGCCTGGCGATTTTCTCGGGCATCGCCTACCTGCTCGACCCGCTCTTTCACATCACAGGGCTCGCGCTGCTTTCCGCGGAGCCGCTGGAAGGGATCTGGACGCGCATGTACAACATGCCGGTCTTCAGGATCGAGAGGTTCAACAACACGATCGTGATGGGCAGCCTCGTGATCTCTCTGGTCTTGTTCGTCCCCGTATTCTTCCTTGCGCGGTCGGGGGTCGTGAAGTACCGCGCGCGCTTTCTGGCATGGATGAACAAGACAAAGCTCGCGCAGGCGATCAAGGCAAGCACGTTCTACAGGATCTATACCTCGCTGCCGGTGAAGGGATTCAGATTATGAGGAAGTGGATACGGTGGGAGGGGATACTGGCGTTCGTCGTGGTCGCCGCTCTGCTGGCCTTTTTCTGGATCGTGCTGATCGACGGATATGTCCGCAGGGGCATCGAGAGGACCCTTGCGTTTCTCACGGGCGCGGAGGTGAACGTGGACGACGCCGATCTCACGCTCTCTCCCCTGGGCTTCATCGTCACGCGCATCCAGGTGACCAACCCGGAAAACCCTGCAGTGAATGCTGTGGAGGTCCAGAGGGTGGCGTTTACGCTCGACACCGCCCGGCTGCTCATGCGCAAGACCGTCATCGAGAACATGGGCATCGAGGGGGTGGCGCTGGGCACTCCCAGGGACAGACCGGGCCGCGTCTATCGTCAGAGGGACGAGGAGGTTTCGCCCGCCTCCGAGAGAAGACTGCTCTGGTTTACCGTGCCGGACATCGACCGGGAGGACATCGTGCGGGCGCTGGAGGCGGCGAACATCGAGACCGTGAAATCCATCCGCGCCCTTGACCAGGACATCCGGAACCGCAACAGCTTCTGGCAGAGCAGGATCGGCGAGCTCCCGGACCAGGAGCGCCTGAGAGAGTATCAGGATCGCATCGACCGGCTGAAAGAGGAGCGCAGGCGGGACATCCGTGCTCTTGTACTGAAGGGCGCCGAGGTCCGGGACCTGTACTCCGACATCGGATCGGACCTCGGATTGCTCAGAGACAGCTACGGCCGGTTCTCGGAAGATTACAAGGCCATCGATGCGCGGCTGAGCGGCCTGGCGCGGCAGCCCGCCGAGGATGCGCGTCGGATCGCCCGGAAATACGGCCCGAGCCCCGAGGGCATCGGCAACATCACCGGCCTGCTCTTCGGCGATCGGCTGGGAACATGGGTGGAACGGTCACTGCGATGGTACGAGAGGATCACGCCCATGCTCGACCGTGAAACCCTGACCGAAGAGCAGCAGCGTGAGCTCAGGCCGCCCCGTTCGGAGGGCATCGATGTGCGGTTCCGTGAATACGCGCCCGTGCCCGATTTTCTCATCCGCACCGCCGCGGCATCTGTTCTGACACGCGGGAGATCCCTCACGGGCACGCTCCGGAACATCACCCCGGATCAGGATGTTCTGGGAGCCCCGCTGACCTTCCTCTTCTCCGGGGACAACCTGGGGAGCTTCTCCGGTATCCGGCTCGACGGCACGCTCGATCACATCGATCCATCGAAGCCGCGTGATGCGGTGCGCCTGGCCTTGCAAGGATACCGTCTCCCCGCAATGGATCTGGGACCGGAAGCCCTTTCCGTGACGCTTCAGGAGGGCGTTCTGGACACAGACCTCACGGCAGTGATTTCCGCAGGATCGCTGAGCGCCGATGTGAACGGCGCCGCACGGGCGGTGAGCATGCTGGTGCGCCGCGAGGCCGGAAGCTCCGGCCTGAGCTCAGCGGTGGCCGACGCCTTCTCCCGGATAGGTGCCTTTTCCTTCAAAGCGCGCGTCTCGGGTACTCCGGAGGACTACGGCATCAGGCTGTCTTCCAGTTTCGATGAGGTCTTTCAGAGCATGATCGCGTCATTTGCACGGGATCTTACCGCCAAGCTCGAAGCGCAGGCTCGGGCGAGGCTGGAACAGGACGTCAGGGAGCCGCTCGACTCGCTGAAAACCCGGGCGGGCTCCCTGGACGCCATCAATGAAGAGCTGAAAGAGCGGATAGCGCTCGCCGAAGTACTCCTGAAGGACAACATATTTTAGTGCTACAGTGGCGGAGTTTGGCACAGGTCAGGATCGGGGTCGGATCGGGGTCAGGTCTTGACA
>DCDF01000149.1 GCA_002316295.1 Syntrophaceae bacterium UBA1062 | reverse complement strand
CATGTCAAGACCTGACCCCGGTATGTGTGACCCCGGTATGACCCTGACCCCAACGGGAAAGAAAGGTTGTTGAAAGAGAGATGAGGACGGCAGGGATAGATATAGGTTCGATCAGCACCAAGACGGCGGTTCTGGAAGACGGGGCCATTCTCGGGACCAAGGTCGGATTCACGGGCTATAACGCGGGCGCGGCCGGCAGGAAGATGTTCGACGAGATCCTGGATTCGCTCGGCATCGAGGAGTCGTCCATCTCGAGGATCGTCTCCACCGGGTACGGAAGAAACAGTGTGGATTTCGCCCACAAGTCCATGACCGAGATCATCTGCCACGGCGCCGGCGCCCATTTTCTCAACCCGCAGATCCGCACCGTGGTGGATGTGGGCGGACAGGACAGCAAGGCCCTCATTCTCGATGCCTCGGGCAGGGTTTTGGATTTCGTTATGAACGACAAGTGCGCGGCCGGAACCGGGAGGTTCCTGGAGGTCATGGCCCGGGCCCTGGAGGTGAACCTGGACGAGTTCGGGGAGCTCTCCCTGCACTCGGAGAAGCCCTCGAAGATCAGCAGCATCTGCACGGTCTTCGCCGAGTCCGAGGTCATCTCGCTCATCTCAAAGGGCGAACCCCGTGAGAACATCATCGCAGGCATCCACGACTCGGTGGCGTCCCGGGTTTACGCCATGGCCCAGCGTCTTGCCGTAAAGTCCCCGCTGATGATGAGCGGCGGCGTGGCAAAGAACATCGGCGTGGTCAGGGCCCTGGAGAAACGCTTCGGCTCTCCCATCGAGGTCACCGGATATGCTCAGGTGAACGGCGCCATCGGGGCCGCCGTGCTGGCACGCAGCCTGTCATGACGAGATCGCGAATATTCAAGGGGAGCTCCATGCCCATCGAGGCGGAAAGGATGAATCATGAAAGTCATAGTCATCGGCGGCGATGCAGCGGGCATGAGCGCCGCAAGCCAGATCAAGCGACAGAAGCCGGAATACGAGGTCACCGTATTTGAGAGGGGGACGTATATCTCCTATGCCGCGTGCGGCATCCCTTATTATATCGGCGGCGCAGTCGGCCGCCTTGACGACCTGATCGAGGTCTCTCCCGGCGAGGCGCGGGAAAAGAGGAAGATCGACCTGCGGCTCGGCCACAGGGTGACGGCGATCGACCCGAACGCCCGAACCGTGACGGTTGAGTCGGACGGGAAGAGCTTTGATGAGCACTTCGACCGGCTCATCATCGCAACCGGGGCGCGGCCCGAGACCCTGGGCATGGATCTGTCGCTCTATCCCGACGTATTCACCATGAACGACCTCTCTGATGCCGGGAAGATAAATGGCTTTGTCGCAGAGAAAAAGCCCGGCCGCATAGCGGTGATCGGCGGCGGGTATATCGGGATCGAGGCCGTGGAGGCCTTTACCGGGCTCGGCATCGAAACGGTGCTGGTCCACCGCCGGACAGAGCTCCAGCGTTCCTTCGAAAAAGAGATCTCGGACATCATTATCCAGGAGATGGCGGAAAAAGGGGTGGAACTCCGCCTGGGTTCCGCCCTCAAAGGTCTGGAGCAGAAGAAAAACGGCATCGCCGTGCTGACCGAAGCCGGCAGCATCGAGTGCGATGCCGTTCTGCTCGCCGTCGGTGTCGTACCCAACAGCGAGCTCGCCGCCTCTGCAGGAATTCCGCTCGGGGCGAAACAGGCCATCCGGGTGAACGAATTCATGGAGACCGGGGTAGAGAATGTATATGCGGCAGGCGACTGCGCGACTTCCCGCATGATCGGCTTTCCGCTGGAGGTCCATACACCTCTTGCCCTGAAGGCGAACAAGCAGGGGATGCTTGCCGGCATGAATGTGGCAGGCGCCAGAGAGGCATTTGCCGGGGTCATGAACACCGCGGTCATGAAGATATTCGATCTCGGCGTCTCCCGGACCGGGCTCTCGTACGGGCAGGCCCGCGACCTCGGGCTCGACCCGGAAAAAGTCGTCGTCCAGTCAAGGGACCGGGCGCGTTATTACCCCGGTTCACAGACCATGACCTCGCTGGTGATCGTGAGCAGAAAAGACCGGCGCGTCCTTGGCGCCCAGATGGCGGGCGAGATCGGATCGGTCAAGCGGATCGACGTCTACAGCACCGCAATCCACAACCGTATGACCATCGACGGGCTCTTCGACCTCGACCTCGCATATGCCCCGCCGTTTTCGCCCGTGTACGACCCGGTGCTGATGACGGCGCGGGTGGCCCGCAAGAAGGTCTGACAGCGTCGTTTCTATCGGGTAGGGCTTTCCCTGCCGGGAGAGATCCGGAAAAAACTCTTGCCCCCGACCGGCAGCAGCTGTTCGATGCGTCCTATGGCCAGAAGCTCGCCCACGTGCTTCGCCGCCTCGTTTGGATGGATGCCCAGTCCGCCTGCGATGTCTTCAATAGAGCACGGCCGCCGTTTTATCATCTCCAAGACCGTATCGCGTGTCGCGGTGAACTCGGCCTTTCCATGGATGTCGCGGTAGTCGGCAATGACGGCTGCCCGGGGAACAAAGAGCCCGGCAAGCTTTTCCAGGTGCGTGCGGCAGACTCCTGCCGCATAGTCTTCGGAGGGAGGGCGGGTGACGGTGTTCAGCTGCACCAGATCCGGTTTTATCAGCCGTGCGCACCGGGCGATTGCCTGCCCTTCGCCGGGGATTGCCGTGTATCCTCCCAGGAAGAAGACCTCCAGCCAGTACAATCCCCGAAATTCATACTTCATGGCAATGAGCCCCTCGAGCATCTGTTCAAAAGAGATGTCCCGGTGTGGCCGGTTCACTGCCTGGAACATGACCGGATTACCGGCGTCAAGGGAGGGGATGACCAGGTTCGCCCCCATGAGCTCTCTGCGTACATCTTTCTGCCAGAAGAGCGAGCCGTTTGTCAGTACGGCTACGGGGATGTCTGTCATGGAGCGGATCTTCTCGATGAGCTCGCCGATCCGGGAGTAAAGGGTGGGCTCACCGGAGCCGGCAAGGGTGATGTAATCGGGACTGGACGATATCTTTTCTCTCAGTTCCTCCACAATCTCATCCAGAGAAAACCATTTCTTCCTCTGGAGGGTCTTGCACGTGGTGCGCCCGAGCTGGCAGTAGATGCAGTCATAAGTACATGTCTTGAGCGGCACCAGGTCTATCCCGAGGGATCTCCCGAGCCTTCTGGATGGAACCGGTCCGAAAATATATCCCATTACCCAGTTCCTTTCCGGCCTCTACCGGGACAGGCAAGCGGCAGGGGGAGTTTTCCGTTCTCGCTGCTCGGGAGAAGAGCACCCTTTCCGGGCGCAGGAATGCTCTGCCCGCCCACGTGAAGATGGATGTTCTCGATATACGGGCGCATGGTTCGTCTATACTTTTTAACATCAATTTTTGCCGCCATAGTTCTTCTCTTTTTCTCTTTCCGTGGTCTGTTTTTCTATCAAACAACTGATGATCCGGAAGTTCAGCCGGCTGTTGCTTCAGCTACTTGTCCGGATCTTCACCCCCTGCCGGCCGTCCCGGAACACGCCGTCCCTCCGATGAAAACTTAGGTTCTCCTGAAAACCCTCGATCCATTCAAAGACCCCTACCGCGCCCGCCTCCTCTGCCTCCGCCTCCTCTGCCTCCGCCCCTACCGCGCCCGCCGCCGGGACCCATGTTCCGGCCCATGAAGGGATTGGAAGGACCGGCAGAATCGGCGCCCACTCCGAAGTGACTGGACACGTTCGCACCCGGGCTTTGCTGCAAGCCCTTGGACCTGAACTGTTCCACCGTCTCTCTCACAAGACCGGTGCAACCGGTGATGATGCCGATACCGGCGGCGGAAAGCGTCTGAAAGGCATTGGGCCCGCAGTTGCCGGTAAGAAGATACCGGGCGCCTTTCTCAGCCACAAGCTGGGCGGACTGGATTCCGGCTCCTCCTCCGAGCCCCATGTTCGGGTTCTCGACCGCTTCGAACGCCAGCGTGTCCGTATCTATGATCAGAAAATACCGGCACCTTCCAAAACGAGGGTCCACCGGTGATTCCAGAGAATTACCTGCTGCACTGACTGCAATTTTCATGGTAACCGCCTTTCTCCGGCATGAAAGGCGTCGGCAAGGTTTCTTTCCTGCCTGCGGCAGGCATGCCCCCCGCCTCCCGCGCCGGTCAGTGAGGCATCAGTCCTGTTTGTTCCGGGACTGAAGTTCCCCGATCTGCTTCTGGATTTCTTTCAGGGCATCTTCGAAATACGCTGCCTGGTTTTTCAGCACCTCCAGTTCCTGTTCACCGGTCATGGGGGGCCCGGCCGCCGGATACGTGCAGGGAACCGCTCCACCCCATACGGGCCACCCCGTTGCAGCCCACTGCCGGCCGGTCAGGCCGGTGGCGTAGAACCGGTTGCACCATCCGCGTCCGCCTCCGCCGAATCCTCCTCCCCGCCCGCGGCCCCGATTCATGAAGCCGCCTCCGAAAGCCGGATTCACATATCCCGGAACACCGTATCCTGCGCAGAATCCTGCTGCGCGACCCGTCCCCGGTCCCAGACCGAATGGACCTGTTCTGTCTCCGCCTGGCATGATACATTCCTCCTTTTTTACGTGTCAGTCACGTGTCATTCTTGTCCTGCACCTGGGGCATTCCATCTGATTGCATGGCTTCCCCGTGATATGAGAGGCTCGGTGACCGAGCTTCGTGCAGATGCATTCCGCACTTCCGCCGGCATACCGTCCTACGACTTTGCCGCGGCTTTGCCCCTTCCCGTGAGAAGGGCCGCTTCCGTTTTCTCCCGGCATCGCTATTCTCCTTTTCTCTCCTGAAACCTTCAGCCTCTTCCTTGGCGGTTGCGGCACCTGCGCCGCGAGCGCCCCAAAGAACAGCCGGGCATCAGGAGGAGGCCGTCATCAAGAGTTCCCTGTAAAAAGGCTGAAACGACGTCCTCCGTGTCGCCGCAGATGAACCCTGCCGTCTTGATGCCCGCGCCCGCAAGGGCCATCTGCATATGCCGTGAAAGCGCCCCGCAGATGAGCACCTCCGCGCCGAGCATCATGATTTCTCTCGCACGCTGGAAGGGATCACGGCTGATCAGGCCTCTCAGCTCCCTGTGGACTTCCCGGCCGTCCTGGATGTCGATCAGATAGATATCGTTCGAAAAGTCGAAGACAGGCGACACCCTGCCCTGGCAGTGTGCGATCGCGATCCTCATGATAAAAAGTGATAAGCAAACACGATACCAATTTGTGTGTGTCTTATATGGCACGTAATTATAAATAGTTATAGAAAAGACTGATGAGGCCAATTATTTAAACATTGCAAAAGGCACGCTAACTAAGGTATAAAAATGCAAATCGCAAATATAGGCAGCGGAAATGGGTAAGGAAAACGAAAAATACAGGCAGGAAGTCATTCTGGACTCGATCAACGAGGGCGTCTTCACGGTTGACCTCGACTGGAAGATCACCGCGTTCAACCGAGCTGCCGAGCGCATTACCGGGGTGCAGCGGGAAGACGCCATCGGGCAGGCCTGCTGCGATGTGTTTCATGCCAGCATCTGCGAGAACGAGTGCGCCTTGAGGCGAACCTTCGAGAGCGCAATCCCGGTCGTGAATGCCACCGCCCATATCATAAGCAACAAGGGAATGCGTGTTCCTATCCGCATCTCGGCAGCTATCCTGAGAGACGATGACGGCCGCGCCATCGGCGGGGTGGAAACGTTCCAGGACTTGAGCCAGGTGGAGCAGCTTCGCAAGGAGTTGAAAGCCCGCTACACATTCGAGGATATCGTGGGACGGAGCCCGGTTATGATACAGCTTTTCGAAATCCTTCCCCGGATCGCCGAGAGCAGCAGTACGGTCCTGATCCAGGGCCCCAGCGGAACGGGAAAGGAGCTGTTCGCACGTGCGATCCATAACCTGTCGCCCCGCAGGAAAAAGCGCTTCGTTCCCGTGAATTGCGCGGCCCTGCCGGATACACTGCTGGAAAGCGAGCTGTTCGGTTATAAGGCGGGAGCGTTCACAGATGCCAGACGGGACCACCCGGGCCGCTTTGTCCTCGCGCACGGCGGAACCATATTTCTCGATGAGATCGGTGATATCTCTCCCGCGCTCCAGGTGAGACTGCTCAGAGTGCTTCAGGAGCGGATCGTCGAGCCGCTCGGATCGGTAAAGCCTGTGCCGGTGGATGTGCGCGTGGTGGCTGCAACGAACCGGGATCTTACAGAGCTTGTCCGCACCGGCTGTTTCCGGGAGGATCTGTATTACCGCATCCGCGTTGTATATCTCGAACTGCCTGGCCTGAAACAGCGGCGGGAGGACATACCTCTCCTGATCGATCACTGCGTGGCGAAGTTCAACCGCATCCAGGGCAAAGACATAGCCGGCCTTTCGCCGGACGCCATGTCGCGACTGATGGAGCATGACTTTCCCGGCAATGTCCGTGAGCTGGAGAATATCATCGAGCAGGCCTTTGTTCTGTGCAGGGGCGGGATCATAGAGCTTCATCATCTTCCGCCCGAACTGCGTCCCGCGTCCTCGTCCGGCAACGATACGTTCGGCCCCATGAGCATCCGGGCCATGGAGAAGAACCTTATCATTGAGACGCTGGGGCGCTACCGCGGGAACAGGAAAAAGGCAGCCAGGGACCTGGGGATAAATGCCAGCACGCTGTACCGGAAGATAGAAGCAATGAACATCGAGGTACCGGAAACAGACGGACGCAGCCGGCGTTGATAACCGTGCATTCTGCAAGTTTGAGAGATCGTTTGCAGGCTCTTCACAATACCCGGTTTTTCTCATATCCGGCAACATACCGGAATCACTCACATGAATAAATTGGACAGATGACATTCCCATGTCATGGCATGTTCCGTGCTTCATCAGGTGATCGAAGCGATCAGAGAAAAAGATGGGAAGCATGGATGAAGTGAAAGGCTTATACGTGCGTTAGTCCGGCAACGGCATCTGTGCGGTTGGTAGCGCAGGCCGAGAAAGAAAGGAGAAAACATGCCGGGATTCGATGGAACAGGACCGAAGGGATCAGGACCAATGACCGGGGGAGCACGGGGGTACTGTGTGCTGAAGGTGCCGGAGTCACCGGAAGAGCCCATGACAGGGCTCGCGGGGAAAGAAGGCGTGCCCGTGAGGACAGCATCTTTTTTCCAGAGTGACAGCGTGTTGGCTCACTTGAGAATGCAGGCGGCGCATATCGAGAATACGTTGAGCTCCATCCGCCGCCGGATCAATCAACTGGAAGCTGTCCGGAGAGACAGAGGATCGGGAGCATAGGGCTCCGGGCGCGGGTCGAACGTGCCGGATGATTGAAGGATAGCCGCCGGTATCGCCTGTGCAGGACGACTATGTACACCGGGCGAAGGCCTTCGCTCCCCGGGTGGAAGATTTTTTAGGTTCAGTCCAGGGCAAGCTTCGGGCTGTCTGCCGGTGAATGCTCGGGAGCATTGATCCTGCTGTAGTAGGGCCCCCTGGAGAGATACAGGGCGGCGAGCGGGTTGTGGCCGAGCACGCGGTCCTTGACCGCAAGCACGGTGCACGGCACCCGGCAGAATTTGAAGAAGAGCGTGTCGTGCCCGACGCACAGCCCCAGCAGTACGGCAAGATCCACCTTTTCCGCGCCCAGGATCTCCGCCTGGGCGACCGGGTTGCACATGGGCTCCATGAGATCGGGGCCCATGATCTTTTCGTGCCCTTCAAGGCCGATCTCTTCCTTGGGGACACGGCCCACCTTGCAGTTCACGGACACCACCTCGAACCCCTTGTTCTCGAAGATCGATGCAACCATCCGTGCCTCTTCTTTGAGTCCGACGCAAAAGGCGATCCCTATCCGGGTATAGCCGCACTTTCGGGCGAATTCCACGGTCTCCTCGATCCTGGGGATTCTGGTCATAATCCCTTTCGGCGTAAGCTCATAGCATTGGGCCTCCTGTATGGATGCCAGGCGTGCGAATTCCCGGACATCCGGCCGGGCATATGTCTCGGAAGCCCTCTTTATCTCTTCCGGAAAACGCCGCATCGGGCAGAAAGCCGGTGATTCCTCAATGGGCGGCATCGGCGATCCCGTGGCTGCCAGCGGGTAGCAGAATGTGCCCGGACATTGCGCACAGGAACTCGTGCGCTCTCCCCATTCATTTTTCATGACAACCCCCTTTCAATAATCAGCGTGCATCCACCCGTGCCGGTGCATCCCGGTGAAAAGCGGCGCCCCGCCGTTCATGCGGAAAAGACGAAGGCCGTCCCAGCCCGGCCGTGATGGTAGACAGCGGGAAACCTCTCCTGAAAAAATGCGCAAACGGCTTCCCCGGTGCAGTGATTCGGGGAAATGAGGTTCGGGTTCCAGGATCCGACCGCATCAGCGGTCTTTGCGATGGTCCGGCTGTCCGAATTCATGAGATGCATGCCGCCGATGACGGCACGGATATCGCTGCGGCCGCTTTTTCCCCTGATGTATTCCACCGTGTTCACGGCTCCTGCATGGGCGCACCCGAGCACAACCACCAGGCCTTCCGCGGTCTCGACCCACAGGGCCTGATCATCCTCCATTGTGTCGGGGATCCTCCCTTCGACGTCAAGGCAAAAGGGCTCCACGATCTTCTCGAACGGCGTTCTCCGAGGCACGGCTCCGGTGATGAAGACATGCTCGGACAGACGGGAAACGCCTGTATGAAAGAGACACTGTGAGCTCGTTTCCTCAAGAGCCTGCCTCGATTGCTCCGCCATGCCGATATACATCGTCTTGCCCTTGCCGTCGGAGAGATACTTGAGTCTGATCGAATCGGGGTGCAGGTGGATCAGCATCCGGGGAGAGTGTTTCAGGGCGAGCGGGATGCCTCCGGTATGGTCGAAGTGCCCGTGGCTCAAGACCAGATGTGCCGCTTGGGACAGATCGACACCGAGCCTGGCGGCATTGAATTCAAAAGCCCCTGCAGAGCCGGTATCGAACAGGATACCGGCTCCGTCGGCCTCGATCCACACAGACAGCCCGTACTCGGCCGAAAGATCCTGCCTTCCCGATGTGTTCTCCGAAAGGATGGTGATCCTCACCTCTTCACCCATAATTCCCTCCTTGCAGCCGCTTTGCAGCGGCATAGAAAGAATACGTACAGCTTAAGGATCAATGATCACACGTATTCTCGCCCAGCTCAATAGTTCCTGCGAGATAGCTTCTCACCAGTTCCTCCGGCGTTTGAGACGGCGCCCCGACCAGCACCCGGATCCCATTTTCCGAGAAAAGGCTCTGGGCGCGCTGACCCATGCCGCCCGCAATAATGATGCGCGCTCCTCTCTCTGCAAGCCAGCGGGGCAGAAGCCCGGGCTCGTGCGGGGGAGGTACCACGTCCTCTCTGTTCATGATCTTTCCTGTCTGAGTCTCGACATCCACCAGGGCAAAACGCTCACAATGCCCGAAGTGCATGCACAGCCTCCCGTCGGCCAATGGAATGGCGATTCGCATTGCTGCATCCTCCTTTGTTTTCTCATTTTTTTTGTTACCGCTCTGTGGTGTGCTCTCCTGACTGTATTCAGGGCCTTCCACCGTTTCCAGGTCCAGCTCTATCGATGTGATGATGTTCTGCATGATCTGTGCTGCAGCGGTGGGGGCATAGTGGTCAATGAAAGCGCGGCCGTCATCGCATGCCTCTGCGATGAGCGGATCCAGGGGGATGGACCCCAGAAAACTCACGCCCATGTCACGGGCGGTCGTTTCGCCTCCGCCCCGGCGGAAGATCGGGGTGATCTCGCCGCACTTCGGGCATACAAACCCGCTCATATTCTCTATTACACCGAGCACCGGGACACCGAGCTGATAGCAGAAGGTGATGGACTTGCGTACGTCTACGGCAGCCACCTTCTGCGGGGTGGTGACGACCAGCGCCCCGTCGACAGAACCCAGGAGCTGGAAGACCGAAAGGGGCTCATCGCCGGTGCCGGGAGGCGAATCGACGATGAGGTAGTCGAGCTCACCCCAGGCCGCATCCGTAAGAAACTGCCGGATGGCGTTCATCTTCATGGGGCCTCGCCAGATTACGGCCTCGTCCTGGCTGCGCAGGAAAAAGCCGATGGAAAGCACCTTCAGGTCATCCACCTCGATGGGAAGCAGCTCTCCATTTTCGCCGCGGACACTCCGACCCTCAAGCCCCAGCATGGTAGGGACGCTCGGACCGTGGATATCCACATCCAGGAGGCCGACTTTTTTTCCTGACAGCATAAGCGACACGGCCAGATTCACCGCCACGGTGCTCTTCCCGACACCCCCCTTGCCGGAGATCACCACGATCTTGTGTCTGATCCGGCAGATGCGCTCGGCGAGCCTCCTTCGGTTCTGGAAATCCTCGTCGCTTTCACCCGGGCGCCTGGTAGAGGCCGAGCATCCGGTCTTGCTGCACGAGTCGCAGGAAGACTGCTGTCCCGATTTCGTCGGATGTGATTTGTGGTTTCTTTCTTCGGAGTCTTTCAGGGCCGCACGCAGGGTGTTAGCGGACAGCAGGGCGCAGTGCTCGCCTTCGTCCGGCAGGTCTCCCAGAGAATCGAGGATATCCTGCCGGCCGATCGCTTCAGCTTCAGCGAGGGTCTTGCCCTGGACCAGACATGTCGCCATGCTTCCGCAGGCAAGAGAGTGGCCGCATCCGTCGGTGATGAACGAACACCGCTCCACCTTTCCTCTGAGTACGAGCACCCAGAAATCCATGGTATCGCCGCAGGGGCCGGTGATGCGTGCATGGCCGCTGAAGGTCTTTAAGGGGCCGTTGTTTCGGGGTGCGTTCGCATGATCGGCAAAGCGCGGAATGTTTCTCTCACAGCTGGTGTTTTCCATATATTACTCCTCACTTTGTAGGTTTTTCCAGATTTCCCTTATGTCTCGGGCCGCCGGCGTGTCGATATCGACCACCGTGCATTCCTGCATCTGGGCCAGGGTCACGCTGTTGTCATACCGGATGCGTCCGATTACCCGGGCGCCCGATTTGAGCGCATAGTCCTCGATTCGCCCGGTCATCCCGGGATTCAGATCCCACTTGTTCACACAGACCGCCGCCGGGATATCGAAATGTCTCGCCAGCGCCAGCACCCGGTCGAGATCGTGCTCTCCCGAAACCGTGGGTTCGGTCACGACAAGCGCCAGTGAGGCGCCGCTCATGGATGCGATCACCGGGCATCCGATGCCCGGGGGGCCGTCGACGATAATGAGGGAACGATCCTGCTCAAGGGCGATGCGCCGCGCCTCCTGCTTCACGAGGGAGACCAGCTTGCCCGAATTTTCGGCAGCGACTCCCAGCCTCGCATGAACCATGGGGCCGCACCGCGTTTCCGAGATCATCCAGTGCCCGCAGGCCCTCTCCGGAAAATCGATGGCACCCTCAGGGCAGAAGCGTACGCACACACCGCATCCTTCGCACGATACGGGATCAATGGCGTACCCGGGTGTTCCCGAATCCCCATCTCTAACCCTGACCGCATCGAAGCGGCAGAGTTCCCGGCACAATCCGCATCCCGTGCAATCTCCGGGGCGGATTACTGGCTCGAACCCGCTTACGAACTCGTGGCTTTCCAGAGTGCGGGGTTTCAGGACAAGGTGCAGGTCTGCAGCATCCACGTCGCAGTCGGCGATCACGGGTGAGCCCGCGAGGACAGCGAGAGAGGCTGTCAGGCTTGTCTTCCCCGTACCCCCCTTGCCGCTGATGACAACGATCTCCTCTTGGGTGGCATCAGGATTTTCCATTGCCGTCCTCACTGTCTGCACCTCGGGTCGCCGCAGCGCTCTGTTCGGCCGCAGCAGGTTCTGCCCTCGCTTTCCAGTGTGCAGCCTTCCCGGCTCCCGACCTGACTGCCGTGGGCGCCTTCCTTCATTACAAACCCGGTTCCGCCGGTGATCAGGCGCCTGAGCTCACCCCGGCATTCAGGGCAGTGCTTCAGAGGTTCTTCGGTCATTGTCTGCCTGTGTGAGAGACGAAAACCGCACACCGTGCACTCATATTCGTAAGTCGGCATGATGCTCACTCCTTATCGCACGATATAATTCCCTCGATCTGAAGAGAAGATTCTCGAAATGCGCATGATACGCGGGCAGGGCATCCACGGCGAGCTCGCCCCGCGAGTATGCCTCCGCGATTTTTCTGTCGTCCGGGATCTCGAGGAGGACGGGTATGCCCTGCTCCCGGCAGAACGCATGGACCCGGTCATCTCCGAGACCGACACGGTTGATTACCACACCTGCCGGGATCTTCAGCTCTCTGACCATGTCGACAGCCAGTTTGAGATCATGCAGGCCGAAGGGCGTCGGCTCGGTGACGAGTATGACGAGGTGAGCATCGCTGATCGCAGCGATCACCGGACACGAAGTGCCCGGCGGGGCGTCAAGGATGGCCGGTGCGCCCTCGTCGAGAAAGCTCTTTGCAGCACGGATGAGCGGCGGGGCCATGGCAACGCCGATATCGAGCCGACCTTGTATCAGGGTGATGCCGTCTGCCTCGGATGTTTCCACCACACCGATCCGATGCCCTGTTTCAGTGATCGCCTTCTCGGGGCAGACAAGGGAGCATCCCCCGCAGCCATGACAGAGCTCGGGAAATGTCAAGGCTCCGGACTCGAGCGATGCAATTGCATGGTATCGGCAGAAACCGCTGCACTCGCCGCAGCCGGTGCAGAGCGATGCATCCACCTGGGGAACGGGAACGCAGATCTCCTCGCGTCGTTGCAGGACACCCCGGAGAAAGAGATGGGCGTTCGGTTCTTCGACATCGCAGTCAAGGAGCTGGACATGCCGTCCGGCCACCCGTGCAAGGTTTACGGACACAGTAGTTTTTCCGGTTCCCCCTTTGCCTGAGGCCACAGCCAGGATCATGCGCTTTTCCATTTATACCCAGTGGCTGTCGACATCAGCAGCACCGGTGGTTTTGAGCTCCCCTGACAGGAACTGCCTCAGTGCATCGGCCACGGTCGCGGCATCGGTCGTGTAGATCGCGATCCCGGCTGTGTTGAGGACCCTGAATGCCTTCGGCCCGCAGTGCCCGGTCACCAGGTGTTTCGCGCCGGTTCCTGCAACGGTCTGTGCCGCCTGTATTCCCGCTCCCTGAGAGGCATTGAGATTCTGCCTGTTGTCCACCACCGTGAAGCTTTCCGTTTCCGTATCATAGACCAAGAAATTCGAAGCCCTGCCGAAGCGTCTGTCGAGCGGGGCGTCAAGGGTGTTGCCGGATGTCGAAAAAACCACTTTCATATTCTTCTCCTTCGCAGGTTGAATGCGCAACTGCCGTCCTGTTCACGCTTTTGCTTCCGATGTATCCCGGCCGGCCCGCTCACCGCATATACGGAGGAAGGTCGAGCCGGCCGACCGGTGTGAAGCAAATTTTGCCGTTTCATGAATACCTTCATCCGAGGGGGCTCACCGCTCCTGAGAGCTTAAAAGCTTTTTCCTCCTGCTCTCGTCCTGCGACAAGATGGGCGGGGATGCCGGATGCACTTCAACGACGGTGCGCCGAGGCGCGGCGCGCAATTTCAGAAGCTTCCCCGCAAACTGTCTGATCAGGCTGTCCTCCCGGCTGAGATCGCGAAGTATGAGGGCGCCGAGCATGAAGATCAAAGGGGTGCGCCCGGAAAATCCCGCCCGGGCTGAAGAAGCGCCCGGGGCAGATCCTGTTGCCAGACACGCACGGGCCATCTTTCCCCATCTCCATCTGAAAGGGCTTCCCATAGTTCTCATCATTGTCTATCCTCCCGGATTGTGTATCCTCCTGAGCGTAAGGGCATGTCATGACTCCCTGATCATCATGCTTCCGCATCTCGGGCAACGCATATGCAGGCAGGGTATTCCCGCATGATTCGGGTCGATACAGCCGCACTGCGGGCACATACATGAACCCTCTCCTTCGATCGAAGAACTTCTCCCTCTGATATTGCCACGGCGCTGCCCGGAATGCTCTCCGGCCCCGGTGCGCAACCACAGCTCCTCATCAAAACGTCCTTTCCCGAAAGAATCACCCTGTTCCGGCCTCCTCATACGTCCCATCCTCCCGCGACTCCGGGCACAGCAGCCGGGCATGGAGAAGCTGTCATCGAGCCTGCCCTCTGTCCACGCCTGGATGACCTCCCGGAGGTCCCCTGCGACGAAAGGCACCACCGTTATTCCGTAGGAAGCCACAAGGCCGTGCAGGAATCGGGAGATCGCTCCGCACACCAGTGCGTTCACCCCAAGCCCGGCCAGGAGCCGGACCTTTTCTCCGAGATCGTCCGCAGGAATCATTTCCTCGGTCTCCCTCACGATCCGGCCCGACTCGATCTCGACGAGAACGAGCTGCCGGGCTACGTCAAACACCGGTGCGATACGTTTGTTCCAGGATGAAAATGCGGTTTTCGTGCTCATCGGGTTCACTTGTTCTCTGATGAGCACATATCGTACCAACTCGCATGAAACAGAAATATATGCGGCTATCCTCCGAAAATAGCGGATGATATTGAATGATGGGAAAGAATGGGCAGGGCAGAAAAGGTGCATTAACGCTACCCTCTCTCCTGATCAGGGTCGCAAATATGCTACTTCATCGTGCGGCGGGAAGGAAAGACACTCTCGATTCCTTTGTCCATGCCGAGTTTTTTCATCTTTCTGAACAGGGTGCTCTTGTGGATCCCCAGCTCGCGCGCCGCGGCAAGGCGGTTGTTCGCGTTGCGTTCGAGCGCCCTGCGGATCGCCTGAGCCTCCATCAGCTCCCGGGCCGATCTGATCCCCGGCTGCTTCTCCTGCTTCGTATACCGCATCGTCAGATCTTCGGGAAGGTGAGCGACATTGATAAACCCTTTATCGCAGAGGATGAACGCACGTTCGATGACGTTTTCGAGCTCCCGGATATTTCCGGGCCAGTCATGGGCCATAAGCAGCGACAGCGCCTCGGTCGTGAGCCCCTGAACCGGCTTGTTCTGAATCCGGTTGAAGTGGGCCGTGAACTGTTCGGCAAGGAGAGGGATGTCCTCCTTGCGGCGCCTCAGGGGAGGCAGCTCGATCCGAACCACATTCACGCGGTAGTAGAGGTCTTCGCGGAAGCTCCCCCGCTTCACCAGATCCGCCAGATCGCTGTTGGTCGCGGCTATGATGCGAACATCCGCGGTCTCGGAGCGCGTTGACCCCAAGGGCTCGAAGGTCCGTTGCTGGAGAAAACGCAGCAGTCTTACCTGCAGTGCCGGGCTCACCTCTCCGATTTCGTCAAGAAAAAGCGTGCCGTTTCCGGCCAGGGCGAATCTTCCGGGCTTGTCTCTGGCCGCACCGGTGAAAGCCCCCGCCTTATACCCGAAGAGCTCCGATTCCAGGAGCGTGTCGGGCAGCGCCCCGCAGTTGACCGCTATGAAAGGCCCTTCCCTGCGGGGGCTTAAGCCGTGGATGGTCCGGGCCACGAGCTCCTTGCCTGTGCCGGTCTCCCCGAGTATCAGCACCGTGCTGGGGCTGGCTGCCACTGCGGGGATGACCTCGAAGATCTTCTGCATGATGGGGCTGTGGCTCACGAGATCTCCCACGTGACATCGTCCCTGGAGCTCCCGGCGGAGTTCCTCGAGCTCGGTCATGTCGCGGAAGGTCTCTGCGCCTCCGATGATACGGCCCTGGGTATCCTTGAGCACGGCCGTCGAGACGCTGATGGGAATGCGCCGGCCGCGCGTGTCGATGATGTAGCACGATTTGCCGATGACCGGCTTGCCGGATTGAAGTGTCCGGCGCAGCGCGCAGTCGGTTTCGCACATGCTGGAGCGGAACACCTCGGAGCAGAGCCTGCCTTCAGCCTCGCTTCTGGGGATCCCGGTGATCGTCTCTGCAGCCCGGTTGAACGAGGTGATGCGCCAGGACTCGTCTACGGTGAATACCCCGTCCGAAATGCTTTCCAGGATCGAGTCGGTCGAGGAGAGGAGGGGGATAACTTCTATTTTCTGTTTTTTCATGGCTCTTGAAAACCATCATACCCTCATGAAACCGACATCGCAACAACATGTTCGGGTGCACCGGCCACGCTTGCACGGCTCTGCATGCTGCACGGGAAGGTGGAAAAACAGGGAAGGCATTTCAAGGAGAGGGAGAGAGGCATCTCCTCTCTCCCTCGAAGCAGGACCGTTTCCGTCTTTTTATTCAGGAGGATACATGGCCTCTATCTGCCGTGAGAATTTCTGGTTGATGACCCGGCGCTTCAGTTTCATGGTGGGGGTGAGCTCGCCCGTTTCCTGGGCCCATGGGGTCTCGAGCAGGGTGAACTTGCGGATCTGCTCGACGCGGGCGTAATCTCTCATGTGCTCTTCCATCTCCTTCTCGAAGAGCGCCACGACCTTGTCGTTGGATGTGAGGTCGGCCTGGCTGCCGTACGATATACCCTGCTCCTTGGCCCATTTCTCGAGGTTTTCGAAAGAGGGTACGATGAGGGCGGAGAGGTATTTGCGGTTGTCGCCGATCACGGCCACCTGCTCGATGTAGGGGGAGGCCTGGAGGGAATTCTCGATGTTCTGGGGCGAGATGTTCTTGCCGCCGGAAGTCACGATGATGTCCTTGATGCGGCCGGTGATCTTCAGGTACCCGTCGTCGTCGATCACACCGATGTCGCCGGTGCGGAAGAAGCCGTCATCGGTGAAGACCTCCTTGGTCGCCGCCTCGTTCTTGTAATAGCCTTTCATGACCTGGGGGCCCTTGACGAGGATCTCGCCGCCTTCACCGACCTTGACGATGGTGTCCTTGACCGCGGGGCCGACGGTGCCGGGTTTGATTTTCT
>DCDF01000110.1 GCA_002316295.1 Syntrophaceae bacterium UBA1062 | reverse complement strand
CATGTCAAGACCTGACCCCGGGGCTGATGACCCCGGGGCTGATGACGCGTAGCCGCTGAAAAAGGCTTGTTTCCAGTTTTGGGGCAGTCGGATGCGCTCTTTTCTGTCCCACTTCTTGAGAGAGTGTATGAAGCGCCTGGTATTTTTGTATTTCAGGATAAAGGGGAGGTCGATGAACCGGTATGCGCTGTCCAGGTCGATGATCCACGGCCTTTTCCCGCGGTCCAGGACAATGTTCTTCACATGCAAGTCGGCGTGGTAGACGCGTGCGTCGTGGACGGCCCTAATGAGGGCTCCGGTATCTCTGATGACATTGAGCCCGTCATCGGGGCTTTTCTCCAGATAGGCGAGCAGATCGATGGAATCCGGGATCATCCGCGTGATCACCTCGATGAAATGGAAGAAGCCCTGCTTTCTTATCCTCAGCCCCACGATCTCAGGGGTGAGGATGCGGTGTGAAATGAGATGGGCGCTGACGTCGAGCTCGCGGAGACTCCTGTCGACGGTGAGAAACCGCGCCTTGAAAATGTTCCTGAACGCCCCGCCGTGGGTCAGAGTGCGCACCATCAGGTCGGGCTCGATGATCCGTATGGATGTCCTGCCCGTGACGGATGTATCTGTGCCGAGAACAGGACCGCCTGCGATCAGCTCCGGCAGAAGGGGCAGGGAGCGCTTGTGGACGATGGTGTACGGGGCCGATACCCGCACGTCGTATCCCAGATTTTCGATGGCTGCCCAGTCCACACTCTAACCTTCGGTCACCAGGGCGATCCTGGTGAGGCGTTTGATCTCGTCGCGCAAAGACGCTGCATCTTCGAACCGCAGATCGTCGGCCGCCTGGTGCATCTTTTTTTCGAGCTCGGCTATGGTCTCCTTCAGCTTTCCGACCTCGACATTGCCCAGTGAAGTGCCCACAACCGCTGTCATATCTGCATAATCCCTCTCGTAAATTGATGCAAGGATATCCCGTATGTTTTTCCTGATAGTGGTTGGGGTGATGCCGTGAAGGCGATTGTACTCCTTCTGCTTCTCCCGCCTGCGCTGCGTCTCGGCAGTGGATTTGCTGATCGAGTCGGTCATGACGTCTGCATACATGATCACCTTGCCGTTGACGTTCCTCGCCGCCCGGCCCGCGGTCTGGATCAGCGAGCGCTCGGAGCGCAGGAACCCTTCCTTGTCGGCGTCGAGAATCGCCACCAGCGACACCTCCGGGATGTCCAGCCCCTCGCGCAGGAGATTGATGCCCACGAGCACGTCGAATTTGCCCTCCCGCAAGCCCTTGACGATCTCGATGCGCTCCAGGGTGTCGATGTCGGAATGCATGTACTTCACCCTGAGATTGAGCTGCTGGTAATAGTCGGTGAGCTCTTCGGCCATGTGCTTGGTGAGCGTGGTGACCAGCACCCGCTCGCCTGCCTCGACACGTTGGGTGATCTCACGGAACAGATCGTCCACCTGAGAGCTTGCCGGTCTGATCTCAATTTTCGGGTCGAGGAGGCCGGTGGGCCGAACCACCTGTTCGACGATCCTGCCTTTCGATTGTCTGATCTCGTAGTCTCCCGGCGTTGCCGAGACATAGACCAGGGTGTTCACCAGGGAATTGAACTCGTCAAATCGAAGCGGTCGGTTGTCCAGAGCGGACGGCAGCCGGAATCCGTAGTCCACCAGGGTGGCCTTCCGGGAATGGTCGCCGCGGTACATGCCGATGAGCTGCGGCACGCCCACGTGTGACTCGTCGAGAAAGACGATGGTGTTTCTGGGCAGGTAGTCCATGAGCGTGGGCGGCGGCTGGCCGGGAAGGCGCCCGGTCAGGTGGCGGGAATAGTTCTCGATGCCCCTGCACGCCCCGGTTTCCATGAGCATCTCAAGGTCGTAGTTCGTTCGCTCCTCGATCCGCTGGGCCTCGATGAGGCGGTTTTCCGCCCGGTAATACGCGATGCGCTCCTTGAGCTCCGCACGGATGCCTTCTATGGCATTGACGAGCAGCGAGCGCGGGGTCACGTAGTGCGATGCAGGGTAAATCGGGAAGTGATTGAGCCTCTTGATCTTCCTGTTCCGCAGGGTGTCGATCTGCCAGATCGACTCGATGTCGTCGCCGAAGAGCTCGACCCGGACGGCAGTGTCCTCCTCGTGCACCGGAAAGATGTCGATCACGTCTCCGCGCACCCGGAACCTGCCGCGGGTGAAGTCGTAGTCGTTGCGCTCGTACTGGATCTCGACGAGTTTCTTGAGGATGTCGTTTCTGGTCAGGCCCCTTCCTTCTTCGAGATACAGCAGCATGCCCGCGTACGCCTCGGGGGATCCCAGGCCGTAGATGCAGGACACGGATGCCACGATGATGCAGTCCTCCCGCTCGAACAGAGCTCGGGTGGCGCGGTGCCTGAGCTTGTCGATGTCTTCGTTGATGGCCGAGTCCTTCTCGATGTAGAGGTCGCGCGACGGCACATATGCCTCGGGCTGGTAGTAGTCGTAGTAGCTCACGAAATACTCTACCGCGTTGTCCGGGAAGAGCTCCCGGAACTCGCCATAGAGCTGGGCGGCGAGTATCTTGTTCGGGGCGATGACCAGCGCGGGCCGGTTCATGCGCTCGATCACGCACGCCATGGTGAAGGTCTTGCCAGAGCCGGTGACACCCAGGAGAACCTGGTCCCGGATGCCCTTCTCGATGCCTTCGGACAGAATGTCTATGGCCCTGGGCTGATCACCCTGGGGCTGAAAGGGTGAAACGAGCTTGAATCCCATGTTCCTGTTTATGCTGTCTTCTCCCAGAGGGTTCCCCCCGGGGTGTCTTTGAGCTGGATTCCTTTCGATTTGAGCGTGTCTCTGATTTCGTCGGCGCGTTTGAAGTCTTTGGCCTTTCGAGCCTCGTTTCTCTGCGCGATGAGATCCTCGATCTCCTGTTCGGAAAGGCCGGTCTCATCGATGCCCGAGCGCTTGATCCGCTCCAGGAAACGTTTCGGCTCCTCCTCCAGTATTCCCAGAACCTCGGCGACCAGCTCTACGGCTGCCTTGAGCGCCGTCCGGTCCTCATCCGCGACTACAGGGTTCGAGTCGAGCGTCCGGTTGACCTCGGTGGTGAGCTCGTGAAGACGGGCTATGGCCCGGGCCGTGTTAAAGTCATCGCTCAGGGCCTCGTCGAAATCTTTGGCGAAAGCATCGGCCAGGGGCTTGAGGCGCGGCTCCCCGGCTGCGGGCGAAGCGCTCCAGACCCGGTCGAGCATCTCATAGAAGCGCACCAGGCCCTGGTTCGCCGCTTGGACAGCGTCACGCGAAAAGTCGATGGGGCTGCGGTAGTGGTGTGAGAGCAGGAGCAGCCTGAGCGTTTCCGGGTGCACCTCTTTGGTAAGCTCGCGGATCGTCAGGAAGTTGCCCAGCGATTTGCTCATCTTTTCACCGCTGATGGTGACGAAGCCGTTGTGCACCCAGTATTTCACGAACTCCATGCCGTAGGTTCCCTCGGACTGGGCGGTCTCGTTCTCGTGGTGCGGGAACACGAGGTCTCTCCCCCCGCCGTGGATGTCCAGCGTGGGGCCGAGGAGATGGGTGCTCATGGCCGAGCACTCGATGTGCCAGCCCGGCCTGCCCCTGGACCACGGGCTCTCCCACCAGGGCTCGCCCTCTTTGCTCTTTTTCCACAGGGCGAAGTCGAGCGGGTCGTCCTTGTTCTCCTCGATGTCCACCCTGGCGCCTGCGATCATCTCCTCGGTGTCTCTGCCGCTGAGCTTCCCGTAATCCCGGAACTTCGAGACATCGAAGTATACACTGCCGTCCGGGGCTTTATAGGCAAGGCCTTTTTCCTCGAGCTTCCTGATCATCTCGATGATCTGCTCGATGTGCTCGGTCGCCCTGGGCTCGATGTCCGCCGGCTTGACCTTGAGGGTCTTCATGTCGGTGTTGAACTCCTTGATGTACTTCTCGGAGATCTCCCTGTAGTCGGTGCCCAGCTGGTTGGCCCGGGCAATGATCTTGTCGTCTACGTCGGTGAAGTTTCTCACATAAGTGAGGTCGAAGCCCTTGCGCCTGAGAAACCGGGAGATGACATCGAACACGACCAGCGAGCGCGCGTGTCCGATATGGCACATGTCGTAGACGGTGACGCCGCAGACATACATCCTCACCTTGTTTCCCTCACGAGGAGAGAAAGGCTCTTTTTTCTTCGTGCGCGTGTTGTACAGGGATATGGCCATAGTAGTGCTCCTTTTCACGTGTCGAGTTTTTCCACCAGGACGACGGCCTGAGCGGCGATCGCCTCTCCCGCGCCGATTTCACCCAGCCCTTCATGCGTCCGGAACTTCACCGATACTGCGGAGGACTCGATCATACACGCATTCGCGATATTTTCAACCATAACGTTTCTGAAAGGCGCGAGTTTGGGCCTCTCGCAGATGCAGTTGACGTCGATGTTCACCACACGGAAGCGGTGCCGGATCTTTTCCCGGATCGCTTTGAGCATGTCCAGGGAATACATGCCCTCGGTCTCGGGCGAGGTGTCCGGGAAGAGCTCTCCAATGTCGGCAAGTGCGCATGCCCCGAGCAGCGCGTCGCACACGGCGTGGGCGATCACGTCGCCGTCGGAGTGTCCGAGCAGCCCCTTCTCGAAGGGTATGGCCGCTCCGCCCAGAACAAGGGCCCTGCCTTCAGCCAGACGGTGGATATCATAGCCTAGACCGACCCGGTACGGCATGCCAGCATCGCCTCCGCAAGCTCCAGATCTTTCCTGAGCGTAATTTTGATGTTGTAGGGGTCACCCTGCACGATCCGTATCTTTCCTCCCTCGTTCTCGATCAGAACGCCGTCGTCGGTGGCATCCAGAACCCCTCGCTGCCGGGCCCGGGTGTGGGCGCCAAGAATTCGGGGCAGTCCGAAGGCCTGGGGCGTCTGTGCCTCGAACAGGTTCGATCGCGGCACGGTTCTTTTCACCATTTCTCCATCGACCTCTTTGATGGTGCTGGAAACGGCAAGGGCCGGGATGCATCCGTCGGCGTCGCCGATGCCGGCGAGCACCCGTGAGATGAGCTCTCCGGTCACCAGGGGCCTCACAGCGTCGTGAATCAGGACCGTCCCGGCGCCGGGAACATTCTTAAGGCCGTTGTAGACCGACTCCTGCCTGGTCCTACCGCCCTGGACGATATGGAGGGCGGGGCAGACCTCCGAGATCAGCCGGCCGGTGAGATCCATGTCTTCCTGCGGAACCACGACTACGATGGTCCCGACCTCGGGGTGCGATACGAATGACTCCACCGCCCTGCGAATGAGCGGAACTCCTCCCAGGGTGATGAACTGCTTTTTCAGGCCGAAGCGCGTGCCGCTCCCGCCCGCTACGATGACCGCGCTAACCGCCATTCGTTTTGGGTGCAGCGAATATCATCCTTCCTGCAGGGGTCTGGAGGATGGAGGTGACCGTCACCTCGATGCTCTTGTTGAGGAGATACTCGCCCTGCTCCACCACCACCATGGTGCCGTCCTCGAGGTAGGCGACGCCCTGGCCCTTTTCCTTGCCCTGCTTGGCAATGGTGACCGAAAGGCTTTCTCCGGGCAGAACGATGGGCTTCACCGCGTTGGCGAGCTGGTTGATGTTGAGCACGTTCACGCCCTGGATCTGCGCCACCTTGTTGAGGTTGAAGTCATTGGTGAGCACATCGGCTTCGATCTCCTTGGCGAGGGCGATGAGCTTGGAATCCACTTCCTTGATCTTTGGAAAGTCCTTGTCCAGGATCTCGAACTGCACCTGCGGGTTTTTCTGGAGCCTGTTGAGGATGTCGAGGCCCCTTCTGCCGCGGGCGCGCTTGAGGGGATCGGAGGAGTCGGCGATGTGCTGGAGCTCGTTCAGGATGAACTGGGGAGCGACCAGCACGCCTTCGATGAACCCGGCATCGCAGATGTCCGGAACCCTGCCGTCGATGATGACGCTCGT
>DCDF01000060.1 GCA_002316295.1 Syntrophaceae bacterium UBA1062 | reverse complement strand
CCGATCACGGCCTTGTCCCAGCGGTTCTGGCGGACCTGACTCACCACGATGTCCAGAAGGTCGAGCCCGGGAATGGGGGCGTACGGAGTGATGTTGTCCAGCCAGGACTCACTGTGCATGCGGGCGTTGTCGATGAGCATGGTGACGAGTCCCGCATAGCCGTCCCGGGAGATGACCACGGCGCTGCGCCAGGGGATGAAGGCATCGGCCACATAGGTGACACTGACCGTCCGGGTACCGATGAAGACATCGATGCCTGCTCTGGCCATTTCCTCGCGGATCCTTTTCAATCGTTTCTGATAATCAATGGATACCTGCATGCGCACCTCCCCGGTTCTTGAAATGATGAAATACATCTTCCTGCGTGTCGGGTGGAAGTGTATCACGAACGTGGGAGGCAGGGTGAGTGAAATCGTGCCGGAAATCTCCGATATTGAGAATCCGTTCTGCCGGGTTATTCTGATATACAGGCCGGTTTTTCATATTCAATTACGAGGAGGGCACGATGAAAAGGGCGCTGTTGGTGCCGATATGCTTGTTGCTCATTGCCTGCGGGCTGTCCGGATGCGACGACGATGATGACGTCACCTTCGTGAACGATTATTACACAGGGCTGAGGGTTATCCATGCCGGCTACGACGCCCCGCCCGCGGCAGTGTTTCTGAACGGCGCGCTGGTCGTCGATTCACTGGAGTTCGGAGAAAGTTCAGGATATGCGCTCGTACTCTCGGATGTGTATGATATGGAGATCACTCCTGCAGATGGCGAGACAGCAGAGCTCGTATCCATTGAAAACCTCGTTCTCATGCCCCTGGAAGTAATCACCGTCTTCGCCGTCGGCGCCCGGGCGGACTTGCGTCCGCTCATCACCGAAGACTCAAGATTTCTTCTGGACGGCCGGGCGAGGGCCCGTTTCGTGCATGCTTCACCCGACGCCCCGGCGGTCGATCTCAGAATCGATTCCGCAGACGGCACGCAGATCTTCCAGGGAGTCTCCTTTCCGGGCGTCACTGACTATACCGCGCTGGACCCGGGCGATTATGTCTTCGTGGTCACGGCGGCCGGAAACACCGATCCTCTGGCGGCATTCGATGACGTTGCGCTCGAGACAGGGACGCTCTACACCATTGCCGCGCTGGGAACGCTGAACGGCGATGACGAGTACGACTTCATGGTTCGCGTCTACACCGACAATGGTGACGGCGCCGGTTTTGTCGATCTGGCTCCAGCCGCAGCCGTGATTCCCGATTAACCGGTATTGATTCGCATCCGCCTGATATCCGATCTGTAGACATTGCTCGCGCATCCGATCCTGCTCCTCAGGGTCGGTACGCTGGAAAATGCCGAGGGAATGCATCGTCTCCGGCCGGCCTGTCATACGGCGGCATGCAGTCGCCTTTCCCGGAGAAAGAACCGAATAAGCTCTCTGGTAATAATTCCCGCAATGGTGTATTGACTTGCTTTAAGAAAAAACAGTGCAATTGGCCGGAGGGCTATGGGCTTTCATATCCCCGCGAAGAACAATGTCAGGCTCAGGGATTTGATCGGCCGCATTCAGGAAGATGCAGAGCTGGTCCAGCTCTGGAAGTGCGCCAATATAAATGCCGTGGACCGAAGCGGTATCAACGACCATGGCGAGATCCACATCCGGATCGCGTCCAACGCCGCGTTGAGGATCCTGCGCTTGCTGGTGCAGGGCGGCGTCGAGCCGAGCGTGGTGAAGAACTACGGCCTCCAAAACGACGACGCTGAGGTCATCGTAGTCCTTGCGGCCTGCCTCCATGACATCGGGATCGCCGTCCACCGGCACGACCACGAGCGCTACAGTGTTCTGCTCGCATATCCGAAAGCCCGGCAGCTCCTGAGCGGCATCTACGAAGAGCCCGCGCTGACCGTGCTTGCGGCCGAGACCATGCATGCCGTCGTGGCCCACAATGCCAAGGAAACGTGCCTGACCGTCGAGGCCGGGGTCCTCAAGGTGGCCGATGCCCTGGACATGTCTCAGGGCAGATCGCGCATCCCGTTCGAGGCGGGTGCTGTCAACATTCATTCCATTTCCGCCCAGGCCGTGGAAAAGGTCGACATCGAGCAGGGGGACGAGCGGCCGGTCAGGATCGTGATCACGCTCGGCAACTCGGCGGGCATCTACCAGGTCGACGAGCTCCTGCGTCACAAACTCCAGAACTCTTCCATAGCCAATTACGTAGAGGTCGTAGCCAGGATCGAGGGGGAGATGGAGCGCCGGATCGTCGAGTCCTACAAACTCTGATCCGTATCGCAGAGCTGAAACTGGCCGGTCCGCCGGCCCGACTTGAACGGGTAAGAGAAAAGGAGCGCATACATGGCGAAATCTCTCACAGGAGCGCAGAGGAAGTACTTGCGGGGACTGGCCCACAGCCTTCGCCCCGTTGTCCAGGCGGGCAAAAACGGCATAACACCGGAGCTTCTCAGGGCTGTGGACGAAGCATTGGAACATCACGAGCTCATCAAGGTCAAGTTCGTGGATTTCAAGGAAGAAAAGAAAGAGCTCACAGAAGAAATCGCCGAACGCACATCGAGCGAGGCCGTCGGCCTCATCGGAAATGTCGCCATACTCTATCGACGGCAACCCGACGAGAAAAAGCGAAAAGTAAGCTTCTCATCTTAAAAGATTCGGCAGAGATCGGTCCCCTGCTCCCGGATTCCCGCATCACGACCCGACCCCTCCGGCATGATCAGGGATGACGCCGTGAACCCATACGGACCTCCGTGCATCGTGGCTCTGGCCGGCACCGTGCGTGCCGATTATGGATGGGATGCGAGTCATGAAATATCTCAGATTGAAACCGGGACGATTCATTCAACGCCTGTGCTCCACTCTGATCCTCGAGGAGCGCATCACCATCGCATCCGCTGCGGCGCTCAACCTTCTCGTTCTGGCATCTCTGAAGATCAGGCTCGCCTGGGATATCTTCGGCCTGAACATTCTCATCATCTTGGTCATCTTCGGGGTCGCGAGCTTTCACCGGCATGTCGGCCGTACATGGATGCAGTTCTTCAGAGATTGGTATGTGCCGATCTTCCTCTTCGTCATCTTTCTGGAAAACCGCAGGCTCGTGCCTCTCATCAATCCACTTGATCTGGATACACTGCTCATCGGCATCGACCGCCTGTTCTTTCTGGGCAGGGACCCTACTCTGCTCATGGAAAGAATCACCTGCCCGGCTCTCTCGGAATTCCTGCAGCTCGGGTATACAAGCTTCTACTTCCTTCCCTTGGTTCTGTGTGTGATCATCTATTTCAAACAAGGCGACCGGACCGGGTTTCACATCGCAGCTTCGAGCATTCTCGCAGGCTTCTATCTCTCTTACCTCGGATACTACCTTACTCCGGCAATCGGGCCGCGTTTCACCCTGGATCACGTGCAGACAGTCCCTTTAAGCGGAATGTTCCTGTTCGATGCTCTCCGCAGCACGCTCGATCAGGTGGAGGGGCTGATGAGAGACTGCTGCCCGAGCGGGCATACCGCGATCTCGCTTCTGAGCGCGCTGCTTGCCGGCAGATATGCACCGCGCTTCTTTCCCGCTGCCTGCATCTGGTCCGCGACCATCGTTTTCTCCTCGGTCTACCTGCGGTATCACTATGTCGTGGATCTCATGGCAGGGGCGGCCCTCGGCTGCCTGGTGTACCGATTCGCTCCGGGTATTGCAGCGCGGCTTATCCTGAAGGGGAATTCATGACGCCGTTAAGCGCCGGGATACTCCGGCCGGGTGGACGGATACCGTTTCAGGCTGCGTCGATCGGCCTTTGGAAGATGCGGTAGGTCTTGTACGGATCCGAGGTGAGAGGCTTCAGTGCCCTCAACATCCTAAGGTTGGTTTCGGCGATCATGGAGCAGTCGGACTCCCAGATGTCGAGCCGAAGGCCTACCTCGATGGATTTCAGATAGAAGATGTCATCGATGTGTTGGCCGCGGTACTCAGGGAGCACACCCATAATGATGGACCTGACCCGTTTCGTGTTCTTCATCGCGCGCAGGAAGCGAAGCATTCGCCAGGGATACCGCCTTCCGTTGAGAATCCTCAGGCAGGGGTTAACATCCGGAACCGAGATGATGAACCCCACGGTCTTTTCCCCTTTCTCTGCAAAGATGGCGAAATCAGGGATGACGAGCGCTCGGAGCTGCCGGAAGATCATCTCCATCTGCTTGTCCGTCAGGGGAAGATGGCCCCAGTTCCCTTCCCAGGCGGTATTGAAGATATGCTGCACCTCCCTGGCTCTCTTCATGATGTCCTTCATTTCGAGGGTCTTGAACTGTACATCCGTGCTGTTCAGAAGGGAGTTTTTCACCTCATTGAGGTAGGGCGCATGTCTGTCATAATGTATCCTCTCCACCAGGAAACAGTGCCAGTCGATGCATTTGATGAAGCCGCACGTTTCCGCCAGATCTTTGTAATAAGGGGCGAAGTGGTAGAGCCCCACGGTCGGCATCTTATCGGCACCTTCCACCTCGAAGCCGACGGAGTCGTAGATGGAGAAGCTCTGGGGGCCGTTCATGATCTTTTTCCCTCTCTGCTCCAGCCATGAAGAGGCCGCATGGAAGAGAGATTGCGCCACGCCGTCGTCGTTGATGGATTCGAAGAATCCGAAGAACCCGGTTTCGCGGTCGTATTTTTCTTCATAAAGCCGGTTGACATGGGCCGTGATGCGCCCCACGGGGACGCCCTCTCTGTATGCGAGAAAGAATTCCGCCTCGCCGATCTCGAAGAAATAGCCTTTCCTCCTGTCGAACATCTCCTTCTGGACAGAGATCAGAGGGGGGACCCATGCGGGATCGTGCTCGTAGATCTTCGCTTTCCAGGGCAGCATGATGAATTCCTTCATCATGCCGCTGTCCGCCACCCGCTTCACCTCGATCATTCCATTTCTCCTCTCTATCGAAGGCTGCTTGTGAATATAAGTAATGACCTGAAATCAGTTTCCCAGATCTTATGAGGGAAGGCAGCTCTGATCGCAGGTGAGCTGGCTTACGCACCCGATGTCGGCCCTGCATGAAGGCGGGCCTTATTCTCCGAGAACCCGCCAGAGCGGCCTTCTGCGGTACAGGAAGCGGACGGTTCTGAATCCCAAAGCAGCGCCCCAGTCCCTCTTTCCAGGGAAAAACCAGCTCCTCCTACTACCGACTGCCTCGTATGCGCATTTCAGCAGGGCATGAGGTCCCATGGACGGGAAATAGAACCTCGGATCGAGGAGGGTGTCTCCTTGGGCGAGGATGCCCTCATCCCTTGCCATGCGCTCTATCCCTGTGCCTGGATAGATGCGGATGCCTGTCATGGCAACGATCGCCGAGGGGGAGAGCTCGTCCATGAGCCTGACCGTTTCTTTGAGGGTCTCAGGCGTCTCCAAAGGCCCTCCGAGGATGAGCGAGTGGCAGAAATCCATGCCGGCCTCTCTGCACGCCAGGGACGCCGCCCTGATGTCCTCCCGGGAAAAAGGCTTGCGCAGGGATGCGAGCATGGAAGGCGAGCCTGTGTCCGTCCCGAAATCAACGGCCACGCACCCGGAGCTCTTCATGAGTGCGAAGATACCGGGGTCTGATACCTTGGGCCTGAGATAGCAGGAAAAGCGTATGGGAAGGTTCAGCGCTGCGATGCTTTCCAGAACCCTCACCATGTGATTCTCATCCGCATTGAAGAGCGAGTCCACGATAAAGAAATCACGCTTGCCGAAGTCCCGGAAAAGCCGCTGAATCTCTGAGGCCACGATCTCCGGATCCCTTGATCTTATCCAATTTCCTTCGAGGCGGGGATATGTGCAGTAGATACAGCCCCCCGTGCACCCTCTTGCGGTCTGAACCCCGATGGTCCGGTACCTTCTGAACGCCGGGAAGACCTCATGGATATTTTTAGGAAAGGCCGTGTCCTCAAGACCCGAGAGCCCGCCTGCCACGATCTTTCCCATCCCGGGCTCCCGGAATGCCTGCACCGCCTTTTCGCTCTCGCCCTTTACCCCTGCATCCGCCCCCAGACAGGCGGCGATTTCTTCGGGAAAGAGTGAGAACGCGGGCCCCCCAAGAATGACCGGTACACTGCAAAAGGAACGTATGGACTTGATCAGGCGGACATAGGAAGGTACGTAATAGCGTACTGCAGGATATGCGGCATTGTCGATATTCCTCAAGGAGACGCCGATGCAGTCGGGACGAAAAGCCTCGATGTCCTTTTTCAACTGCCGGACGGACCGGAGTGTCCCCAGGTCCGTGATCATGACCCGGGCGCTCTGTCTCTGGAGGGCGCCGGCTACATAGACCGCCCCGATGGGAAACACCGGCTCGGGAAACGACTCCGTGTTTGAGGCTATCAGCAGCACACGCATGATGGAGAGGAAACGGCGCGTTCGATCGCAGGCAGGACAGCAGCGCCGAGCCGTCTCTCCCGGGGCGACTCGGCGGGCGGGAAAGGCGACATGGCTTATTTCCCGAGCCAGTAGTCTCTCTGCTCTTTGGAGAACACCGACCCGGTCGGCTCCTCGGCGCCCTTGAAGCCCTCCCGCTGGTGCTCCCGTTCCGATCTGCTGAGCCTCTTGCCTCTCTCCGTGTACACTGCTTCCTCCGGGATCGTTTTGGGCAGGAAGCTCTTGAGTATGCCCAGGGACTCGTTCGTCTTCTCGACAGAAACCCTCCAGTCTTTTTCGAGCCCGGTGAGCGACCTCACTGCATCCACGCTCTCCGGTACCACGATGGCCTCATTGTGAACTTGGAAGGTCATATACACCTCGCGCTCATCCGTGGACAGGGCGTCTTCCCATACCGCCACCTCCCACATGTCGCTGCGCGGTCTCTTCAAGTCCCGCATGAGCTCGATGACCGAGTTCAGGGCCACCAGGCCGTTGCCCGCATTGACAAAAGCGATTCTCGGCTCTTCCCAGAGGGCGTACAGGAGCTCGTCCATGCCGACCCTTCTGGTGGTTTCCACCATGGCATAGTGGAGATGGCTGAGATTGTACGGCCCCGCGCCCGCCATGGTGGTGATATCGAGGTCAGGGATCACGGTCTTTGCGTCGGGTCCCTGGTGGCTCGGCACTTTTGTCTCAGGGATCGCGGTGTTGATCATACCGGTGTCGTGTGACTCCCAGGGATCAGTGCTCCGGCGCAGAAGCACCGCCCGGACACGGTCGACCCATCCCTTTCTCAGCAGTGCATGACAGATCCTGCACAGGGCGGTGGTATTACAGGAGACCACCCGGGTGAAGTCCCTCTTGAATGCTCCCTCGTAGTTCACCTGCGCCACGAAGGAATACCCGGCGAGGTTGTGTTTTTCTCCGCCCTGGAAAATGGCCTTGACTCCGGCCTCCTTATACCTGTCCCTGTTCTTCGCGCCGATCCCTTTGGGCGTGCAGTCTACGACGATTTCCGCATCCTTGAGAAGGTCGTCGATATCCCCTTGAACCGGGATGTTCGCGTCTTCCATTCCGGGGCGTTTCTCGGGGACGGAAGCATAGACCGGATACCCTCTCTCGACGGCGACCCGGATGCGGTAGTCGGTCGATACATCCGCCACCCCCACCAGCTCCATGTCATCCTGAAGGGCAACCGCGTCCGCCACCCGTTTGCCGATCACTCCATAACCGTTTACCGCGACTCGTGCTTTTCTGCCTGTAGCCATATGGCTCTCCTCTTCTTGTCTATAGTCCGCATCCCTGATTTTTGCTTCTTTCATCTTTACCGGTCAGGCATATGAATGCCGGCAGCCTGTCATAAGGACCGCCCTTTGGGAGAGCAAAAAGAGGGATCGAACCCGTTCAAGCTCCTGTTTTCTCGAAAAGTTCGAATCTCCGCCGGCAGACCCGCGCGTCCAGCGGGGATTTGGTTTGTCCGTCTTCCTGTACTATACTTTAAATATGCACCCCGAGTTCAGAATCAACGGCTCGAGGAATCCTTGCGGCCCGCGTAAAACAAGGCCGGAGAGGGTGTATTGCAGGGAAACTGATCATCAGTCCCCTTGAGCTGCTGGATGAACAGTGAAAGACAAAAATATCTACAGAAACATGGAACTGGGCTTTTCGATCGAAAAACCGGAAGAATGGGTGTTCATGCCCTTATCCTGGGTGCTGAACATGAAAGACAAGGCCGATCCATTTCACAGGGAGCTCGACGACCGGGTACGGTATGCCCGGCTTCCCTTTGTTTACTTCCACTACGATCACGGGATCTACAACATGGCGGTCCCCACCGTACAGGTCATGTATCGCACGGCAAACGGCACGAGCGCCCTGGACAGATCGACCATTCTCGGCATGCAGCTCTTCCAGCTCCAGGTCGTGCTGAAGGATTACTGCCTGGTGGAAGCGACATCGGACGGCCTCATATCGAAGAAGCCTGCGAACATCATAAAGTCGACGCATACCGTGAACGACCAGGACGGCCGGGAGATGGACTGTCTCTCTCGATGCTATGCCATCTTCACAGACAGCTCCATGTTCTTCGTGGTCATGTCGGGTCCGGTGGAAGGCGAGTACCGCTGCGATAAGGAGTTCGGCGATATTCTCTCATCCATCAGGGTCGACTGATCGGGGGAGCGGTCCCGAGGCGGACGTGCGCATCAGACGCAGGGAAGAGCACGGCTTCCTCCCCTGCGCCAGGGTCAGTGCGCCCGGTGTGTTCTTACCTCCCGGCGCGAGCCGGGCACTTGATTCTTGCCCGAATATAGGACAATAAGAATTACAGTGGCGATGGGGAGGCGCGATCATGAAACACGGGGTGACGGTCTTTCTGATGCTCGTCCTCACAGCGGTTCCCTGCCGGCTCTGCCGAGCGGTGGAACTGGAGGTCACGCCCCTGGTGGGCTACACCTTCGGGGGATCGTTCGAGGAAGGCTACACGGGTACCGATCTGGACCTGGAGGAGGGCATCAGCCTGGGCGCGGCCATAGATTTCCCCCTGGATCAGGGCAGACAGGTGGAGTTCTACTACAGCCGTCAGGCCACCGAGCTCGAGGCGGGCGGCGGCATCCCGACCGATGAGGTGCTGTTTGACATCGATGTCCACTATATCCAGATCGGGGGTACGTATACCTGGCGCGATGAAGGGGAGCTCCGGCCCTTCATCGTCGGCACCCTGGGCGTGACCCACTTCGATCCCGAGCCCTCCGGGCTCAGCTCCCGGACACGATTTTCCCTCGGGCTCGGCGGAGGAGCCAAGGCGTACATCACCGAGCGTTTCGGGCTCCGTCTCGAGGGGAGAGGGTTCGCCACCCTGATAGACGACGACGGAGGAGATTCTGTTATCTTCAGTGATCCAGGCGGCCTGTCGGTCGTCGTGTCATCGGACATATTCGCACAGTTCGTGTTCAACTTCGGGGTGTTCTTCCGATTCTGATCGACCGTCCACGGCGGCCTATGCTCTGCGCAGTTCCCGTCATCCGCTGGTGTCGAGGTGTCTTGCATGATGACATTTTCAGGCGTTTACTGTAGGTTTTCTTCACAGAGGATCATCCTATGGGTGGCTGCAGGCGATTTCTACCCTTTCTGACGGCCCTTCTGCTCTGCATCCCGTCCTGTGCGGGCAAGAAGGCGGTGAGTGTTCCGGAAGGCCCGAGCCCCGACAGCCGGTTGATCCTGCTAGCCGAGCAGGGCGATGTAGAAGCCCGCTATACCCTCGGGTGCATGTACGCCCAGGGCCGGAGAGTTTCCCAGGACTTCGCGAAGTCCGCGTCCTGGTACCGGATGGCGGCCGAACAGGGGCATGCTCCTGCCCAGTGCAGCTTGGGGAAACTCTACATGAGAGGCAGGGGGGTCCCGCAGGATTACCGGGAGGCGTTGAGGTGGTTCAGGATGGCAGCCGAGCAGGGCGACACCGACGCGCAGACGAGCCTCGGAACCATGTATGCAGGCGGAAAAGGAGTGCCCCGCGATTATGAAACAGCGGTCGAGTGGTTCCGCAGGGCGGCCGGGAGAGGCAACGCGGACGCTCAGTACAACCTGGGGGTTCTGTATATCCAGGGAAAAGGCGTGCCTCAGTGGTTTGCCGAGGCGGCCAGATGGTTTAGGATGGCCGCCGAGCAGGGGGAGGGTTCCGCACAGTACAGCCTGGGGATCATGCACAAGGAAGGAGACGGGGTCCCCCGGGACAGCGTCCAGGCATACATGTGGCTGTCCCTTGCGGCCGAGCAGGGTGTCGGGAAGGCCGTTCAGGCCAGAAACGCTCTCGCCGGGACCATGACGAAAGAACAGCTGGCCCGCGCGCGAGCGTTGGTAAAGGCATTTCATGAGAAGAAGTGACATGGATTCCGCGCTCGGGACGCCCGGAGCATATCTTGCCGTACAGGGCGCCTCCGTCGATGAGAGGATATGCGCGGGCGGCCCG
>DCDF01000240.1 GCA_002316295.1 Syntrophaceae bacterium UBA1062 | reverse complement strand
AGAAGCACGAGCTCGAGCACACCTTAAAGCTTCTCATGACCCCGAAGGACCCCAACGACGAGAAGGATGTCATCCTGGAGATCCGGGCCGGCACCGGAGGAGAGGAGGCGGGGCTGTTCGCCGCCGATCTCTTCAGAATGTATACACGGTATGCGGAAGAGAGGGGCTGGAGAGTCGAGCTCCTGAGCATCAATGAAACCGGAATCGGAGGGATCAAGGAGGTCGTCGCCGGGATCAGCGGCCGGGGAGCCTACTCCCGCCTCAAGTTCGAGAGCGGGGTTCATCGGGTTCAGCGGGTTCCGGTGACCGAGGCGAGCGGCAGGATCCACACCTCGGCGGTGACCGTGGCGGTTCTGCCAGAGGCCGAGGAGGTCGACGTCCAGATCGATCCCCAGGACCTGCGCATCGACACCTACCGGTCGTCAGGTGCGGGCGGCCAGCATGTGAACAAAACCGAATCCGCTGTGCGCATTACGCATATCCCCACCGGCATCGTGGTCTCTTGCCAGGACGAGAAGTCCCAGCACAAGAACAAGGCAAAGGCCATGCGAGTGCTCAGATCAAGACTTCTCCAAAAGTATCAGGAGGATCAGGAAGAGGAGATCGCCTCCCAGAGGCGGCTGCAGGTGGGCACCGGAGACAGGAGCGAGCGCATCCGCACCTACAATTACCCCCAGGGGCGGGTGACCGACCACCGGATCAACCTGACCCTCCACAAGCTTCCCCAGATCCTGGAAGGAAATATCGACGAGCTCGTTGACGAGCTCACCGCCCACTACCAGGCAGAGGCCCTCAAGCACACCGGGAGTTGATTCGTGATATGGACCATCCGGTCGGTTCTTGCCTGGGCAAAGGGGTATCTTCAGGACAAGGGCGTCGACAGTCCACGACTTGACGCTGAGCTTCTCCTGTCCCATGCATTGGGCAAGGAGCGTATCGAGCTCTACCTCGATATGGACAAACCCCTTTCGGCCGACGAGCTGGCCGGATATCGGGTCCTTCTCAAAAGGCGCTCACACAGAGAGCCTGTCGCGTATATTCTCGGACGCAAGGAGTTCTTTTCCCATACCTTTCTCGTGAACCGCGACGTGCTCATTCCCCGCAGCGAGACCGAGATCCTGGTGGAAAAGGCCTCCGAGCTGGCGCCTCAGGGAAGCACCGTCTTCGAGATGGGCGCAGGCTCGGGGGCGGTGATCATCTCGATCCTCCTGAGCAGGCCGGACCTCGAAGGCCTGGGGAACGACGTCAGCAAGAGAGCCCTGAATGTTGCCCGGGAGAATGCCCGGCTGCACGACGTCTCCGACAGGCTCCGTCTCTTTCAGGGGGATCTGTTCGATGCCCTCTCCCGGCAGTATCCAACCATCGTTGTGAATCCTCCCTATATCGCTGCAACCGAGGCGGATGGGCTCCAGGAGGAGGTCGTTCGCTACGAGCCGCCGGGTGCCCTTTTTGCTGGAAATGACGGTCTTGATGTAATAAGAAAGATCCTGGCCTATGTTGGGAACTATCTGGTGCCGGGAGGGAAACTCGTCATGGAAACAGGGTATGGTCAGCGGCTTGAGGTGGAGCGGATAATACAGAGGAACAGGGGCTTGAAAATGATCCAGTGGGTCAAAGACCTAGCCGGCTTCGACCGGGCTGTCGTTGTGGAGAAGGCGCATGGATAAATTTATCATCAGCGGAGGAAAGCCACTGAGAGGGGATGTGGCAATATCCGGGTCGAAGAATGCCTCTCTGCCGATCATGTGCTCTTCCATTCTTGCCGACGGGCCATGCTCCTATACCAACGTGCCCAGATTGCAGGATATCAGCACCATGGAGAAGGTACTCTCCACCCTGGGAATGAATGTCATCAGAACCGGCGAGGACGCCATCGACATCGATCCGGCGGGTATCGATGCATTCGAAGCCCCGTACGACCTTGTCAAGAGCATGAGGGCATCCATCCTGGTGCTCGGGCCGCTGCTCGCGAAGTTCGGCCGGGCGAAGGTGTCTCTCCCGGGCGGATGCGCCATCGGAGTCAGGCCCATCGACATGCACCTCAAGGCCCTGGCGAAAATGGGAGCGGAGATCAATCTCTCTCATGGATATGTCATGGCCGGGGTGAACGGCCGTCTTAAAGGCGCCACAATCGTGTTCGACAACACCACGGTGGGCGGTACCGAGAACATTCTCATGGCGGCCGCGCTTGCAGACGGCGTGACGGTCATTCAGGGCGCGGCGAAGGAGCCCGAGGTGGTGGATCTCGCCAATGCCCTCAACGCCATGGGGGCGCGCATCCAGGGAGCCGGGGAGAGCACGGTAACCATAGAGGGCGTGAAGTCCCTTCACGGGGTGAACTACCGCATTATTCCGGACCGGATAGAGGCCGGCACCCTGCTGGTTGCAGGCGCCATCACCAAAGGGCGGGTCACCTTGAGAGGGCATCGGACAGACCACATGGTGGCGGTCATAGAGAAGCTCGTCGAGATGGGGGTTTCCATCCAAGAGCTCCCGGATGGAGGTCTCGTAGTGGACGGCACCGGAGACCTGCAGCCCGTCCAGGTGGAGACAGTTCCCTATCCCGGGTTTCCTACTGACATGCAGGCGCAGATCATGGCGCTTGCGTGCGTGGCAAAAGGAGTCTCCCGCATAACCGAAAATATCTTCGAGAACCGATTCATGCACGTTCCGGAGCTGGTGCGCATGGGCGCCGATCTCCAGGAGGCCGGCAACACGGTGATCGTGCAAGGAGTCAGCCGGTTCCAGGGCGCTTCCGTCATGGCCACAGACCTGAGGGCCTCAGCGAGCCTGGTGATCGCCGCGCTCAACGCCAACGGATATACAGAGATCCGGAGGATCTACCACCTGGACCGGGGATACGAGGGCCTGGACAAGAAGCTGGCGAAGCTCGGAGCCCAGGTGACGAGGGAGAAGGGGGGGCTGTGATGGAGATACTCTCGACCGGTAGGCCGGAATGGCGCGATGCCCTGGGAAAAATTCTGGACCGGATGACGGCCATCCCTGAAGAAGTGGATGAAACCGTTCGCATGATCATCCGGGACGTCCGGGTGCGCGGCGACGCCGCGCTGGCGGAGTATACGGGGCGCTTCGACGGCTTCGATCCCATTGCAGAGGGATTTGTCATCTCCCGGGAAATGATCGAACAGTCGGCCTCCAGGGTCGATGCAGATCTCCGCTCGGCGCTGGCCGCGGCCGCATCCCGGATCGAGGCGTTCCACTCCCGGCAGAAGGAACGGTCCTGGATTGCTCCCGAAGACAGCGGAATGATTCTCGGACAGATGGTGACTCCCTTGAGCTGTGTCGGGGTGTACGTGCCCGGCGGAAGGAATGCCTTTCCGTCGACGCTTCTGATGAACGTCATCCCCGCGAAGATCGCGGGAGTCGGTGAAATTGTCGTAGCGTCGCCAACGCCGGGAGGCATGGTGAGCGACGCCCTTCTTGCCGCCGCTCATATCGCAGGCGTTGACCGGATCTTCCGCATCGGCGGCGCCCAGGCCGTAGCGGCGCTCACCTTCGGGACCGCTACGGTGCCGAAGGTCGACAAGATAGTCGGCCCCGGAAACATCTATGTCGCCCACGCCAAGCGGCTGGTGCAAGACCGGGTGGGGATCGACGCCTTTGCCGGGCCTTCGGAGATACTCGTCATCGCCGACTCGGGAGCGGATCCGGACATCGTCGCCATGGATCTCCTCTCCCAGGCCGAGCACGATCCCACGGCATCGGCGATCTTGGTGACGCCCCATGAGAGCCTGGCCCGTGACGTCACCGCGAAGGTCGCCGCCTATGCGCAGACACTGCCCAGAAGAGACGTGCTCGAGCGATCATTGAACGAGCACAGCCTGTGCATCATCACCAGGGATCTCGAAGAGGCCCTTGCCGTTGCAAATACGGTGGCGCCCGAGCATCTTGAGCTCATGGTGGAAAACGCGTTCGAGCATCTGGGCAAGGTCAGGAACGCCGGGGCCGTATTCCTCGGGTACCATACCCCGGAGGCTATCGGAGACTATATCGCCGGGCCGAACCACACCCTTCCCACCGGGTCGACGGCAAGATTTTCCTCTCCTCTCGGCGTGTACGACTTTGTCAAGAGATCATCGATCATCTATGCAACTGAGCCTGCCGTCAGGGAGCTGGGCACGCTTGCAGTTCAGATCGCACGGGCGGAAGGACTGGAGGCTCATGCACGATCTGTCGAGAATCGTATCAGATAATGATATTATCGAGAGGATAGAAGACATCCTCCCCGGCCGGACCTACCTTGTGGGCGGTTGTATCCGGGATATGCTGCTCGGCAGGGTCCCGACGGATCTCGATCTCGTCACCTTCGATCCGGTAGAGGATCTCGCCCGGGGCATCGCCGAGAGGCTGAAATCCAGACCCTTCTGGATGGATGAAAAGCGGGGGGTCATGAGGGTTGTCCTGAAGCCAGAGGGTGTGAGCATCGACATATCCAGGCCAAAGGGGGCGGACATCGAAGAAGATCTCAGGTCGCGTGATCTCACGATCAATGCCATGGCATACGATGTTTCCCGCCGGCTTCTCATCGACCCTCTTTCAGGCGCGAAAGATCTGTCCCGAGGAATAATCAGACTCATCTCCGAGGAAAATCTGATTGACGATCCTTTGCGGGGGTTGCGGGCCATCAGGTTCTCGGTCACGCTGGACTTCGCCATGGATGCAGGGTCCTGTCAGATGATCAAAAGGAACGCTTCGAGGATCAAGAACGTCTCCTCAGAACGCATCATGCAGGAGTTCGTTCAGGCGCTGGGCTCCATGCACGGGTCCAAGTTCTTCCGGCTCCTCACCTGGAAGATGTTGGTGCCTGTTCTGTTCGCTCCCTATTTCTCTTCAGAACATGGCCCCCCTCAGGATCTCGCGAATGCCCTCTTTCTGACGGTCATCCCCGCATGCCAGGAGCTGGACGGGATCATATACGCCTGTGACGCCTTGATGCCCGGCTGCTCCGTCCGGCTTGATCAGGAAACCCAGGCGGGGGTGAAGCGATCCGTTCTTTTGAGACTGGCCGGCTTCCTGCTGGGGCTGGAAAACCTGGAAAATGAGCTTCGTCTGAATCGGGGAGGAAAAGATCCCTCTTACCGTGACTCGCCCCGGGACAGAGCTGCCGCTTTCTGTTCCTCACTCCATTTCTCTTCCCGATCCGTCGGAATGGTCAGGGACCTCCTGGGCAGCCACGGACGAACGGAAGAGATGCTTTTGAAAGGGGATCCTTCACCGGTCGATATCCATCGATTCTGCGAGGACGCCGGTGAGTATGTTCCCGAGGCCCTGCTCCTGTCTCTGTCTCGAGTGCAGACGCATGAAGCACTGCCCAGACAGACCGCCGCTCGAATATGGGAGTACTATCGCACGGTCTACCGGGCGTACAAGGAAGACCCGCTGGTGTCCGGAAGCGATGTCATCACGCTCTTCGGCGTTGCTTCCGGGCCCGAGGTGGGGAGATGGTTGCAGGCTGTCGAAGAAGCGCGGGCCCGGGGATCGATACGGACTCGAAGCGAGGCGATCGAATACCTGCGCAGATTCTTCGGTTAAGACACAGATCGCCGGGGAAACCCTTTTCCCGGGCCGCAGTGCATGTGTTCACGGTTCCTATTTTGCACTAAATCTGATATACAAATGACATGAACGTCGAATCATGGATGGTCACCGACATCGTCACCATAGGGAAAGAAGCGGGAATCAGAGACGCGCTGACGGTCATGAAAAAGTACTCCGTGCGCCACCTCCCGGTGGTGGAGAGCGGCCTCTTTATCGGCCTGGTCACCTCCGGAGACCTCAAGCAGGCTATCCTCGCCTCCATGTTGGAAACTCTGAAAGTCAGCGACGTCATGCTCCAGAATCCGTATACCATTACCCGGGATACCCCGCTGGAAAAAGCGGCGGGAATCATCTACGAAAAGAATATCGGGTGCCTGCCGGTAGTGGAGGAAGGAAAGATCGTTGGGATCATCACCATCAAGGACATCCTGAAGGCCTTTATCGAGATCATGGGAGTGCTCAAGTCGGGCTCCCGGATCGACGTGATTCTCAAGAACGTCCACGGATCGTTCGATGAGGTGGTGTCTGTCATCGAGCGCAACGGCGGGTATATCATCAGCGCGGGGATGACCATCAGCGGTGATGAAGACGCCCACCACTTCCGGATCTCCGGCGGGGATACCGCGGCCATAGCCGAGGAGCTCATTCAGCTGGGGTATCGCGGCGTGAAGGTGGTAGACTGAGCCCCAGGCTCTCCGCCACTTCCCGGGGAGCAAGCCCGCTGACGGCAAGGACCTTTGTTTTACCCTTTTCCCCGGTCCTGATGGCGATTTTCGACTTCGCGATGCGCATCTTCTTGGCGAGAAGTTGCACCAGTGCTTTATTGGCCTTTCCCTCCACCGCAGGGGCGTTCAGGTGGATGGACAGCGCGTCTTGCCGAGGGCCGTCGATCGAGTCTTTCCTGGCGTTGGGGTGGATTCTGCACACGAGGAGCGTGCCGTCACCTTCCGGCCGGATCCACATTCCCCATCTCCCGGATCCAGTTCTGGTAGGAATCGAGGACAGATTTGAGCTCTGTGAAGAGATTCGCCCTCTTGGCCTTGAGCTCGGCGAGCTCTTTTTCGAGTGAGGCCTTTATCTGCTGGGCCTCCTTGAGAATCTCGCGAGCCTTCGCATGTGCCTGCTCCTCGATCTCCCGCGCCCTGTGGTCGGCGGCCTCGATCTTCTCATTGGCCTCTGAAAGGATCGCCGATGCCTTCCTCTGGGCTTCCGCTGTCTTCAGCTGCGCCTCCTGTTCGGCCAGCCGTTTCTTTTCGTCCGAGAACTGCTTCGCGGAGAGGAAGATGTCTTCGAGATCTTTCTGCTTCTCCTTAAGAGAGCCCAGCTCGCTTCTCAGCAGATTGTTCTCCTCCAGTAACTCGTCCATGTCCTCGGCGATTCCCACCAGAAAACCAGCGACCTCCTCCTTGTCGAACCCCGAGAACCTCGTCCGGAAGCGCTGCTCCCGAATCATTTCCGGTGTCAGCTGCATCAGAATCCCCCTTTCAATTTTAAGTTCAACCCCATCCGTATGAGGGTATGTGCGCCGTATGTATTGACAAGGAATATCAGGGCGATGACCAGAACCGGAGTGAAATCGATACCTCCGAAACTCAGCGGCAGCCGCCTGCGGAACCAGGAGAACACGGGATACGTGAGCGCTGAAAGAATGCGGACGATGGGGTTATAGGGGCTCGGATTCACGAAGCTGATGACAGCGGCTACGATCACGACGATGAGGTAGAAGTTCAGGAGCATGGAAAGAGACTGTCCGAGCCCGATGAGAATATTCGCGAGGATGTTGCCCTGCTCTCTCAGGATGGGCACGAGGGAGACATCGAGAAAGATGATGAACGCGATGGCAATGATGGGTGAGAAGTCGATTCCTCCGAAAATGAGGGGAACATGGCGCCTGAGCCAGATGAAAAGCGGGTCGGTGGCCCGCCGGAGAAAGCGGACGACAGGGTTATAGGGATCAGGGTTAACCCAGGATATCAGGGCGCCGATGATGATGATCCACAGATAGACGGTGAGTCCCACGTGGAGCAGTTGTCCGACGAACGCAAGGGGATTGTTCACATCATACATGATTCCCTCCCGGCACACCCTTGGGAAATATTCCTTCCTCTTTTGCCGTTTTCCGAAAGATATTGCAAGGATTTTTCTCCTTCGATCCCAGAGGAGTTCATGAGGGCATGTGCAGACAAGATCCGCAGCCGGCTGTCAATGACTGCGGGCGGCTCCCACAGCTCCGTGTCGAACAATACCCGACCGTGCTGTCCGTGCATCACACCGGGGACATATCGATCATCCATATTTCACGTGAAGGAAGGGCGCGGTCGCGAGCATGCGGGAAGAGAACCGTGCTTGCGATCACCACCAAGCTCTGATACAAAAAAGTTGTGAAATTGAAGAGAGTTGAAATCAGGGGCTTCAAGTCCATCGCCAAAAAAACATCGCTGCCCATCGCCGATGGAGTGACCTGCATAGCGGGTCCCAATGGATGCGGGAAAAGCAATATCATCGACGCCGTCCGGTGGGCGCTGGGAGAACAGTCAAACCGTTCGCTCAGGGCGGCGTCCATGAGCGAGGTCATCTTTTCCGGCACCCAGGACACGCCGCCGGGGTCCATGGCCGAGGTGATCCTGGAGTTCGTTCGGGATAACGGCTACTTCCCCAAGACCCTTGACGGCTTCGACGAAGTGTCCATCGCCCGGAGACTTTACCGCACCGGAGAGAGCATCTATTCTCTCAACGGTGTGAGGTGCAGACTGAAAGACATCACCGATCTCTTTCTGGACACCGGGCTCGACCGGAACGGCTATGCAATCGTCGAGCAGGGCAAGGTCAAGGACATCATCCAGTCGCGGCCCGAGGATATCCGCTATCTTATCGAAGAGGCCGCCGAAGTGGGGAAATTCCGCTTCAAGAGAGCCGATGCCATCAAGCGTCTGGAAGCGGCTGCAGCGAACCTCGAAAGGGTGAGAGACCTGCTGACGGAGGTATCCAGGCAGAAAGACGAGCTGAAATCACAGGCGAACAAGGCGCGAAGATATCAGGCATTGCGTTCGGAGATCAACGAGCTCACCAGGCTGCTCTGGGCGTCCGAGATCAGAAAAATCATGGACAGGAAAGAGAAGCTCGATGGAGAAGCAGCGGCGCTCCAGCAGCAGAGAGAGGCCTTCGAAAGACAGCTTCAGGAGTATTCCCGGGTGGTCGAGGCGACCAGCGCCAAGCTTTCGGTCGTCCGCCGGAAGATGGACGAAGCACGGCGTGGGTTGAACGATTCGCGCTCCCGAGAGCTGCTCTCTCAAGGCGAGATCGAGGCAAATACCAGGAGAGAGCAGGACATCTCTTCCACCCTCGACATGCTCCACAACCGCATCGAGCAGATGAACCGCGAAACCGCGGAGCTTCTCGGAAAGAGCGAACAGGACAGCCGCGAACTGGAAAGAATCGCCCGGGACATCACCCGTCTCGAAGAGGAGATGGAATCCCTGCAGGGCAACCTCGAGACGATAGAAAAGGACCACGGGGCCGTCGAAGGAGAATACAACCAGAAGCGGACAAGGCTCTTCGATGCCATCGGCCATTCCAGAGCGGTTCAGCAACGGATCTCGTCTCTGGAAACAAGGCATCACGAGGCCATGTCCAACGCAAAAAAACGCAGGGCCGACCTGTCCGGGCTCAAGGCCGACAGAGAGGCGCTGGCAGCCGGACTTGACGGCCTCGAAGATGAGCATGCCCGGAAAATATCCCGGGCGGAAGCCGTCGACGCCGCCCTCCAAGCTCTTGGAGAGAAGCTTCACGATCTTCAGGCAGAGGCTGAAAAAGCAGCGCACATGGCGGCTTCCCTGGAAAAATCCTATGCCCAGCTCCTGGCCAAGGAATCCATGCTCGATCGGATCATCCGCTCGGGCACCATACCGCCGCCGGAGTCCCTTTCCCACAGCAACGGCACGAGGCGGGTCGCGGATGCGCTAAGGGTGAGAAGCGGGTTCGAAGAAACCGTCGGGAGATCGCTGGGCAGGTCTCTGGACTATCTGATCATCCAGGATCACGAGGAGATTCTGAAACTGGGTCCGATCGCCGAAGCAGGCCCCGGATACATTCCCCGAAGGCCTCATGTAAACGGGCGGGAGACGAAGACCACGCCTGAGGGGAAGGGGATCATCGCATGCCTGAAGGATCTCGTGGAGGCCCACGAAGGATATGAAGACGTGGTTCATGCACTCTCCCGTGACATGTGGGTGGTGGAAGACATCCATTGCGCATTTTCACTGTGGAAACAGGGATGGAGATCATGTTCCTTTGTCACGCAGGACGGCGTGGTGCTCGAGCCCACAGGAGTCGTCCGCACCACGGCGGAAATGGCCAAATATGCGGAGGGACTCAAGGCAAAGGCGGAAAAGGAAGAGCTCCTGCGCCTGAAGGAATCCATGGAGCAGGAGATCGCCGCAGCTAAAGAGCTGAATGAACATCTCAAACAAGAAATACAGCAACTGAAGAAAGAGCAGGAAGAGGCCGGGAGGGAGGAAAAATCTCTCCGGGAAGAGATGGCGCTTATTGCCGAGAAGAGAAACGCCGCATTGCGCGATGTGGAACGGTTGTCAGAGCGTGAGCAGTCGTATGGCAGAGACATAGAAATGTGGGAAGAGATGGCGGCGAAGATTTCCGGAGATCTTGCCGCTGTTCTTGCGCAGAAGGAAGACCTCGACAGAGAGATCGAAATTATCCAGGATGAGATCAAAGATCTGGACGGCAGGAGGCTCGCCGAGAAGCAGCGCCTCGAGAAGGCCCGGGAGGCGATTCGGGCCCACATGCAGATGCTTGGAGAGCTTAGGGTCTCAGCGGCATCAACCCGGCAGAGACTCGAGGGCACGGGGGAGCAGATGCAGGGGTTGGCCCGCCAGATCGCCCGGGACACGGAGAAGCGGGACGAGCTTCAGAAGACGCGCAGCCACGTGCTCGAGTCAACAGAGGCTGTTCGTGAACGACTTCGGCAGCAGCAGGGCGAGTCTGCACATTACGAGGAGGAAATCGAGAACCTCACTCCCGAGCACGAGGAGCTTGCGGATGCCCTGGCTTCTCTCTCCCAGAACAGGGATGAGTGCCGGGACACACTGGCGGCTCTTGAAAAGAGAAAGAACGACATTTTCCTGAAATGCAAGGAGCAGGAAATCGCCCTTTCCATGAGCACGGAGCGGTTCGAGTCACGGTTTTCCGGCGAGCCGCTGCCGGAAATACCCGAGGGTTTTTCTCCTGAAGAGGCTCAGCGGAAGGCGGAAGCCCTTGAGGCCAGAATCGAGAAGATGGGCCAGATCAATTTCGCATCACTGGATGCGTTCGAGCATACCCAGGCCAGATGGGATGATCTCCACCGCCAGTACGAGGACATCGTTCAGGCGAGCGAACGGCTGAAGGAGGTCATCACGAACATCGAAAGACAGAGCGTAAAGGCGTTCACCGAGACGTTCGAGCTGGTAAGGCGCTACTTCCAGGAGCTCTTCATCACCATGTTCGGAGGGGGCAATGCGGATCTCGTTCTCTTGGACGGCAATTCTTCGGATTCCGGGGTGGAGATATTGGCCTGCCCGCCGTTCAAGAGGCTGAAGTCCATGAGCCTGCTTTCCGAAGGAGAGAAGACGCTGTGCGCGTTGAGCTTCATATTCGCCCTGTTCCAGGTAAGGCCGTCTCCCTTTTGCATCCTTGACGAAGTGGACGCACCCCTGGACGATGCGAACGTGGTGCGTTTCAACCGCCTGATACGGACCTTTGCCGGCGACTCGCAGTTCATCATCGTCACCCATAACCGGCACACCATGGAAATGGCGGATATCCTCTACGGCGTGACCTTCGATGTTCCGGGAATCAGCAAAGTGGTATCCATGGTGCTGAAAGACGCTGAGGGATAAATAATTCTCCTGTCAAGGAAATAATTTTCCATCCAGCGCAAAAACCTTGAAAAATCCGTTTATTTTTCATATGGAATCTTTGCACGTATATTGCAAGCACAAATGACCAGGATAGAACAATGGCGAGGATAATTGCGGTAACATCCGGAAAAGGCGGCGTAGGGAAGAGCAATTTTGTGCTTAATGTCGGCATCTGCCTCGCCATGATGGATCATCGGGTATGCATCCTCGACGCCGATCTCGGGCTCGCCAATATCGATGTGCTTCTGGGCATACGGCCCCAAAGGACGCTTGAGGACGTGATCCTCGGGGAAACCGGCATCGGCGACATCATCATCAGGACCGACTACCGGGTCGATCTGATCCCGGGCTGCTCCGGCACACAGGACATTGCCGACCTGAGCAGGGAGCGGATAGAGGCTCTGGTGAAGCAGGTTTCCAGCATTTCCGCATCTTCGGATTACCTGCTCGTCGACACGGCGTCCGGCATCTCCACAGGCGTCATCTCCTTTCTCATGGCCGCTCCCGAGGTGATCATCGGCGTAACCCCCGAGCCCACCAGCCTTACGGACGCCTATGCGATGATCAAGGTGCTCCGCAAAAACGAGTATCAGGGCAGAATCTCCATGTTCTCAAGCATGGTGAAGAACAGCTCCTCCGGGCACAACCTCTACAAAAAGATTTCGTCCGCATCCCAGCGGTTTCTCGACACCCATGTGGAATATCTGGGGAGCATATACCAGGATGAGAAACTCTCCAGGGCCGTATCCGATCAGGTCCCGGCCGTGGTCAGATATCCCACCTCCGACATCTCCCGGTGCTACCGGATCATTGCATCGACGCTTCTGGGGCAGGGTGCGGCGGAGGTGGATCATGAAAGGTTCTGGACCCGCCTGATCACCATGATTCTGAAGTCTCCGAAGCCCAGGATCGCAAAGTCTCCCTCTCCCGCCGATGTCCAGAAGAACGGAGACCTGAGAGGAATGATTCGCGACCTGCTCGATGAGCAGCGCCGGACCAGGATCCTGCTGGAGAGACTGGTTGAAAAAATTGAGCGGCAAGAATCAGGCATCAGGCCGAAGCCAGGTCCGTCCACATGATCGCGAAGATCGACACCCCCTGCGGTAGGCTCTGGATATCCGGCAATCAGGATTCTGTTTTCGAGGTGAGCTGGGATAGTATACCAGGCCCTCCGCACACAGGCGAGCTCGACTGGATACTCGGCCCTCTCGGCGACTATTTTACGGGCCGGGAAGCCCGGTTTCCCGGTACGCTCTCTTTTGAGGAAACGCGGCCGGTATGGGTCCGGGAAAAGGCCTCCCATCCTCCCCGTCGAGTGTCGGACCGCGCACTTCTGGCCGTCTCGCATATCCCCTTCGGGAGGGTGAGCACCTACGGTGATATCGCCAGGTCCCTCGGCAACCCGCACCTGGCGCGAGCCGTCGGGCAGGCGTGCAAACGCAATCCGGTCCCGATCATAGTGCCTTGCCATCGGGTGTTGGCATATAATTCCCTGGGCGGCTTCAGCTCCGGACTCTTCCGGAAGGAGATCCTGCTCAGGCTCGAGGGGATCCCTGTGGCCGGAACACAGGCGTGATCAGCCTTTTCTCCCCAGTCACCTTTATATACAAGCCAACATATATTTGACAAAGCATACTCAAAAAGAATACACTGGCCGAGTGATCGAAGAAATCATCAGAGAAGTGCCGAAAATCAGCCATCAGCAGAAAATACGCCAGGTGGTGCTGGGTCTCGGATACATCGCGGTAGAGGTAGAGGGATCGGGTGTGGGGTTGTGCGCCAATATACTGCCCGAAGAAAAGACGAGCTGCACGGTCTTCGCCCGGGCCGGCTCGTTGAAGGGCTCCACGGTTGCGGACATCCTCGATCTCGGGCGAAAGACCGATCTCCTGAGCCGCTCCATCGCTCTGGCAACGGTCAATGCCGTAAGCAATCAGGAAGGAAGCGGGTACGAAGGGGATGTGTTCGATAAGGTCGGGGTCCGCCAGTCGGACAGGGCGACCATGGTGGGATTTATCGCGCCGGTGGCCGCCATGCTGAAGGCCGGGGGATGCACCGTCGATGTTTTCGAGCACCGCGATATTCGCGATGAGCGTATCCGTCCGCATGACGCCATGGAAGAGAGCATGTCCCGGGCCGATATCGTCATCCTGACTGCAACCACCATCGTCAACGGGAGTATCCGGGATATCCTCGCACTCAAGACCAGGGCGAGGGCCGTGATTCTCATGGGGCCGTCCACGCCCATGCTTCCAAAGGCCTTTTCCGCTACGCCGATTACCCTCATCGCCGGGTGCAGGGTCGTCGATGCCCGGCGGGCCATGGATATCGTCATGGAAGGCGGCGGAACTCAGATTTTGTATAAAAATGCAGCCATGAAGAAGATCATCAGGGAGATTTGAACATGAAGCCGCTCATTGACGAATATAACAGGCAGATTCACTATGTCCGCATATCGATAACCGACCGGTGCAACTTCCGGTGCAGATACTGCATGCCTTCTTCAGGGATCGAGTGGATCCCCCATGAGCATATCATGCGGTATGAGGAGTTTCTGCGCGTACTGCGCATCTGCATTGCGCGCGGTGTGGACAAGGTCCGCATCACCGGCGGCGAGCCGCTGATACGCAAAGGAGTTGTGCCGTTCATCCGATGCATCCGGGAGATGCAGGGGCTCAGAGACCTGTCGCTCACCACCAATGGCGTGATGTTGGACACGATGGCGGGCTCCCTCAAGAAGGCGGGGTTGAACAGGCTCAATATCAGTCTGGACACTCTCGACAGGGAGAAATTCGCTCACATCACCCGGGTGGATGCCTTCGAGAGGGTCATTGCAGGGATACGGCGCGCGTTCGATGCCGGACTGTCTCCGATCAAGATCAATGTCGTGGCCATCAGGGGATTCAACGACGATGAGATACCAGCTTTCGCGGAAATGACACGACGGTCCCCGGTAGAAGTGAGATTTATCGAGCTCATGCCCATGGGGTGCGCAACACGGTATGGGGAATACGAACTCATCGGTGCCCCCGAGATCCGGGAAAAGATCGAAGAGAGGTTCGGGACCCTTGAGCCGGTGGAGTATAATCACGGGCCTGCGAAGGTTTATCGTATACGCGGGGCGCAGGGAACTATAGGCCTCATCGGGGCTTTGAGCGAGCACGCCTTCTGCGGCAGATGCAATCGGATCAGGATAACGGCGAACGGCCACCTCAGGCCGTGCCTGTTCTCGGGAGAGGAGATCGATCTCCTGACGCCCATGAGGCAGGGCATTTCCGACCGCGAGCTGGAAGCCCTGATCGAAGAGGGCGTGAAGATGAAGAAGCTGAACCACGGCCTCTGCGCAGGCACTTCTTCGGCAGCCGGCCAGGGTTGCTCCACGCTGATGAATACCCTGGGCGGTTAGAGCGCAGACTGCTTGCGGGTCGATTCGATCAGCCTGGCGAAGGAGAGCAGGTCCTTCCGGAACAGGATCTTGTTCGTGTTCAGGAAAAAGAGGCCGGATTTCCTCTCAGGGTCCTCCTTGTGTGACGCCCAGACGACCTTGCAGTACAGGGATATATCCGGATGTTCCTCCTGAGAGGCGATTGCAAGACGAACCACGGAGCCTACCGGAAAATCGGCACCATTCACACAAACGCCTTCCTCGCAGGCATTGACGATGGAGATGGGTTTCACGATTTCCATGAGCTCCACAGACCCGCGGATGTTGTCAAGGCCGATCCTCTCGAATGCGCGCTTTTCCTTCATGATGGGCATTCTTCGATACTACCTTGAAAACACAGTATATGTCAAGCCATGATTCTCTCGGGAGGCTGCTTCGCCCTGTCGTACGGCATAAAGCGCGGCCCGGAAATCCACCCGGAGCTTCTGCTCTTTTTAGCTCTCTGGTGATCATTGCCCTGTCTATTACCCAGTTGACCCATATGAGAAAATGAACTAAACTGACTAGTCAGTATGTTATGAACGAGGGAGGATTGTGAAAGGCCCCAGAGTGTCTTCCGGGATCAGAAAGCAGCAGATACTCGCTGCGGCCAAGCGCTGTTTCCAGCGCAAGGGCTATGCCCAGACCACGATTGACGAGATCGCAGCCGAATACGGCATGTCCAAGGGCAGCATCTACTGGTACTATCCATCGAAGAAGGCGGTGCTCATCGATTTGTTCCGGGTATTTGTCGAAGAGAACCTGAACAGGATTCTCACCGAAATCGGGAGCATCCGCTCGGCAAGAGACAGGATCACTGCCATTGGTGAGCACTTGACCCGGTCTCTGCAGGAAGACATCGAGCTCTACAGCGCGCTGGTCGTGTTCTGGGAAAGCTCGTTTGTGGATGAATCCATCCGGGAGATGCTGCTGGAACAGTATCGCCTCTACGACCGGATCTTGACCGGGCTTCTCGATGACGGTGAACGTGCCGGCGAATTTGTCGTTCCGGACAAGAAGATCTATGCCGCACTCATGATCGCCATGATGGAGGGGATAATCGTCCGGCAGGTCCTGAGCAAGGACCTCGATCTGGCAGAGATCTGCCGGAGCGTGTCCGGAGTCATGAACAGACTCCTGCCGGAAAAGAAAAGTCAAAAGCGGCCTGCGGGTTCTCCGAACACCGGGAAGGACGAAGGATAATCACGCGGAGATCCCCGGCAGGACTCCGAGGAGCCTGCCAGGGGAACGGCTGCTGCTGCCCGAGACTGTTTTTTTACCGGACGGATATTATTTATCCGACTGCTTTGGTGCGAGGAGGTATCATGTTGAGAGACAGACGTTTTCTGAAGAGAATTTCACTGGCGTGTATCGCCGTACCTCTGGCGGGCGCGCTGGCATATCACGTATTCCTCAAGGGAGACGGCGACGCCCTGCCGGCAGGGATTGCATACGGGAACGGTCGGCTGGAGGCGACCGAGGTCGACATTGCCACCAAAACGCCCGGACGGCTCGCAGAGGTGCTTGCCGATGAGGGAGACCTCATTGAAGAGGGCCGGATCGTGGCCAGGATGGACACCACGGCCCTCGAGGCACAGCTCAGACAGGCAGAGGCAGAGGTGACACGGCTCAGACAGGCGCGCCTGACCGCCATCTCCCGCGTAGAGGGGGCGAGGCTCAGGCTCGAGTTGGCCGACAAGGAGCTCAAGCGGTCGAAAAGCCTCTATGACCGGGGCGTTATGCCCGAGCAGCAGTATGACCGCGACCGGTTGGCGCAGCAGACACTCAAAGTGGAGTACGAGGCGGCGAAATCGTCCGTTGCAGAGATCGAGGCTGCGATCGTATCCGCCGTTGCGCAGACCGAACGCCTGAGGGCGGATATCAGCGACTGCATGTTGAAATGTCCCATCAATGGACCTGTCCTGATCCGCCTTGCCGAGCCGGGCGAGGTTCTGCCCGTGGGCGGCAAGGTCCTGACCATTGTGAATGTTCAGGATATCTATATGAATGTTTTTCTCTCAGAGCGGCTTGCGGGAATGGTTCCCTTGGGCACCGACGCAAAGGTCGTTCTGGACGCCATTCCTGACAGGTCCTTCGCGGCGAGGGTGGCCTATGTTTCGGAAAAGGCCCAGTTCACCCCGAAAGAGGTGGAGGCTGTCGAAGAGCGTCAGAAGCTTGTTTTCCGGGTGACCGTGAGCTTGTCAGAGTATGACGATCCCCGTCTGAAGCCCGGCATGCCCGGTGTCGCGTATATACGCATGGATCCTGCAGTCGACTGGCCGGAGAGGCTCAAATGAGCAGTTCCGCCGCCGACCGCCGCACCATCGCGCGGATCAGGGGCCTCACGCACCGCTATGGCAGCAAGATTGCCCTGAACGGGATCGATCTCGACATCCCAGGCGCCTGCCAGGTCGGGTTCATCGGCCCCGACGGAGTGGGTAAATCCACCCTGCTCGGCATCATCGCCGGCCAGAAGAAGATCCAGCAGGGATCGGTCTCGGTCCTGGGCGGCGACATGCGCTCCGGCATTCACCGGCGAGGAGTCTGCTCCGACATCGCCTACATCCCCCAGGGTCTGGGCCAGAATCTCTACGCAACCCTTTCAGTAAACGAGAACGTCGATTTTTTCGGCCGCCTCTTCGGTTTTACCTCAGCGGAGCGGCTGGAGCGCATCCAGCGCCTCCTCGAGGCGACGAACCTCTTGCCCTTTGCAGACAGGCCAGCGGGACAGCTTTCCGGAGGCATGAAGCAGAAGCTGGGCCTGTGCTGCGCCCTGATCCACGATCCTGAGCTGCTCATCATGGATGAGCCTACAACCGGGGTCGATCCGCTGTCCCGACGGCAGTTTTGGGAGCTCGTCAAGGACATGAGCACGTCTTGCGGAGGAATGAGCATTCTCATCGCAACCGCATACATGGAGGAGGCGGAACACCTCGACTGGCTGGTCATGATGGAGGGAGGGCGCGTCCTTGCCAGCGGAACGCCCGCGGAATTGAAGGCGAGGGCCGGCACGGCCACTATCGAGGAGGCCTACATCGCCCTGCTGCCCGAAGAGATGCGCTACGGCCACCGTGTTTTCACGGCCCCGCCGCCCATATGTTCCGATAGTGGCTCTGCAATCGAGGCCAGCGGCCTCACCAAACGCTTTGGAGATTTCACTGCCGTGGACAATGTCTCCTTTTCCATCCCCAGGGGTGAGATTTTCGGCTTCGTGGGCTCCAACGGGTGCGGAAAGACCACAACTATGAAGATGCTCACCGGGCTGCTGAGGCCGACCGAGGGCGAGGCCTTCCTTTTCGGGCGCCCGGTAGAGGCCGGGAGCATCGAAATCAAGAAACGCATCGGGTACATGTCGCAGACATTCTCGCTCTACGGCGAGCTGACGGTCCGGCAGAACCTGGATATGCACGCCCACCTCTTCGATCTGCCCATGGACGAGGTGCCGGCCCGGGTCGCAGAGATGGCCGAGCAGTTCGGGCTCACCGAGGTCATGGACGACCGGACCGATCGTCTCCCTCTCGGCATGCGTCAGCGCCTCTCGCTTGCGGTGGCGGCCATTCATTCTCCGGAGATACTCATCCTCGACGAGCCTACCTCGGGCGTCGATCCGGTGGCCCGGGACCACTTCTGGGAGATCCTCATCAGGTTTTCCCGCGAGCACGGGGTGACGATCTTCGTGACCACCCACTACATGAACGAGGCGGCCCGGTGCGACCGGGTGGCGCTCATGAGCATGGGCCGGGTCCTGGCCTGCGCATCCCCTGCCGAGCTCATCGCCAGGCGAGGCTGCACAACCCTCGAGGAGGCGTTCATCAGGTACATGGAAGATGACATCAAGATGCACTCAGGTCTCCCAGAGGTCGACGACGAGCCCAGAAGCATCCCCTTCATGGTCGCGCCAGAACGAAAACGCGCGCAAGGGGGGCTCTTCGACACGGGCCGGCTTGCAGCCCTTGCCCGGAGAGAAACCATGGAGCTCTTCCGCGACCCGGTGAGGCTCATCACCTCTCTCATCATCACTCCCTTTCTTCTCATCGTGTTCGGCTTCGGCATCTCGACGGACATTGAGAACATCAACTTCAACATTCTGGATTATGATCAGAAGCTCTGGGGACGGGATTATCTGGAGTACTACTCGGGGTCACGCCTCTTCAACGAACAGCCCGCCATACGCTCCCACCTGGAGATCGAAAAGGGGTTCCAGGAGAGCGAGTTCACCTTTGTGATCGAGATCCCGCCGGGATTTGAAAAGGACATCAAGCGGGGCAGAAGCCCTGAGGTGGGGGTCTGGATCGACGGGACCATGCCGTTTCGCGCCGAGACAACGAAAAACTATGTCGAGACAGTGCATCTGTCTTATCTCACCGACCTGGCCGATCTGTCCCCGGTGCCGGCCGGGTTCTCATACGCAAACGTCGAGCCCCGTTACTGGTACAATCCCCGCGTGATGAGCCGCTTTTCCGTCGTGCCCGGGCTCATGGCAGTGGTGCTCCTGCTCGTCCCCTCCATGCTCACGGCAATCGGCGTGGTGAGGGAGAAAGAGCTGGGGTCCATCTCGAACTTCTATTCGAGCCCCATGACACGCCTGGAGTACCTCTGGGGAAAGCAGATCCCCTACGTTGTCCTGAACTTCGTCAGCTTTCTCATCCTGGTGGCCGTGATCCTGTTCCTGTTCCGGATCCCCTTCAAGGGAAGCGCCGCTGCACTGGCGCTGGGCGCGTTGCTGTATATCATGACGAGCACCAGCATCGGTCTTCTGATCTCCACCTTCACCCGGACACAGATAGCGGCGCTCGTGGCTGCCTTTGCCCTTACGCTTGTCCCCTCCTTCGAGTTTTCGGGCCTCACCACACCGGTATCCGCCCTTACAGGCGGTGCGCAGGTCATGTCGTGGATCTTTCCTGCACGATATTTCCTGAGTATCAGTGTCGGGACCTTCACCAAGGGCATAGGGTTTGCGGAGCTCGCCTGGAACTTTGCCTATCTCATCGGGTACTGCATCGCCGTACAGGCCCTGACGGTCTATTTATTGAAGAAGCAGGAGCCGTGACATGAAAAGAAAGGTCTGGCACATCTACCGGCTCGGGCTCAAGGAGCTCATCAGCTTCCGCTACGACTTTGTGCTGGTGGCCCTGGTCATATACTGCTTCACGATCATGATCATCGTCCCCTCCAAGGGCACGGGCCTCCAGGTGCGCAACTCCTCGGTGGCCTATGTTGACGAGGATTGCTCCACCCTGTCTGCACGGATCATAGACGCCATACAAGAGCCGCATTTCAAGAAACCCCGCGCCATTGCATATTCCGAGATCGACCGGGTCCTCGACAACGCCGAGTGCATCTTCGTCATCCATATCCCGCGCGGGTTCCAGCGGGACGTGCTGGCGGGAAAGAACCCAGGGGTCCGCATAGATGTCGACGCCACGGCCATCGGCCATGCCAGGCTCGGGGCAGGCTACCTCATGAGGATCATCAACGATGAGATCAATACCTTCGTGACCGGCGTGAGCACCGAAGCCGACCTGCCCATCCGGCTGGTCACCCGTGTGCTCTACAACCAGAACCGGGAAAACTCGTGGTACATGAGTGTCGTGTTCCTCACCCAGATGATCACCATGCTGTCCATCGTCCTGCCCACCGCTGCCCTGATCAAGGAGAAGGAGCGCGGCACCGTGGAGCATCTGCTCGTCATGCCGCTGCTCCCTGTGGAGATCACCATCGCAAAGGTCTGGGCCAACAGCTTCATCGTTGCCACAGGGGCCATGTTCTCACTCTTCTTTGCCATAAAGGGGGTCATCGGAGCGCCGATCCACGGCTCCACCGTTCTCTTTCTCTTCGGCACCGTCGTGTTTCTCTATGCAGCCACCGAGCTCGGGGTGTTCCTTGCGACCATTGCCAAGAACATGCCCCAGGCAGGGCTCTTGAGCATGCCCATCATTGTTCCCATAGGAATACTGCACGGCGGGACCACACCCTTAGAGTCAATGCCGCCGCTTTTGCAGAACATCATGCAGTTCGCGCCGACCACCCACTACTTGGAGTTCTGCGCGCGAGTCCTGTTCAAGGATGCCGGGCTCGGCACAGTATGGCCGCAACTCGTTGCCATGGCTCTCATCGGCACGGTGCTGTTCATCGGGGCCATGTACCGGTTCAAGGCCACATTCCGGTAAGGGCCGGCTCGATTATGGGGGGGCAACACCCTTTGCAGCGGCTTGCCATCCATGGAGCGACAGAGGTAGGATAGCCGTGCCCGGAAGTATGGGAGGCCATGACAGGCGAGGGTGAAGGGACGGCAAGGCATGAAAGGAAAACGGGTTCTCCTGGTCAACCCCTGGATCTATGACTTTGCAGCGTACGATCTGTGGGCAAAGCCGCTGGGGCTCCTCTATCTGGGCGCGCTCCTCAAGCTCAACGGGTGCGAGGTGTCCTTTGTGGACTGCCTCAAGACGCCCCACGAACAGATGAGCGACAAGCCTCCCAAGGTGCATCCGGGCGGGCGCGGCAAGTTCTATCGCCGGATCGTGGATTCTCCTGCTCCCCTGAAAGGGTTTCCCAGGCGATACGGCAGGTACGGCATCAGCCGGGAGGCGTTTTTCCATGATCTCGAGCGGATAGAAGAGCCGGATGCGATCCTGATCACCTCGGGGATGACCTACTGGTATCCGGGAGTGCACGAGACGATTACGTGCGTGCGTGGGGCCTTTCCCGGGGCCGTGATCCTGCTGGGGGGAATCTATGCGACCCTGTGCAGCAACCACGCCCGGGAACACTCAGGCGCCGACCATGTCCTGTGCGGGGAGGGCGAGCTCGAGGTACTGCAGGTGCTCGGCAGGCTCTGGGGTACAAGCCCGGAGTATTATCCTGACATGGAGAATCTCGACAGCCTTCCCTATCCCCTGTTCGACCTCGTTGAGCCCTTGAGGTATGTCTGCATCCAGACCTCCCGGGGGTGCCCGTTTCGCTGCACCTACTGCGCCTCACATCTGCTCGCGCCCGGCCTGCGAACGAGAGATCCGCTCAAGGTGGCCGACGAGGTCGAGCATTGGCACCGGCGAAACCGGGTGGCTGATTTCGCCCTGTATGACGACGCCTTTCTCTTCCGGAGCGGGAGGCTCGCCCTGCCGTTCATGAAGGAGATCGCCCGGAGGCGGCTTGACGTCCGGTTTCACTGCCCCAATGCCCTTCACGCCCGATACTTGAGCCGGGAGGTGGCTTCAGCCATGAAGGAAAGCGGGTTCGCCACCATACGGCTCGGCCTGGAGACCTCGGACCCCGCCCTGCAGGAAGCTACCGGCGGAAAGGTCTCCAACGATGAGTTCTTGAGGGCGTTGGAAAACCTCACCCGCGCGGGATTCAACCCCTCGGATATCGGAGTGTATATCCTCTGCGGCCTGCCGGGCCAGCATGCGCGGGAGGTCCTCGATGCCGTCGAGTTCGTCAGGAGCTCGGGCGCCAGACCCGTCATCGCCGAGTATTCGCCCCTGCCCGGCACCGGCATGTGGGAGAAGGCCGTACGGACGAGCAGATACCCTCTGGACGAGGACCCCCTGTTGCACAACAACACGCTGCTTCCCTGCGCCTGGGAGGGACTCGATCTGTCCATGTACCGGGAGATCAGGCTCGCAGCCGGGAGCGAAGCGCCCTCTGCGCAGGAGGCGGGAGAGAGGACCGGCGCGGAATGATCTGGCGGCCGGTCAGGCGGTTTCCGGGATCTTCCGGGCCCAAGGGATTTCCTCTGCCGTGACGATAAGCGGAAGGCGGACACGCGCCGCGGCCGGGAGGAGGCGGAAGTCACGCGTCTTCCCGGATGCCGGGCTTCCCGGGGATTTCACGGGCAGGGATCAGGCCCCCGCACCCCTCGCCTCTATGCCCTTGATGATGGCTGTGACAACCTCGTTTACGGGCGTGGGTACCGAGAGATCCTTTCCGTAGCGTACGATGGCGCCGTTTAAGGCATCGATCTCGGTCAGATTCCCCCGGTCCAAGTCCTGGAGCATGGACGACCGGTGGGCCGCAGTGGGCGGGAGCTGCTCCTGCATGAGAAACCGGTAGTATTCCTCCGGCCCCGCATAGGGAAGCGCGACCCCCTTGGCCTTGGCCACGGCGAAGATCTCGGAAATGATCCGCCGAAGGGTTTCACGCAGCTCGGGTACGGTCTCGAGATGCCCGTACGGCACGTTCAGTATGGCGCCCAGAGCGTTCAGCGAGCAGTTGTAGAGGACCTTGCCCCACAGGGACGATTCGATGTGGTCGCTCAACGCAGTCGGGATGCCGGCCTGGTTGAAGTCGTCCGCAACCTGCCGGATCCTCTCTTCGGGCACGTCGCCTGAGGGGCTTCCCAGCAGCACCTTGTCCGCATAGACCGTGACGCGCGCAATACCCGGCTCCTCGATTTCGGCCCCGAAGATCACCCGGGCCCCTACGGTCCGGTTCCACCCCACGACCCGCGCGATCGCCTCCCAGTTCCCCAGGCCGTTCTGGATCGAGAACACCAGGGTGCGGTCATGCATGAAGGGCAGGGCCTGCTGGATCACCCGGGAGGTGTTATAGGACTTCACGCTTAGGAGCACGATATCGAAGGCCCCCTGGAGCCCCTGCACGCCGTAGAAGGCCCTGACCTCCGGGATTACGTGATCCCCCCAGATGCCCCTGATGGTGAGGCCACGATCCTGCATGGCCTTCAGATGATCGTCGAGCCCTACGAACGTCACCTGTCGGCCCTTCTCTGCGAGCAGGCCGCCGAAGACGCTTCCCAAGGCGCCGGCGCCCATGACCAGATATCTCATCTCTTGCATTCCCTTTCAGCTTCCAGAATCCTTACATCAATAGCGGCGGGATTGGAAGGGGCGTTCAGGCCGGAGTGATATCTTTTCCATCTGAGGATGCCGCTGATGGAGGCGATGGCGTCTTGCGGGGTGCTGAACACCGCGAGCCCCGCCTTCCTGAACAGCTCGGTGATCCGGATGCGCACCTTCTCGATCTCCAGGATGTTTTCCGTGAAGCGGGAGAGGATGGGCACAACGGGCTTGTCCGTCGTCTGAAACGCCTCGACAATGGCGTGAGGCCCGCTTTCGACCTGGTCGCTCTGGAAGGAGGTGATGAAGTCGAGAGAAAAATAGGGGATGATGACGTCGATGTTGTCGTCCTCGGCCATGGCCTGAATAGTGTGGGCCATGATGTGAAAGTCGAACCCGTAGAAGCCCAGGTCCACCGGGTTGGTTGTGCTCGTGTTCACGTTGCTGATCTTGCGGCCGATCTTCTCCTGTGCAATGCTTCCGAGTTCGGGGAGAACGAGGCCGTGATGGGAGGCGAAATCCGTGAACAAAACCGATGTTCCTCCCCCGGCGCCCAGGAACCCGAGCCTGTTTCCGCAGGGGACCTTCTGTGCGACCGCCATCATGGCGAGATCCACCATGTGCTCGAAATTATGCGCCTCGATGCAGCCGTACTGCCGCATGACAGAAGACCAGAGATCATGGCGCGCCGCCATCGCTCCGGTGTGTGATGCAGCTGCGCGGGCTCCCTGCTCGGTGGTGCCGCCCTTGAGGATGATCACGGGCTTGATCGCCGTGGTTTTCTCGAGGACCTTCAGAAAGCGCCTCACGTCTTTGATATCTTCGATGTATGCGGCCACCGCCTTGATGGTATCGTCATCCGCGAAGTAGTCGAGATAGTCCTCGACCTTGAGATCGATCTGGTTGCCGTAGGACACCACCTTGTTCAGCTCCAGATAGCGCGAGTGGGCCATGCGCATGAAGTTATGGGTCATGCCGCCCGACTGCCCCAGAAAAGCCACATTTCCGATTCCCTTCATCGGGCTCTTGGGAAGGTCGCAGGTGACCCCGGACTCGGTGCAGTGGATTCCGATGCAGTTGGGGCCGACAATCCTGGTCCCGCCTTTCCGGGCGGCTTCGAGCATGTCCTCTTCGAGCTTCCTGTTGCCGACCTCGGAGAAGCCCGACGTGAAGAAGTGCAGGAATGCGACCTTGTTCCTCGCGGCGGATTCAACGGTTTCAAGCGCGAGTTTGGCCGGGACGGAAGCGATGGCCAGATCGATGGGCTCGGGAATATCGTCCAGAGAGGCATAGACCTTTGCCCCGTTGATATCCTGGTACTTTGGGTTTATCGGGTAGAGCCTGCCTTGATATCCTGCGAGCTGAATAACCTGATAGTAGGGAAGCTTTCCTCCTCCCAGATGGGGAGATGCTCCGATTACCGCAATCGTGCGGGGGAAAAAAAGTCTCGTGAGATCCATGCGAACACCTCGTTGTCAATACACAGTATGTGTTATCATGTTATCATAAGACAAACAAATTACCAAGATATTTCCCTTGTTTTTCCTGGTATTCATGTATGATGAAGGCCAATAATAGATACAGGAATCCTCGGTGAAAGGGCAATTACTTTTTCGTGTCGCGGCCCTGGAACGTGCAGATCAAAGAATGGCTTGAAACTTATCGGATTTATGACTAGATCTGAGCAGATGGTGAAGGATCCGGTTCTTTTTCATGCCATTCATCTGGATATGCCCGTCGACGCGGTCTACCGCCGGCTCGGATACCGGAAGGCGCTCACACGGGTCAGCCGGGAGCAGCGGCGGGAGGTAGAGGCCGCGCTCCAGGATGCCGCCCGCTTCATCGAGCTCAAGGGTTCCGCCTTGATACTCCCTGTTGAGGTGCGTCACGGCGACACTGTTGTGCTGGGCACGGGTGAAGCGCTCAGGAGCGCCGGTCTCGCCCGGATGCTTTCCGGATCGCATAAGGTGCTCGTCATGGGCGCAACGGCCGGCGGAAGGATCATGGAAGAGATCCGGAAGGTCTCCGAGAAGGGAAATCTTTCCCGGGCGGTGGTGCTCGACGCTGCGGCGAGCGAGATGACCGACTGCGCCTTGGACTGGATATCTGCATATATCGGGCGGCAGGTGAGAAGAGAGGGCCTGGCGATCACCTCCCGGCGCTTTTCAGCAGGGTATGGAGATTTCGAGCTGGAGAATCAGAGGATCATGTACGAACGGCTGAGGCTCGGCGAGATTGGTGTGGAGATTACGGATTCGTGCATCCTGATTCCTGAAAAGTCCGTGACCGCGGTTGCAGGCATCAGGGCGGGGAATCCTTGACGCAAAGACGGGGGGCTTGTGAAGACGAAAGAGAGAATCGAACGCGTGAAGGCGCAAAGGCTCGTGATCCTCGACGGAGCGACCGGGACCCAGCTGCAGGAACGGGGCATGCCGGGAGGCGCCTGCCCGGAGCTGTGGTGCCTGAAGAACCCGGAAAGCCTCAAGGCGGTGCATCGGGGCTACCATTCGGCCGGGGCTGACATCGTCTATACGTCGACCTTCGGCGCAAACGCATACAAGCTCTCACAGTACGGGGAGACGGGTGTCCGGGAGATCAACCGGGATCTGGCCCGGCTTGCCCGGCAGGCGGTCGGGGATGCCTGCCTCATTGCAGGAGATGTGGGTCCAACGGGGAGGTTCATCGAGCCGTTCGGCGACCTGGGTTTCGAGGACGCCGTGTCTGCATTCAAGGACCAGGTACAGGGTCTTCTGGATGGAGGTGTCGATCTTCTGGTGATCGAGACCATGATCGACATCCAGGAGGCGCGGGCTGCGCTGATCGCCGTGCGGGAGCTCACCGATGCATACACTATCGTCACCATGACATATGAGTCGGCCGGCCGCACCTTGAATGGCACGGATCCGGTCTCTGCGCTGGTCACGCTTCAGTCTCTCGGGGCCGATGCCGTGGGATGCAACTGCTCCATGGGGCCTGAGGGAATGCTCCCGTTGGTCAGGGCAATGGCGCCGTATGCGAAGGTGCCCCTTGTAGCGAAACCAAACGCCGGGCTGCCGGTGTTGCGCGATGGAAAGGCCGTGTTTCCCATGGCCCCGGAGGAGTTCTCAGGGTTCGCGGGTGAGTTTGCGGCGTCCGGCGCGGTTTTCCTGGGCGGCTGTTGCGGAACGACGCCGGAGCATATCCGGGCGCTGAAGGATAGGGCTGCGCACATCACCCCCGTGCAGGACACTGGCAGCGTTCCGTCCGCCCTGAGCTCGGCCCGGAAGACAATCCGGCTCGACAGGGAGGGGCCGCTGGTCATTATCGGCGAACGCATCAACCCCACAGGGAAGAAAGATCTCCAAGAGGAGCTGCTTTCGGGCCGAACGGCCCTGGTTAAGAAGTTTGCACATGAGCAGACGATGAGCGGGGCCTCCCTGCTGGATGTGAACGTGGGCATGCCCGGCATCGACGAAGCGCTGACCTTGAGAGAGGTCGTCAAGACCCTGTCGGCGACGTCCGATGCTCCGCTCTGCATCGACTCCTCCATTCCCGATGCCATCGGAAAGGCTCTGAGAATCTACCCCGGCCGCGCACTCATCAACTCCATCTCCGGAGAGGAGCACAAGCTCGAAGAGCTGCTGGAAACCGCAAAACGTTACGGAGCCATGTTCATACTCCTCCCCCTGACTGGGAAAAAGCTTCCTCGAAGCTCGCTGGAACGGCAGAAAATCGTCGAGGATATGTATGTGCGGGCAGTCGGCTACGGATTCTTGAAGGACGATATCGTGGTGGATGCGCTGACCATGGCGGTATCGGCCGATCCCCGGGCCGCCCTGGAGACCCTTGCCACCCTCCGGTGGTGCTCTGCGGAGTTCGGCGTACGAACCGTGCTCGGACTGTCCAACGTTTCTTTCGGTCTGCCTGAGCGCAAGTGGATCAACTCGGCGTTTGTGGCAATGGCGTCATCGTGCGACCTTACCCTGGCTATAGCCAACCCTATGAACGCCGAGTTCATGCAGATCAAGCGTGCATCCGACGTGCTCATGAACCGGGACCCCCAGGCAAGGGATTATATCGCTCATCTGGCGGGCTCCGCTCCCGCTGACGATGCAGCGAAACAGTCGGGTGCTGACGGGGTGAAAGGCAAGGAACGCTCCGCGCTTGAGAGGGTGTACGACGCCGTCATCGATGGTTCTCGAGATGAGATCATTGATCTCATCGACAGGGCGACAGCCGAAAACATAACACCCCAGCAACTGGTGGACAACGCCATGGTTCCCGCAATCCAGGAGGTGGGAAGCCTCTATGAAAGCAGGGTTTTTTTCCTGCCGCAGCTCATTGCGAGCGCAGAGGCCATGAAAAAAGGCTTCGAGCGCCTGGAGCCTCTTCTCAAGAGTGCTGGGACCTGCCTGAAGAAAAAGGGGACTATCGTTCTGGCGACGGTCAAAGACGATATCCACGACATCGGCAAAAACATTGTCTCGCTGATGCTGAAGAACCACGGGTTTGAGGTGATAGATCTTGGGAAGGATGTCCCCGACCGAGAGATCATCGATGCCGCCGTGCTGCACAAGCCTCAAGTCGTGGGGCTTTCCGCCCTCATGACCACCACCATGGTGCGTATGGAGAGCATCATCCGACAGGCCCGCGAGGCCGGAATTTCATGCCCCTTCCTGGTGGGCGGGGCCGTGGTTACGAAAGCCTACGCGGATTCAATCGGCGCCCATTACGCGAAGGACGGCGTGGATGCGGTGAGGGTCGTACAGAGTCTCGTGGAGTAGGTGAACGAGGGGATCATTATTTCCCGAGAAGCTTCTCCAGGGACCCTTCCAGGTCCCCGCACATCCAGCAGACCATGGTCCCGTCGGGTGAGACGACGATTTTTGTGGGCACGCCCCTCACCCCGTAGCGCGCGGCGACGGCGCCATCCGGATCCAGGAGCACCGGGTAGGGCAGTTCGTATCTCTCTGCAAAGGAAGAGACTTTCTGACGGCTCTCCTGGATGAAAATGGAGAGAATCTCGAAATCCCGATCCCTGTAGCGGTCGTACATCTTTTTGAGATTGGGGATGTCCCTCTTGCAGTATGGACACCAGGTGGTGGTGAAGTAGACCAGAACCACCTTGCCCCGGTATTCCTCGAGGCTGAAGGTCCTGCCCGAAAGGTCCTGAAGACTGAATCCGGGGGCCATGCCGAGTGCTTCGGCAGGAGTGCCGACCTTCTTTTGGGGTGTGCCTTCATCGCACGAAGCGAAGGGCAGCACGGCGATGAACAGCAGCATCGAACAGACGACGATTCTTCGTATCATAGATATTCTCCCGTTTAGATCATGAACTGCCCCGCAGAGATGAGAAAATACTCACCCAGTGCAATGAGCGCCCAGCCGAACGCCTTCTGGATGATGACCATCCATTTTCCCGCCCTGGGAAGATTGGTGAGAAGACCCGTGAACGTGCCCAGGGCGATGAGAAGGGTTCCCATCCCAAAGGCGAAGACAAAGAGCAGGCTCGTGCCGAACAGAGGATTCTGCTGGGTCGCGACGTAGCCGAGGAGCACTCCGAGGACGGGTGCCGAGCACGGCCCCAGAATGAGACCGACGCTTGCCCCCAGAACGAAGGCCCCGAGGAGCCCTCTCCCCGGCCGCGCCGGCCGGCCGCTTAGGAACCTTGGCAGCGGCAGGGTGAACACCCCGAGCATGGAAAGACCCATGAGGATGCAGATATTCGCCACGAAGAAATATGTCCACGGGCTGGTCTGTATCTGGCCGAACAGCTGCCCGGAAACAGCGGCCGCGTAGCCCATGACCGTGTACGTAAAAGATGTTCCCAGCACATAGAACAGCGACAGGATGAACCCTCTGATCCTGGAGCCCGAGCTCTGGGACGCGATATAGGCGACCGTCACCGGAATCATCGGATAGATGCAGGGGGTGAAGCTCACCATAAGCCCGGCGAAATACGCCATGACATACGCCATCAGAGATGTTCCGGAAAGGTATGCCTCGAAACCGGCCAGAAAATCCAGACTCATAGGTATACTTCCAGCGCCTTCGATATTTCCGCTTCGGACGCCTGCCCCTGGAGCCGTCTCACCTCACGGCCTTCCTTGAAGACGATCAGGGCCGGCACACTGAATACCTGCATTTTCGACGGGATGGATGGGTTTGCGCTGATATCGCACATCCCGAAGGCAACCCGGCTTTCAAGCCGCCTGCAAAGCCCTTCCAGGGATGTCGCGAGTTTTTTGCACGATGTGCACCACGGCGAAGAAAAGATCAGAACGGCCACCGGATGCACGAGGAATCCATCAAGGCACGCCTCGTTGATCTCTTTCAACATCTCACCGCCTGCCGCAAATTTTCATAATACAATGTATAATAGGGCATCCCGGTGAAATTTGCATGCACTTTTTCTTTACTCGACGAGCTCAGATCGATTGCAGCCAGCCGATCGTGAGGCTCCATCACCCTGTTGCTTGTGCGGGCGGGAGGTGATTCTCATGCCTTGAGCGCAGATATGCTATTGATTTTTCTGATATTAACTCTATACTTCCGTTATTGGGATTTTTAACAAGATTGTGAGAATAAAAATATCAGGAGAGGAGAATCGAATGAAGATACTGGTCGCCTATTACACGAAGACCGGCAATACCAAGAAGGTCGCAGAAGCCATATACGAGGCTCTGGACAAAAACGACAAGACTCTCAAGCCCATGAAAGAGATCGAAGATGTCCAAGGATATGATCTCATATTCTGCGGGTTTCCCGTTCACGCGCACAGTGTTCCCGTAGCTGCGCAGAGTTTTCTGAAGAAGATTCAGCCTGAGGCAAAAGTGGCCCTGTTTTCCACTCACGGCTCCCAGAGAGAGGGGCAGATGCCCAAGGAGGCAATCAATAATGCCGTCGGCCTGGTCAAGGCCGAGGTGCTCGGCTCGTTCACTTGCAGAGGGGGAGTGGAGCAGGAAATCATCGACGAGCTGATGAACAGGCCGGAGCACAGGGCGTGGGCCGCGGAAGCCCAATCAGCCAAGTCGCATCCGGACAGGGCCGATCTCGATGATGCACAGTTTTTTGCCAAGAACATCATAAAGAAGGCTCTGAGCTTTGAGGGATACACAAAGAAATGACCTCTGCCTGTCCGGCGGATTTGTCCGGTACATGCTGAGAACCGCCGCCGGATGGCCGGCAGAAGGATATTCGGCCTGAACACCTCGCGCATGCGTGTTTTTGTGGAAAATGATTGATCCGAAGGGAGGAGAGGCTTACCCGAAGAGAGCCTGAAAGGAATGCCGATTGTTTATATATTTTTTCCAATGCAGGTCTTGATTTGTCGTTGACTGACAGTAATAATTATCATTAACCGTAAAAGCCAGGTCGGAACGCCGGGTTGAAGGCTTTCTCCGGCCTGGCGGGAATGGAATGTCTTTGAAAAAACACAGGATGACAGAGCAGAGACGCATGATACTCGAGGAGATCGGCAGAACCCGCGGGCATCCGAGCGCCTCGGATGTCTACGAGAAGGTCAGAAGGCGCCTTCCGCATATCAGCTTGGGCACGGTATACCGGAATCTGGAGGTCCTCTCATCACAGGGGCTCATCAGCCGCCTTGATATGGGCTCGGGACAGCGAAGGTTCGATGCCGTAACGGACGATCACCATCACATCAGGTGCCTTGTCTGCAATCGGGTCGACGATATCCGCCCGAGTGCGAATGCAGGTATCGACTCCATCAAGAGAGATGCGGAGAAGATTGCCGGGTATGAGGTGAAGGGCTTTTCCGTGGATCTCTATGGAATCTGCCCCCGATGCCGCAGCGGGAATACAGAAAAAGTCATACGAGATGACAGCAGGAAAAACAATATCCTACGAAAATAGAAAGGGGGATTTATGGGAAAACTGACCGGGACGCAGACAGAAAAGAATCTCCTTGCGTCGTTTGCAGGGGAGGCCCAGGCTCGCAACCGCTATACCTACTTTGCGAGTCAGGCGCGCAAGGAAGGGTATGTCCAGATCGCGGACATATTCGAAGAAACGGCCAATCAGGAAAAAGAGCATGCAAAGCGGTTCTTCAAGTTCCTCGAAGGAGGAGAGGTGGAAATCAAGGCGAGCTTCCCGGCCGGGGTCATCGGCACGACCCTGGAGAATCTCAAGGCTGCCGCCGCAGGAGAGAATCACGAGCACACCGTGATGTATCCGGGTTTTGCCAAGACGGCGCGTGAAGAGGGGTTCGAAGCCATCGCCCGGGTATGGGAAGCTGTCAGCGTGGCTGAAAAACAGCACGAGAAACGCTACAGAGACCTCGCGGCAAACATCGACCAGGGGCGCGTTTTCAAGCGGGATGCCGAGGTGGTGTGGAGATGCCGCAACTGCGGGTATCTGCACACGGGAACGGAAGCCCCTGCGGCCTGTGCCGCCTGCGCTCACCCGAGGGATCACTTCGAGCTGCTGGGTGAAAACTGGTAAGGTCTCTCAACTATCCGCCGGTCCGCATTCTTCGGGAAGGACAGTGCTCTCCGGGGAATACGGGCCGGAACCATTAGGAGCCGGATTATGCGTATTCCTGCTATCATGGCGGGCATGGGAATGGCGGCTCTCGTTCTTTTCAGTGCGGCATCGACTCTGGAGGCGCGGGACGATCATCTGCGCGCGTTGAATGCGCTCACCCTGTACGCGCCTGAAGCCGCCGGAGACCGGGAGTACCTCGGGCTTGATGATGAGGAAGAGAAGATTTCCCTCGGACAGATCGACGCAGAGATCCTCATCGTAGAGATTTTCAGCATGTACTGCCCTCATTGCCAGAAGCACGCCCCTGACGCCAACAAGCTCTTTCGCGTTCTCGACAGCAGAAAAGATATCAGGAACAAAGTGAAGATGATTGGCATCGGGGTGGGGAACTCGCGCTATGAGGTGGGGATATTCAAAGACAAATACTCGTCTCCCTTCCCCATGTTCGATGACAGGGATTCCGTTGCACTGAGCACGATCAGCGGGATATACACCCCGCATTACTTCGCGCTTCGGATCAGGGAGGGATCGATTCATGAAATAGTGTACTCGAAATCGGGTGCTTTTCCCGATGCAGAGGCGTTTCTCGACATGATCGTGAAGGAATCGGGGATCAAATGAGGAGGAAAGCCATGAAAATGACATTCAGGGCGGCTCTTCTGGGAGGGTTGATTATTTTGCTGGGGGCGGCGGTCGCCCCGACGGTGATGGCCAGGAAGGACTTGATCTACGATCCAGGGCCGCTCAAGGCGACCGACAGCCTGCTCAAGGTGCGGGTTGGGGAGCAGGCGCCGGACTTCACGCTGAAGTCCCTGTCGGGAAAGACGGTGTCCCTGTCCGACTATCGGGGGAAAAACACAGTGGTCGTCTCTTTCATTCCGGCAGCATGGACCCCTGCCTGCTCAGATCAGTGGCCCGGGTACAATATCGCTCAGGACGTGTTCAGAAAGCACAACGCCGTAATCCTGGGCATCAGCACCGACAACATCCCGACACTGCACGCGTGGACCTCGCAGATGGGGGGGCTGTGGTTCCCGGTCCTCTCCGATTTCTGGCCCCACGGAGAAGCAGCGGCCAAATACGGGGTGCTCAGATCGGACGGCATGGCGGACCGCACGATCATCATCGTCGACAAAAAGGGCAAGATCCGCTATATCGCCCTTCACAACATCAACAAGAGACCGCCTCTCGAAGAGATCATCCACGAGCTGGAGAAAATCAGGTAGGAAGCATCTGAGGGAGATGAGGCCGGATTCACGCCTGATGTGTTTTCATGCTTCATTCGGAAGACAGCCCGCTGATCGGCCTGAGGTACATCATTTGGATGGACGGCTTTCTGCCGCCGCCGGTCACTCTCTGTCGGGCGGTTGCACTGCAATGAGCGAGGTCCGGTACCGTTCGGCCAGCTCCACATACATCTGCTTGCCCAAGGCCATGATCTCGCGGTACCTCTCACTCACATCGCCCTTTTCCACGGCGGGAGAGCCTGCGTAGAGCTTGTAGTCCGGAACGTTCTGGTTTTTCTTCACCAGCGAGTGCTCCGCAATGATCGCCCAGCTCCCCACCACGGAATTGTCTCCCAGGGTCGCATGCATCCCGATCACCGAGCAATCCCCCACCCTGCTCCCGTGCACCAGGGCCAGATGGCCGATGATGACGGCACGGCCGATGGTCACAGAAGAGGGAGTGTGAATCACCACCCCGTCTTCCACCGCAGTCTCGTCACCGATGGATATGACTCCGAAATCGCCTCTGATCACCGCGCTCGGCCCGATCCAGCACCGGCTGCCGATTCTCACATCTCCGATGATGTATGCATTGGGGGCTATCCATGTTCCCTCGCCTATGACCGGTGTTTTGCCGTTATATGAATAGATCACAAGAAACCTCCCATGAAATAGTATGATACACTTCTTATGCGTCACCGTCTCCGTGTTTTTCCCGGTACATATCCACCAGCAGGGGAATGAACACCTTCAGATCCTCCACAATGCCGAAGTGGGCTGTGCGGAAAATCGAGGCATCGGGGTCAGTGTTGATTGCAACGATAAGCTGCGAATTCTTCATCCCGGAGACGTGCTGGACGGCCCCTGAGATGCCGCAGGCCAGATAGAGCCGGGGAGCGACGGTATTGCCTGTGGTTCCAATCTGATGAGAGTAATCCAGCCAGCCCAAGTCGCACACACCCCGAGTCGCGCCGATTGCCGACTTCGGGAATATTCCCGAGAGCATTTCCACGAGCCTGAGGTTCTCCGCGGAACCAAGCCCCCTTCCGGCGGATACGACGACCTCGGCCCTGGACAGTGTCATGTTTGCATGGACGGCCTCGCGGGTGCCCCGGGTTTTCGTTGAGAGTTCAAAAGCCCTGAGCGGAACAATCTTCACGCTTCCCGGGCCCTGCATGGCGCCCTTTTCAGGCTTGAACGCCCCCGGCATGACGGTCAGGACGGCCGAGGGGGTCTCCGGCCGCACCTCGCTGCGGAATCTGCCGCTGTAGACCGATCGGATGAATGTGCCTTCTCCGGCACCTTCTACGGCGGTTATGCAGCAGGCCCCTATACCCACCGAGAGCTGAGGGGCGAAATCGATCCCCCGCGCGGTGTGGGGAATGCAGACGAACGCGTTTCCCTTCTTCCGAAGGAACGAGATGAGAGAAGCGGTGTATGCCTCTGCACAGTATTCCCGGACGATATCCCCGGCAAGGCCGATGACCGTTAGTCCGGTCCTGTCCGCCAGGCGCCCGGCGAGGGGTTCGATTTCCCCGCCTCCCGAGAGCACCACCACACAGGGGTCCGCGGCGACGTACCTGCGGGCGAATGCCGCCGTCTCATACGTCTCCTCGGCGACTCTGCCGTTGTCGTGCAGGGCTATGACATAGCACCGGGTCTCGATCATATTGCTATGGCCTCCTATAGCAGGGAATGCTCGCGGAGAATGCTCAGGAGCCTCGCCGCCTTCTCGCCGGGCGTGCCCGTGATGATTTCCCCCTTTTCTCCCTCTTCCGGAAGAAGGAAGCGCTTGACGCTCAGGAGAGGCGGCGATGGGGCCGGAGAAGGGGCCTCTATCAGCTCGAGCTCTTCCGACCGCGCTCTGAGCACGTGCGAAAGCGAGGGATATCTGGGAGTATTGATGCCGGACTGAATGGTGAGAACGCAGGGAAACCCGAGGGTAAGACATTCCCGTCTGCCTCCCTCGATCTCCCGCTCGAGAAGAATCTCCCGGGGGTTCCCGTGCATCTCCAGGGAAATGATGCCGGTCGCACACGTAAATCCAAGTATACCGGCCAGAAGCCCTCCCACCTGAGACTGCATGTCGTCTTCCGCCATGACGCCGGTGAGGATGAGATCATAGCGCCTGCCTCGTGCCAGAGAGGCGATGAGATGCGCGCGCTCAAGGGGATCGAGATCTGTTTCGCACCCGGTCCGTATGTGAATGCCGTGATCCGCTCCCATCTCCAGTGCGCGGCGGATGGTTTTCCTGACCCGGTCGGGACCGACGGAGACCGCATCGACAGCAACGCCCGTGATTCGCTCGCGGATGCGCAGCGCTTCTTCGACCGCATATTCGTCATAACGGTTCATACGGAAAACGGTGTGAGAGCCGAACTCCACCCGACCGGACGACTCGTTGAATACAAGTGTATCAGGGCTGTCATATACCTGCTTTACGCAGACGAGGATCTTCACGGTCTTCTCTCCGCACTCCTGAAACCCATTGCATATCTTTATAACCGAGCAGGTCTGCTTATGCAATAAAAAAATCGAACGTTCGTTCTTTTTTTATTGACTCGCCCGGTCCCGGCTTGGTATAGTATTTTCATGAGCGTATTGTATCTCATCCGTCACGGGCAGGCATCGTTCGGTGCGGAAAATTATGACAGGCTCTCTCCCATGGGCAGGCGGCAGGCATTCATTCTCGGAGAGCATCTCTGTAAAGCCGGGGTGACGCCTGATGCCGTCTACTGCGGAACAATGACCCGACAGAAGGATACCGAGAAAGAGGTTCGGGCATGCTATGAGAGACGCGGAAACGTTCTTCCCGAGGTCAATGTCTCGAGCGGCCTCGACGAGTTCGATTCCTCCTCCATCGTCCTCTCCCAGCTCCCCGGAATGCAGGCGGACGACCCCCGGCTTGCGGATCATTTGCCGCTCATGTACAAGAGCAAGGAATCGTTCAAGAGGGTCTTTGAAGACGCCATGCTCCGGTGGGTGTCCGGCAGGTCCGACAGCCCCGGCGTAGAGACATGGAAGGAGTTCTCCGCCCGTGTGTCCGGTTCCATCGATCGGATCATGGAGGAGCAGGGAAGGGGCAGGACCGTTTTTGCGTTCACCTCCGGAGGACCCATCGCGGCGGCCGTGCAGTATGCGCTGTCACTGACTCCGGACGCGGCCATCCGGCTCAACTGGCAGGTGATCAATACATCGTACACCAAGTTCATGTACAACGGCAGGCGGATCACCCTGGCGTGCTTCAACTGCTCCGCCCATCTCGATCTTCACCCCGACCGGCTCACGCTCGTGAGCTACCGGTGAACAAACCCCAAAAAGGAGGGTAAGGATATGGATTTCGAGGTTCCGGACAAGATCAAGGCGATCACGGAGATGATCGACGAGTTCGTGGACAGGGAGCTCATCCCCATGGAGAGGGAATTCCTCAACAAAAGCTTCAGGGAGATGCTTCCCGTCCTCGAGGAAAAGCGCAATATGGTCAAGAAGATGGAGCTATGGGCGCCGAACCATCCCAAGGAGTACGGCGGCATGGGATTGAACCTTGTGGAGCATGCCTTCGTATCGGAATCGCTCGGCAGGACACCTATCGGGCACTATGTGTTCGGGTGCCAGGCACCCGACGCCGGCAACATCGAAATCCTGCACCTCCACGGGACACCGGAGCAGAAGGAGAAATACCTGAGGCCGCTGGTCGAAGGAAAGATCAGGAGCTGCTTCTCCATGACAGAGGTGGAGATGCCCGGCTCCAACCCGGTCATGATGGCGACTACGGCGGTCAAGGACGGCGACGATTATGTCATCAACGGCCAGAAGTGGTATACGTCCTCCTCCGACGGCGCCGAGTTCGCCATCGTCATGGCGGTCACCAATCCCGATGCCCCCACCTACCTCCAGGCGAGCATGATCATCGTGCCCTGCAGCACGCCGGGCTTCAACCAGGTGAGGAACATCCCGGTCATGGGGGAGGCGGGCACGGATTACACGGGTCACGGCGAGATCCTCTACCAGAACTGCCGCGTGCCGCAGAAGAACCTTCTGGGCGGCGAGGGTAATGGGTTCATCATCGCACAGGAACGCCTCGGCCCGGGCAGGATCCACCACTGTATGAGATGGATCGGCATCTGCAACCGCTGCTTCGATCTCATGTGCTCCCGGGCGTCCAAACGAGCCATCACCCCGGACGGCAGGACCCTCGCCACCAGGCAGATCATCCAGGCGTGGATCTCCGAGTGCGCTGCCAATATTCAGGCCGCACGGCTCATGATTCTCAATACGGCCTGGAAGATGGAGAAGTACGGGAACAAGGCGGCCAGGCAGGATGTCTCCATGATCAAGTTCTTTACCGCCAATGTCATGCAGAGCGTGATCGACAAGGCCCTGCAGGTCCACGGGGGGCTCGGCATGACCGACGATATCATCATCCCCTTCTTTTACCGTCACGAGCGGGCGGCAAGAATCTACGACGGTGCCGACGAGGTGCACAAAGTGTCGCTGGCAAGGCGGATCCTGAAGGAATACGAAGGCCGGGAAGTGCGCTGAAGACAGGGGAGCGGCATTGAAATTCGAGACATTCAGGAAATCGGTCCAGCTTTCCAAGGAGGACATCTCCCGGGAGCTGCTGGCCGAGAACAGAGACCGCATCAAGATCAAGAAAGAGAAAGTTGCAGTCAGGAATCTGGTGAAGATCATGGATGCCGCGCTCGCCATCAGCAACGTCAAGGGCTTTGCCTCCATGAGCCTGCGGGACCTGAGCAGCGAAGCGGGTCTGAGCATGGGGGCTCTGTATTCGTACATTTCAAGCAAGGAAGAGCTCCTGGATATGATCCAGCAGCAGGGCAGGAGCGTGATACTGAGGGTGATGACCGAAAACCTCGAGGGCGTCGAAGATCCGCAGGAAAGGTTGAAAACGGCTGTACAGGTACATCTCTACCTGAGCGAGGTCCTTCAGCCCTGGTTCTATTTCTCCTACATGGAAACCAAGAATCTGCCCAGAGAAGCCCACAAGAAGGCCATCGAGGCGGAGTTGTTCACCGAGCAGATCTTTGCCGACATCATTGAGGCGGGCGTGAGAGAAGGGTCGTTCAGGCAGGTGGACTCCCGGCTGAGCGCCGCTCTCATCAAGGCGATGCTCCAGGATTGGTACCTCAAGAGATGGAAGTACGAACGGCGCAGGGTCACGGTCGAGCAGTATGCGGCGTCCCTTATGGATATCATCCTTTCATATATCCTGGTGAAGAAGAAAGAGGAGGAGGGCCATGGATTTTTCCGATAAGGCAGTGCACATCAGGCAGGGTGAAGAGCTCGACACCGGCAAGGTGGGGGAGTTTTTGAGAGGCTCCATACCGGGGCTCTCGGGTGAGATGATCGTCGAGCAGTTTCCGAGCGGTTTTTCCAACCTCACCTATCTGATACGCGTAGGCGCCACCGAGCTCGTCCTGAGGAGACCGCCGTTCGGCAGGAAGGCCAAGACCGCCCACGACATGGGAAGGGAGTACCGGATCTTGAGCGCGCTCAAGGGCGTGTATCCCTACTGTCCCAGGCCGCTGCTCTACACCGAGGACGAGTCGGTGATGGGCTGCCCCTTCTATGTGATGGAGCGCATCCCGGGCATCATCCTGAGGAAGAATCTGCCCAAGGGCCTCGAGTTCACTCCAAAGCAGATGCGCACCCTGTGCGAGAATCTCCTCGATGTTCAGTACAAGCTTCATGCGATCGATTACAAGGCCGTCGGTCTCGATGGGTTCGGCAGGCCAGAAGGGTATGTGAAACGGCAGGTGGAAGGTTGGTCTGATCGATACCGGGCCGCGCGCACTCCGGACGCCCCGGACTTCGAAACCGTCATGCAGTGGCTTTTCGAGAAGATGCCGCCCGATTCTCCCAAGCCCGGTGTGATCCACAACGACTACAAGTTCGACAACGTGGTGCTGAACCCCGAAAATCCGCAGGAGATCATCGGCGTGCTCGACTGGGAGATGGCGACCATAGGCGACCCTCTCATGGACCTGGGCAGTTCGCTTGGATACTGGGTCCAGGCCGACGATCCGGAAGAATTACAGGCGGCCCGGATGCTTCCAACCACACTCCCCGGCGCCATGACCCGCACCGAGATGGTGAGGAGGTATGAAACCCTCGCCGGCATCACCGTCGACAACTTCGATTTTTACCTGTGCTTCGGGATTTTCCGTCTCGCGGTCATCGCACAGCAGATCTACTACCGGTTTTACCACGGGCAGACAAAGGACGAGCGGTTCAGTGTGCTCATCTTCGGCGTTCATATCCTGGAGAAGAGCGCGTTGAATTTCATCAAAAACGGCGGCCTGTAGGAAGACGAAAGGGTTGGGATATCAGTATCCACCCGGCGCAGAGGTCTTCTCTTTGAGCGGAGCGAACAGAAATTTCCGAGAATTCGGGAGGAGAATGTATGGAGAAGGTAGATTTCCGGCTTGATGGAAAAATCGCCCTGGTGACCGGAGCGAGCAGGGGTATCGGGGAAGCCATCGCAGTGACTCTGGCCGATTACGGGGCTCACTGCATCCTGGTGAGCAGAAAGGCGGAGGCCCTGCAAAGCGTTGCCGGCAAGATCGCCTCCCGAGGAGGCAAGGCTGAGGTGATGGCCTGCCACGTGGGCGATCTCGGTCAGATCCAGGAGCTCTTCGGCAAGATCAGGCGGCAGTACGGCACGCTCAACATCCTCATCAACAACGCCGCCACCAATCCCTACTTCGGCGAGATGCTCGGCGCGGACGAAGGGGTGTGGAACAAGACATTCGACGTGAATCTCAAGGGCCCCTTTTTCCTGGTGCAGAACGCGGCCAAGCTCATGATCGAGGCGGGCGGTGGCTCCATCGTGAACGTGTCCTCCATCAACGGCGTCAAGCCCGCACCGTTTCAGGGGATCTACTCCATCACCAAGGCCGGCCTCATCTCCATGACACAGGCCTTCGCCAAAGAGCTCGCAACCAAGAACATCCGGGTCAACGCCCTGCTACCCGGCCTGGTGGACACCCATTTCTCCAAGGCCATCATGGAAAACGACATGATCTACGATTACGCGGTCAAGATGATCCCCATGGGGCGGCATGCGAAGCCCATGGAGATGGCCGGGGCGGTGCTCTATCTGGTTTCTGACGCCGCGCCTTTCACGACCGGAGCATCGTTCGTGGTGGACGGAGGCGCGCTGGCGTAAGCCCGGATCACCGCAGAAGGCGGATGCATACATACTATTGAAGGAGGAAATGACATGAAACTTTCCGACATCAGGCGCGTTCTCATCCTCGGTGCAGGGACGATGGGCCAGCAGATCGGGTTCACCTGTGCAATGCACGGATACACTGTGGTCATGTACGATATTTCCCAGGAGATCCTGGACAAATCCATCAGCCGCATGCAGAAGCTCGGGTCGTGGTTTGTCTCCACAGGCCGTATCGCCCCCGAGCAGCTCGGCGAGATCATGGCGCGCATCTCCGGCACCTCGGACCCGGCTCTTGCCGCCCGCGACGCCGATTTCATCAGCGAGTCCGTGCCGGAGGACCCGGCGGTCAAAGCCCGGGTATTCAACCAGTTCAACGAGCTCTGTCCGGAGAGGACTATCTTCACGACCAACACATCGATGCTGGTTCCCTCCATGATCGCGGACAAGACGGGCAGGCCGGAGAAGTTCGCGGCCCTGCATTTCCATGACGTCCGGACCTCCAGCGTGGTGGACGTCATGCCCCATCCGGGCACCGCGCCGGAGGTGACCGAGCTCGTCCGCGAGTTTGCCAGGAGCATCGGGCAGATCGTCATTACGCTCAACCGCGAAAACAACGGCTATGTGTTCAACACCATGCTTTCGAGCCTGTTCTTCTCCTCGCTCTCTCTGGCATCGAAGGGGGTGGCTTCTATCGAGGACATCGACCGTTCGTGGATGGGCGTCATGCACACCCCGATCGGACCCTTCGGCATCATGGACCAGGTCGGGCTCTCCACGGTCTATACCATTACCGATTACTGGGCCAGGAAGACCGGCGATCCACAGGCCCTGGCGAATGCGGCTTTTCTGAAAGGGTATGTGGACAAAGGGCTCCTGGGGTTCAAGACCAAGGAAGGCTTCTACAAGTATCCGAACCCCTCATACGGCGAGCCGGGGTTCCTCGCCGGTGACGTGAAGGCAAAGTAAGAAACAGAAAATTCGAGCGATTCCCGTCCGCAGGCAGCGGAGCCGTGGACAGGCATCATCAGGCGGCAGAATTCCTGCTCGGTGAGAGGAGGCCTCATGCAGAGGCTTCGGTCCGTGAGATGGATTGTGCCATGCAGAACAACCTATGCTGCGGCGGTTGAGGCAAATTCTTCACCGATGTGCTCGGGACCGGATGCGCCTCTCCAGCCGCGTCCGCGTCAGGGAGGAGCTGGTGACCGGGGCCGTCACCCTGATGGTCTCACGCCCTCAGTGCTGCCGCATGCCGGACGATGCCGTCAAGACGGTGGGACTGCAAGGCCGGATACGGACAGCGGGTATCGCCGAGATCGCTGCGGAATCTATCACAGGGGCCTGACAGGGAGCGCACCGGAAGCTGTTTCGTGATGGAATTAAGAAAACGGGCGGTGGGCCGGAAGGCGACCGCTTCATGGAGATGGATTCGATTTCTCACAAATATCAACACGTTGGAACACAAACCTATTGCGAGAAATTCTCAGATAATCGAAGATTTCTACAGTGTTAACTTCTTCCTGGACTGGCACTGGGAAAAGATGTATAAGAAAGGCGTGAAAGGGCATCAACGAGTTGTTTTTGCACCCGTATCAGCACCAAGGGCAGCACCGGCGTACCCTCTCGGGATCATCGGTTCTTATCAGCGCTCCCCAGCCGCAAGGCACAATTTCATACACCAAGGAGATGCACCATGAATACGCCTTATGCAGATCTCATGAAGTTCTTTCAGACCGCATCATCGCGTGGAAAACCGGAGTTCATATCGCCGAACAGGAAAATCTTCGAAGATAAGGCGGTTGTCTTGAGGAGATTCGATGAGGACCGCACAGGAGACCCGATCCTGATCGTCCCTCCCCAGGCTGGCCACCATTCGAGCATTGCAGACTATGCCCCCGGCCAGAGCCTGGTTCAGACATGCCTCAAGCATACGGCCCGTCCGGTGTATGTAATCGAATGGAAATCGAGCACGCTCAGCAGGAGAGAAGAGACCATCGACGATCTGGTGCAGCAGGTCATGCTCTGCGTGAAAAAGGCGGGCGCGCCCGTTGTTCTCGCGGGCCTGTGCCAGGGCGGATGGCTCGCCACGATTTATGCCGCCCTGTTTCCCGGAGATGTCCGTGCCCTCATGCTGGCCGCGGCTCCGATCGATTTCACGGCCGGAGGTGGGAAGATACAGGATATCGTGAATACACTTCCTCTCATGTATTATCAGTATCTCGTAAACTGCGGCGGGGGGAACATGTCCGGCGACCTCATGCTCATGGGGTGGAAGATGATGAACGCCTACGACCGGTTCGTCCGGGACTATCTGAACCTCTGGATACACGTGAGGGACGAGAATTATCTGAAGAGGACAAAAACATTCAGCCGCTGGTACGAGTATACCCAGGATATCTCCGGACGGTGGTACCTCGAGGCAGTGGAGAAGCTCTTCATGCAGAACCGGCTCATCAAGGGCACGCTGGAGGTTCTCTGTGAATACGTAGACCTTCAGAATATATCGTGCCCTCTGGCTCTGCTCGCCGGCGAGCGGGACGACATCACCCTCATACCCCAGGTGCATAATCTCGAATTGTATGCTTCAACGCCCAGGGACCAGATTTTCAAGGCGGTGATTCCTCTGGCCGGTCACATCTCGGTGTTCATGGGCAGAAGAGCGCTGCAGCACGAATGGCCCGCCGCCCTTGCCTTTGTCGAAGAGGCCGCGTACTCGATAAAGGGCAGGATAGCCGCTTCCGATTTGACAGGGTTGGCGGCCGCCGGCTGAGCCTCCGTGACGGGGAAACCGGGCCCGGATGCCCTTATGGTTGAGAGGGCGATCCGTTGTCGGTGCGTGTCCCGGGCGGTTCGGGCTTCAGGATGGCCCGAGGCAAGAACCGGGTTTCGCTCGTGATAAACGGAGGCGGCGCTCCGGGGGCCGCTCGCGGATCAGTCTTTGTCGTTTTTCGATCCCGGAGTCTGCCGGGACCGGCCGAAGATGTTCTGCAATTGAGTCAGTCCGGAAAACGTTTTCTGCGCCATATCCGAATAGTTGAGCTGCATATCGATCCATTTGCTGAACTGCTCGTCCATGGACCTCTTGAACTGGAGATACCCATTGATCGTCTGCTCGAGATATTTCTGGAAAAATTCCTGCAGCAGGTTTTCGCCATAGCGGATAATCAGATGGAGAAGCTCCACGGGGAGAAGGGCGTTTTTTCTCCGTGCCTGCTCCAGCACGATCTGGGTGAGAATAAATGCCGTCACATCTTCCTGTGTCTTCGCGTCGACGACCTCCACGTCCGTTCCCTGCTTGATGATATCCGCGACCTGATTCAGCGTGACGTAGGTGCTCCGGGCCGTATCATACAGGCGCCGGTTCCCGTATTTTTTCAGCCTGAGTTTTTCTCTGTCAGCCATTCATACACCCCGATAGAACTTTCCCTCGAAGGAAAGGGTTGTCCCGGCGTTGTTGCCGGGCAAGAAGCCTTCTCTTCTCCGGCGGTCCATGTCTGTATATCACAGGGAAACCTCAAACGCCACACGAATGTTACATTGCAACAATTTTCTGCTTCGGCAACGGAATCGATTTGAGACGGTGGAAGAACATAATTATATATTAATATAATCTGGTAGATACAATCTCTGTCAGCAAAAAGGCGATTCATCCAGCATGTTGCAATGCAAAAATTATCTTGACAATTGACCATGGAGCCCTATTATTGGTTTGAGATCAATGCTTTCAAGCAAAGGGGGATTGAATCATGGACATGAAAAGCATGGCCTTACAAATGGTGGATTTGCAGAAAGCCGCCTTCGACAACGGTTATGAGACGCTCGTTACCATGCAGGACCAGGCCGAGAAAGTCTTCAATGCCTTCGTGGATCAGACAGGGTGGTTTCCATCGGAGAGCAAGGGCGTTCTGAGTGAATGGGTGAGCATGTACAAAAAAGGCAGAGATGACTTCAAGAAGGCCGTAGATGACGGATTTGATCACCTCGGCGGCTATCTCACTTCCTCGCTCGGCAGAGTGGGACGGTAGTGTGACGATAGATGGGCACTTGAGAAAGGGGGACCGGTGATGGATCAGAAAACCATGGTCAAGCAGGCGTTCGATTTTCAGAAAAGCGCCTTTGATAACGTGTACAGGAGTATGGTCACTATCCAGGACCAGGCGGAAAAGTCCGTCAGCTTCTTCCTTGACAGGGTCCCGTGGATGCCCGAGGAAAGCAAACAGTTAATCCTGGAGTGGGGGAATATGTACAAAAAGGGCAGGGACGATCTGAAGAGAGCCGTGGACGACGGGTATGACAAAATGGAGTCGTACCTGGTTTCCACAGTCGAAGCTACTGAGCGTGCCGCCCAGCAGGCGCAGCAGACAACCAGACGCAGTGCTCAGCAGGCTTCCAGGGCTGCGTCGGAATCGAGAAAAGCTGCGGAGAAGAGTTCGGAAAAGTAGGGGAAGAGCCGCCTGTCTGCCGGTCGTTCAAGAAAAATGGTCACAGGCGGGCGGCGCCGCGGAAAATCCTCCAAAATATCACTGTTTTGATATTTTCCTGGATCGCCTTGAAGCTCTTGCAATTGCAGATATCCCGGAGGAAGTGAGGTCGAATAAGAGCTTGACGCTCTGTTTTCATGCCGCCGATGTACGGGGACGACAGAGGACGACGACATGCAAGCTCACTCGAAGTATAACCTGATCGGGACAAGGGAAGAGATTGAAGTCAAGGAATATCGGAGAATTACCCAGGCTCTCCGGCATGCCGTCTCTCTGGAGCCGGATCGTGATACCGCACGGGCGGATCGGAGAGGCATCGCCTGCGGAGGTGTTGATCGCAATCACCGAGCAGCCGAATCATGCCTTCGAATATCGGCCGGGAAAACTGCTGAAAGCAGGTGAATCTTGAAAGAACCGAGACGGATCGTATTATTCAAGAATGCATCGGATGACGGATTCATGGATATCCCGACCAATCCCCATCCGGCTCACGCCCCGGGGGCGGCTGTGTCCCGGCTGTGAAGCGCGGTACACAGATGCCCCGCGGGAGATATTCCATTCCAAGGAGGAAGCAGCATGGATCAGAAACAGATGGTAAGACAGGTGATTGATTTTCAGAAGGCCTCTTTCGACAACAGCTTCAACGCAATGGTGTTGATTCAGGAGCAAACGGAAAAGATGGCCAAGACCTTCCTCGATCAGGCGAACTGGCTCCCCGAAGAAGGCAAAAGTGTCCTGAATCAATGGATCGGCGCCTACAAGAAGGGAAGAGATGATTTCAAGAAATCCGTGGATGAGAATTTTCGAAAGGTGGACGAGTATTTCAGCGCCGCGGAAAAATCGAAAAAATAAATGACCGGCCCCGGCCGCGCACAGGAGGGGACAATGGCTTCTGACGAAAACCAGTACCTGTACGATCGGATGTTTCAGACGGAGCCCCTGGAGCGTTTGAGCGATACTGTGGAGAAACTGTGGCTCGCCTCGCTGGCGCAAGGGAAGGAAGGGCAGGTTTACCTCAACGGACTGCTGCGTTACTTCCATGACTTTATCGATGCCTTCGTCATTTCATCGAGCTATTTCCAGGCTGTCGAAAGAAAGAAAATCCTCGAAATCCCTCCCGCCCAGACAATCCAGGACTACACCAAGCTGCTCCTGCTGAATGTGCAGCTTGCTCAGAGGGCCCTGAAAGCAAGCATCTCCACTATCGGTCAGTACTACCTCCCTCGATACGGAGAAATCACAGACGCGTGGATCAATACGGTCTTTTCCAGGGACGGCAAAGACATTCAGTCTCTGCTTTCCGAGCACGAAGCCCTCATGGAAAAGGTCGTGTACGAGTATCCCAAGGCCATCCGCAACATCAGGAGCGAATACGGATTTCACTTCGATCAGGAAGGCTACAGAAAAGCGGGGGAAACCGAGAGGTTCATGCTCTACCAGGTGCTTCCTTCCCGTACGGACGTATCGGTCAGGAAAAACGGCAAACCGGTCGTCATTATCCCCCCGTTTGTGCTGGGCACGAATATCCTCGCCTTTCTCCCCGGAGACAACAAGAGTTTCGTGCACGCCTTCGCCAACAGGGGGATACCGACCTACATACGGATCGCCAAGAACATCTGGACGACCCCCGCATTCCAGGTCATGACCGGCGAAGACGACGTCCGAGACACCGCCTACTTTTCCGAGATCGTCAAAAAAGAGCACGGAAAGCCGGTAACCCTGTGTGGATACTGCCAGGGCGGATTTACTTCTCTGTGCGGGATTCTCTCGGGCGAGCTGGACAATCTCGTGGATTTGCTCATCACCTGCGTCTCCCCCATGGACGGGACCAGGAGCCCGGGGCTTGCCACATTTCTGAACAATCTCCCCCCGCGGTTCAACGATCTCGCCTACGGCACCAAGACTTTGCCCAACGGGAACAGGGTGGGCGACGGGAAGCTGATGGGATGGGTGTACAAGCTCAGGGCGATCGACGACGAGTTTCCGCTCATCAGCTTCTATCGGGACATGGTCATGCTTTCAGCCGACGGAAAGGCAAAGCATGGATTCAACAAGACCGCTCTGGCGATCAACTACTGGCTCTCCTATGAACGGACCGACCTGCCTCTTGAGGTCACCAAGATGAGCTTCCGTTCATACAACATCCCCATCACCACAGAAGGGGTTCTGCCGGTACGCCTTTTCGGCAGGAAGCTGGATCTCCACCGCCTGCCGCAGAAGGGAGTGAAGTGGCTCATCTGCTACGGTGAGAGGGATGACTTGGTGGAGAAGGAAACGGCGCTTGCTCCCCGGGACTTCATCGATGTCGAAGTGAGTGAATTCCCCAAGGGCCATCTTGCCATCGCCACGTCCTGGTCCAATCCGAAATCTGAATTCGCACTGGACAAGCGGTTCGGAGAGAAGAATTACCGCGGTCCGGTTCTTTTCCAGCTGGAGAGCGATCCATCGTACAAAGGAGGATGATCATGCAGACGCAGACACAGGCGTTTGAGCTCTGGGGAAACATGTTCCTCAACGCCGCGCGGGGCCAGAAGCTCATGGAAGACTTTTCCCGTATGATGAAAGGCGACCTGGGAAGTTTTCAGGATCTTTTCGAAATGTACGCCAAGTGGTGGGGCATGGATTTCTTCCTCCGTGATCTCCCGGAATATTTCAGCGCCTCCATCAAGGCCGCAGAAGATTTTCAAAAATCTTTCACGGGTGGATTCCTCTCGCTTATGAGCTGCCCCTGGAACTACCCCCTTCAGTCGGAATATCAGGCTCTGCTCAAGGACTACGAGGAGCTCAAGGAAAAGACACAGCGCCAGGAGGAAGAAATCGGCCGTCTCCGGAGTGTCCTTGACGAGAGGCTCTCTCTGCAGGGAGAAGGCATCAGTGCATTTCAGAACCTGATGAAGAAGCAGACGCAACAGTTTCAGGATATGATGATCAGTTTTTCAAAGATCTTCCAGGAAACCGCGGGCACTGAAGAAACGCACAAGGCTGCGGAGGCGGCAACCAAGAAGGGATCGCGGACCAGAAGCAAGTCATAGCCTGGTTCGAGCATGTCGCCCTTTGTGTGCTGAACAGCGGTGCGCATCTCTGTCATCACATATGGGTGACCGACGGACAGCAGTGTAGCGGGCGGGTGCGCCAAGCCTATTTTTTCGGCGACTTGGGAGGGCTCACCAGGGCTTGCCCGTCCAGAACCGTCTCCTGGTTCTGGTTTCTGCACGTGGTCTTGAGCACGACACGGTTTTTCTCCGCGTTTATCTCGGCGACTTCCACGCGGGCGGTGACGGTATCACCGATCCGGACAGGAGCCAGGAAATTGAGCTCCTGTCGGATGTAGATGGTTCCGGGGCCGGGCAGCTGCATCCCGATCGCTGCGGAAATGAAGCCGGCCTGGAGAATCCCGTGGGCGATACGTGTCTTGAAAAAGGTTTCCCTGGCATATTCTTCGTTGACATGAGCCGGGTTGAGATCTCCGGTAAGACCTGCAAACAGATAGATATCGGCCTCGGCGATTGTTTTGGCGAATTCCGCGTAATCACCAATCTTCATCTCGGATATGGTTTTTCCTGGCATATGGAAACTCCTTTTGTACAATTTCCGTCCACGCCGGCCTTAAGAGCAACGGGTGGACAGGAAGAAGCCGCATGCGGGAAGAGAATGCATTCCGGAATCATCAGAACCACAACCGGTGGCTCCAGATATCATCCCTGAGATCCTTGATGTCCTCCTTGAGCATAAGATACAGCGATGCATTATGAATCGCCAGACCCCCCTGGTTGGCTATGGCGGTAGCCAGCTTGATCTCGTCTTCGGTAAACACCCGGGGGACTCCGCTGTAGAGCCTGAGCACGCCGATAATCTCATTCATGGCCTTGATGGGCACACAGAGAATCGACATGATCCCCTCCGCTTTTTTCTCGTTCTTGTACTGCACTCCCTCATCCGTGGAGGCGTCGCGGATCGCCACGATATTTCCTTTGAGTGCCTCGGCGATGCTCTTCTCCGCATAGACCGGCCCCTTCTTGAGATATTTCTCGCTCAGACCGTAGCTGCTCACCAGCTGAAGGATCTTCTTCTCCCTGTCCAGGAGGCGTACGGAGACGGCCTTTACCCCGAAGGCCCTCGCAACGTCAACGGTGAGAATGTCCAGGATGTCTCTGATGTCCAAGCTGGAGTTGATATTCGTCGAGAGGTTGAGGAAGAGATCGGTGTTCCTGCGGATCTGCTCCACGAGCCTCGCATGCTCGATAGCCATTCCTCCCTGCTCGGCCAGTGCGGTGAGGAACTCGATCTCCTCATCGGTAAATCGTCTGGGTGTTGCGGTGTACAGTCCGAGAACACCGATCACGGTGTTTCTGACCATTACCGGCACGACGAGAATGGAGGCTATTCCCTCGGCCTTTTTCAGTGCGTGGTTCTGGACCCGGGTATCCTTGGTTGCATCGTGTATGGCAATGTATCCCTTCTTGAGAATCTCGTCGGCGGCGCGTTTCGCCTCTTTCGGCTCCATGTGGAGATAGTTGCTGGAGAGCCCTTTCTGCGCGATGGGGAAGTAATACGGGCTCTTCCGGTCTTCATCCTGCATGAAAAGGCTTGCAGCCTTTCCATTCATGGTTTCGATGGCGCTCTGGACGATCAGGTCCAGCAGGTCCTCCTTCTCAAGGGTGGTCCCGAACGCCCTGCTCACCTTGCAAATTGTTGAAAAAAAGTCTTTTCTTTCCGGCATGGCTCAACTCCTTCTTTCTTTTGGTGCTGAGAGATGAGTTTCTTATGGAAGAACGCGCCCTTTTCGGCACGGACTTTCTCCGGTACAGGCCGGCCTGGTTCACGGGTTCACGCCGGCCTTCTCTTTCCCTGAGCCAGCTGATGATTTTCGGAGCGAACTCCTTCTGCGTCTTGGAGCTGACGTAGATACCGATATGTCCGGTCTCGAGGCACACGTTCTCGGTGTCGGTGCTCCCTACCACACTGGTGATCTTTTCGGCCGCCTCCGGAGGCACCAGATGGTCGTACCGGGCGTATATGTTGAGCATCGGCATGGTGATATTGCGGAGATCTACATGTCTGCCGCCGATGTGAAGCCTGTTCTCGATCAGGAGATTGTTCTGGTAGAGATCCTTGGTGAACTGCCGGAAGGTCTCACCCGGCACGTCGGGGCTGTCGAAAATCCATTTCTCCATCCTGACGAAATTCTCGACAAAGGCCTTGTTGTCCATATTTTCCAGGAATCCGATATACTTGTCTATCATGAGGCGTGCCGGATTGAGCAGGAGAAACCCGAAATTCATGAGGTCCCCGGGCATGTTGCCGAAGGTGTCGATCATTTTGTCCACATCCATCCACTTCATCCAGATGTGCAGCAGCCCCTGCCTCGTATCGAAGTTCGTAGGACATACCGTGGTCACCAGGTTTTTGACCTTGTGGGGATGAAGGGCGGAATACATGACGCTGAAGGTTCCCCCCATGCAGATTCCCATGAGGTTGATCTTTTCGACCTTTTCCCGCTTCAGGATGAAATCGACGATATTGTCCATATAGCCGTTGACATGATCGTCTATGGTGAGGAACTTGTCCTTATAGGTGGGGTATCCCCAGTCCACCATGTAGAGATTGACCCCGTCTGCCAGTAAGCTTTTCACGACGCTTCGTTCCGGCTGGAGATCGAGCATAGTCTCGCGGTTGATGAGCGCGTAGACCACCAGAAGAGGGGTCTGCATGGCGTCTTCCGCCTTCGGAGACCGTGCATAGTGTTTGAGTTTGACACGGTCTTCCTCATACACCACCTCGTACGGGGTGGCTGCGATATCGGTATCGAGGTTGCCAAGCAGGACATCGGTCGCCTTCTGCACCCGCTCCCGGCTCACCTCCGCCTGCTCGGCAAGATGTTTCAGAATGATATCCACAGGTATTTTCGGCTTGTTCATGGCTTCTCCTTTGTTGCTACTGCTTCCCGTTCGCCTTTTCGAGATCGCGGACCTTCTTTTTCAGGAGATATATTTCCTTATAAAGATCATCCATCTCCTTTCTCGTCGGCACAGGCATCGACTGGAGCATGTCCTGAAGAATCCTGTTGCGGGCGGAGATGTAGTCCTCCAGCGCCGTCATCGTCTCGCCGAGAGACTTGTTGTACTCGGGCGACTGGAACAGGGTCATGAAATGACCTTCGAGGATTTTCACCCACATCTGATAATACCCACGGGAATCTTCCGGGAGGCTCCCGGTTCTGGTGAGATCTTCGATCTTTTCCTGCAGAACGCGAAAGGATTTTTCAAAAGGCAGTGAGAGCAGCTGAAGAAATTCGGCCAGAGCAGAGCTGAAGATATTGAACTTGTCGAGAGCCTGGTTGACTCTTTCCTGGTAAAATCTGCTCAGGCCCAGCTGAGGCACGTTGAAGTACTGCCTGATCTCATTCTTGTAAATCTCGGACCAGACGCGCAGGGCTTCCTGATCAATGTTGTCGAAGCTGTACGCGTCTGTATGGCTTCCAATTTTCCCCATCTTGTCGATGACCTGCTGATGGAGGGCGAAATATCCTTTCAACCCTGTGATGACAAAGGTGGACACGATATCCGGAAGAATGTTCGCACTGCGGAAGAGGGCGTCGAGGACCGGCGGCTCGCTCATGGCCGATGAGACCGCCTGGAAGGTTCTCATCATGGAAAAGTAGGCGTCTTTCGAAAGCCGTTCAGCCTGCGCTTTCTGTCCTTGCTCGGAGGAACGTTCGCCGCTGCCAGGCTCAGTCTCCGCCCCTGATGGGCTTCCTGTCTTCAGCCATTGCCTGATGATTGTCTGAAGATCGGGGTTCGCCTTCTCGCTTCCACTCATGAGACACCTCTTCTCAGTATCGGTTCACAAGGTAGGATGCTTCCTCTTGCCATCAACAAGACATCACGCTTCCTACATAAGAGAAAGGTAAGAGAGGAGGGGAATTTGTCAATGGATATCGGGGGCGGTAATTTGATAATCACCTCAGAGAACTGAACCTGAGAAAACAGGAGATCACAGGGTATAAGCCCGGCCGAAGGCAGGCAAAAGCACCTTGACAAAGGAAAAGTTGTTGCTTATAAGGTGGGATGTTTTTGGGCGGGAATAACTCAGTGGTAGAGTGTAACCTTGCCAAGGTTAAAGTCGCGGGTTCGAATCCCGTTTCCCGCTCCAAACCTCTTTTTCTCAAGCAATACTTCCTTCCTGAGTCTGCGCGCTCCTCCCCATCCGTCTTTTCGCCCTCCATACGCCTCTGTCGAACGAGACCTGCTTGAAGACCGCCGGTCTTTACCGGCATCGTTCGAAGAAGGTCTGCAAGGATCAGGCGGGTAAGGCCCGGGGACGCTTCAAGGGTGAGGAGCGAATGGTCTCATTCGAGACGAGCTGCTGAGAAGGCTAGACGAGCGGCTCGCTTCTCTTCGCTCCGGTCCAGGACTTCTTCTTTGCATAGAGATAGCCGAGCATGAATCCCAGGAGGAAAGTGACCGTGACCACCAGCCATTTGGGCGCCACGAACAGGGTGAAAACGAGGAATTGAAACGAGGTCATCTCGAAATTCTGGAGGAGGAAAATGATCAGGAGCACCACCCCGACGGCGATGCCGATGAGTTTTGTATTACTTTTTATTTCTCCAAACCCCATTTCAAGCCCCCAGTGGGATGTCTTGCAAGATATTGCATGGACATGGTGCGTGTGTCAATAATTTATGAATGTCTCCCGGTATCATGATGCGAGGAATTCATTTGTGGTGCATTCATGGCCGGCGAACGCCCTGTCCGGGAAAGCCTGTACGACACCGTTCCCTTATCTGTTGTAATATAATAGAATAATCATATCGATTGTCGTATAATGGGGGGTTATGGCGAAAATGATGAAGGGGCTCGTCATTACGGGGACTGACTGGAGGGTCGTATCTTCCAACGAAAGAGCGTCCGCGCTTTCCGCCCGCGGCTGCATCAGCGAGAACGATCACCTGTTCGACCACTTCCCTGCACTTGAGGGGAGAATATCCCTCGAAAACGGACATCGGGAGACGGTTCTTGAGAGAGTGTCCCTGGGCGGCCTCCTGAACGATATCCATGTCCTGCCGGCGGGCAGGCTCGTCAGTTTTTTCTTCATCCCGTCCCCTGCCGAAGGGAAGTCATGCGAGGAACCTGAGGAGCTGCGGATGCTCAGAGAGAACAACAAGCATCTTCTGAGCGTGATCGAAGAGGCTCCCATCGGCATCATGTTTATCGATGAATCCGGCAGGATCGCGTACATCAACCGCAAGCAGGAAGAGAACTCCCGGAAAAAACGTGATGAGATCCTCAACCGATCCATCCGGGATGTGTATCCACGGGCGTTCGAGCATCCGGGGGTCCAGGAGATGTACAGCGTTCTGTTCGAGGGCAGGCAAAAGCGCTTTTCCGTCTTCGTCGATCACTACTATCCCCAGTTCTACCGCAAGGACATGATCATCAAGTTCCTCGGATACCGGCTCGAAGAGATCGACTGGACCGTTCTTTTCGTGGAGATCGAAGATGCGCTCTACCGGGAGAAGCGCAAGGCCGAAAAGACCGGACAGAAGCTCAGACAGTCGCAGACGTTCCTTGCCCAGGTGCTGGACGCATCTCCCAACATGGTGATCTCCATCGACAACCGCAGGCGTGTGGTGAGCTTCAACAAAACCGCGGAGCGCCTTCTGGGCTTTTCGCCCTCTCAGGTGTTCAATACCCCGGTGGACCGATTCTTCCCCCCTGAAGATCTGCCCAAGCTTCATGACGCCGCCGCCTCTCCAACGCTCTGGTTCGGCACCACGAACATCTACCGCTACGACAAGACGACCTTTCAGATCGAGCTTTATGCAACGAAGATCAAGGACTCTGAATCAGGGAAAGAAACCGCAACGCTGCTTCTGGGCGTCGACATCGAGGAACGGGAGAGGCTGAGGAAAAACCTCATCCAGTCGCAGAAGATGAACTTTATCGGAGAGCTCGTGAGCGCTCTTGCCCATCAGCTGAACAATCCTCTGGTAGGAGTGGTGAACATCGCTGACGTGCTCCTGAGAAGGATGACCCGGGACGACCGGAACTATGCCCTCATCAAGATGATACGGGATGCGGGCGACACCTGCCAGGAAATTATCTCTCGGTTGCTCGCCTTCTCGAGAAAGCCGGACAAGAACACCCTGGTCGAGGTGGATGTCCACGACGTCCTCGATGCCAGCATCCAGCTGGTGAGCAAGCATTCCCTCTTTCAGAAGATCCGGCTCTCGCGCGATTTTCATGCAAGCCCCCTGATCCGGGGGGACCCGGTTCTCCTTCAGCAGGCGTTCATGAACATCCTCTTCAACAGCGCGCAGGCTGTGGAAGGCCAGGGAGATATCCGGGTCTGCTGTTCAGGGGTGTACGGGATGGGCAGGCAGGTCGAGGTAACCATATCCGATAACGGTCACGGGATACCCCCGGAGGACATATCCAGGATATTTGAGCCCTTCTTCACTACAAAAAGCGCCGGAAAGGGGACCGGCATCGGGCTCAGCCTCGTTTTCTGGATCATCCAGGACCACAAGGGCAGGATCGAGGTCGAGAGCGAGCCGGGGAAGGGGACCACATTCATCATCTCCCTGCCCGCCAAGGTGAGCTGAAAGGGGCGGTTATGGATGCTCAGGAACCCAGAATACTCATCGTCGACGATGAGGAATACACCCGCACATTCTTCCGCAACATTCTCATGGACGAAAACTACCGGGTCAGCTTCGCGGAGAACGGCCGGGAGGCCCTCGATGCATGGGCGACTCAGTACTTCGATCTCATCATCATGGATATCCGAATGCCCAAAATGGACGGGATGGACGTGCTCAGGCAGATCCGGTCTTCGGACAGCGATACCATGGTCATCATGGTATCCGCCTACGGAGATATGGATTCCGTGATCGATGCCATGAAGCTCGGCGCAAACGACTTTTTCACCAAACCCTTCGGCAGTATCGACAAGATCAAGCTCGACATCAGAAATGCACTGGACCGCAAGTGGCTCATCCGGGAGAACTACCGGCTGAAGAACCAGGTCCGCGAGAGTTCGGGGCAGGTGAACATGGTGTATGCCAGCAAGGCCATGAGAGACGTAGTGGATCTCGCCACGCGGGCCTCGATGCTGGACAGCCCGGTCCTCATACAAGGTGAATCCGGGACGGGCAAAGAGGTCATCGCCCGCTATATCCATGTGAACAGCAGCCGACGTGAAGCCCCCTTTTTCGCCGTGAACTGCGGGGCGCTGAGCGATACGTTGCTGGAGCCGGCCCTCTTCGGCTACGAGAAAGGTGCCTTCACCGGTGCGGACAGGACGACTCCGGGATACTTCGAGGCGGCCTGCGGGGGCACGATATTCCTGGACGAGATCACAGAAACGGCGCCCGCGTTTCAGGTGAAGCTCCTGCGAGTGCTTCAGGAGAGCGAAATCATGCGGGTGGGCGGCACGAAGGCCATCAAGGTCGACTTCCGCCTTATCTCGAGCACAAACCGAGACCTGGCTTGTACGGTCAGGCAGGGCGGATTCAGAAAGGACCTCTTTTACCGAATCAACGTGATCAAGGTGGACATGCCTCCCTTGCGGCAACGCAAGGAAGACATCCCCCTGCTCCTCGATCACTTCATGAAAGAGATATGCGAAAAAAACGCCCTGCATGCCAAGGAGTTTACCCCCAAGGCCCTGTCGTACCTGAGGAGCCTGCCCTGGGAGGGCAATGTACGGGAGATGCGCAACCTCGTGGAGCGGCTTATCGTGATGACCAGGGGACGGGTAATCGATGTCAGGGACATGCCCCTGGATTACCGGGATGCCGCACCCGAAGCCCCTGCCGGCGATATGGTCATGGGCTATGAGAAGGCGCGCGCCCTTTTTGAGAAAGGCTATCTGAGGAGCCTCATGGAATATTCCGGACACGATATGAAAAAGGCCTCCCGGATCTCGGGCCTCGATCTGTCCACCCTGTACCGCAAAAAAAACAAATTTAACTGATGGTTATGCACTCCTGCAAAACAGTGGACAAAGCGCGAAAGCCTGGCTGTTCAAGGCCGGGAAGCATATTCCGTGACCTTTTGTTTTGCATTCCTGCAAAAATTTATCGGACCGTTGCAGCAGCCGGTTCGTCGCAGTACGCATCTCTTTTCATGTAAGTGAATAATTATAAATGCATTTCAAATCGTTCAATCCGTTATGGCATGCACATTGCTGGATGGCGATGTAACCGCGCCATCATCAGATGGCGGCATCATGATGGGATATGAACTGCATTCGATCAAAGGAGGAGGCCCATGGCAGTATTCAAGGATACGGACCATCTGTATGAGACGTTGGGAGGGTTCTGGAAGTTCCTGTATGACAACGATGCATTCAGCGGCGCGCTGAAAAAAGCGGATCTCACCATCAAATTCGAGATCTCGGACCCCGCGGCCGTGATCTGGGTGAGCCCCGACGGGATCGAGTTCGGGGAGAAGAGCGCAAAAGCCGATGTCACCATGAGGCTCTCGGCAGACACCTGCCACGCCTACTGGAAAAAGGATATCAGCCTGCCGGTCGCACTGGCCAAGAGGAAGATCGTTTCCAAGGGCAATATCGCCAAGGTCATGAAGCTCCTGCCCGTGGTGAAGCCCGCCTACGAGTTCTACCCGCAGTACATGGCGAAGCACGGGCTGTAGCCCCGCACACCGCGTTTTTTCGTGAATGATCAACATCTCTTTGAGGGGGTTGTATGTCGCAAAAGATCATAGAGGGCATGTTCTTTGACGAACTGATGGTAAAATGTGAAAAAACGCCCGACACCACCATCGTCACCTTTGAAAACGGCGAGTATGGGGACGAGCCGCTGACGTACCGAGACCTTTTCGTGAACACCTGCAAGGTCGCGAGGCGTTTGAAAGATTCGGGCATCGGCAGAGGCGACACGTTCAGCCTCGTCATGAGAAACCATCCTGAATTCCTCTACTGCATGGGAGCCGCCTCCATGCTGGGGGCTGTGGTCGTGCCCATCGATCCCAGGTCCAAGGGAGGCAAGCTGAGCTATCAGATAAAGGACTCCTCGTCCAAGGGAGTCATTTTCACCAGCGAATTTACGGAAGAGGTGGAAAAATCGCTTGCAGCCCTCAACGGTGTGAAGGTGCTCGGAGTTGTTCACAAGGATGGGTTTGCCGCGCCCCCGCGTGAGAAATATCGGGATTTCAACGAGATCCTGAGCGGACCTGAAGTGCCTCCGGTGGACGGACGCAACGACGACGTCAAGGCGCCGCTCGAAATCATCTATACATCCGGGACCACGGGCGACCCCAAGGGAGTCCTCATCAAGGGGAACCGGATGCCCATGTTCAAGCTGCTCGCCCAGTTTGTCTGGGGCTACACGGATGCCGACAAGCTCTATACCGGTCTGTCCCTCACCCACGGCAACGCCCAGGCCGTCACACTCGTTCCCTCGCTCATGCTCGGCGTCCCGTCCGTCATCAGCCGCAAGTTCACCAAGAGCAGGCTCTGGGACATCTGCAGAAAACACGGCTGCACGACGTTCTCCCTGCTCGGCGGCATGATGATGGGGATATACAGCGAGCCCAGAAGGCCGAACGATGCGGACAATCCGGTGAAAAAGGTCATCAGCGCGGGCACCCCGATCGCGATCTGGGAGGACTTCGAAAAGCGCTTCGATGTCAAGATCCACGAATGGTACGCGGCAGTGGAAGGCGGCTTCGCCCACAATCCTCCGGGCGCGGGCCCGGTGGGGTCCTTCGGCAAGACTCTGGAGGGGGTCATGGAGATGAAGGTGGTGCGCGAGGACGATACCGAGTGCGCCCCGCACGAGATCGGCGAGCTCGTGTTCATACCCAAAGAGGGGAAGGCCGAGGTCGAGTACGTCGGAAAGAAGAAGGCTTCGAGGGAGAAGACTCGGGGAGGCGTCCTGCGTTCGGGAGATATGTGCCACCGGGACGAGAACGGCTGGTTCTATTTCAATTTCCGCAAAGGCGGAGGCTTGAGGAGGCAGGGTGATTTCATCCAGCCGGAGTACATAGAAAAAGTGCTGGCCGATATGGACGAGGTGTCGGACGTCTGCGTGTACGGCATCCCGGCTGAATCCGGGGCTCCGGGGGAGAGCGACATCGTGGCCGCCGTCGTCCCTGCGGTGGGAAAGACCATCGATCCTGGGAGCATATTCAGGCGTCTTTCCGCAAGCCTCGACAACAACTCCGTTCCCTCCTACCTCCAGGTGGTGGACGAGATCCCCAAGAGCGCCTCTGAAAAGAACCTGGACCGCATTCTCAGAGGCGAGTTCGCCAAGGATGCGAAAAATGTCTTCGGCTCGGGAGATTACCGCTGAAGACGGTCGCCCGGCGCGCCGGGGTGTGAAGTGCGGAAAGATGGGCATTTTCACTACAGGAAATCGTATCGGGGCAATACATGTTCACCCGCGCATGCTCACAGGAAACGCCTCGGTAAGAAATGATCATGTAATGAAAGGAGAACGCCAGTGGCATACGATTACACAGATCTGCAGCAGGGAGATCAGATAGCATATACCGAGGATCACGAAGATCTCAAGAAATCGGTCCGAAAATTCGTGGCCGAGGTCATACGGCCGGCATCCATAGAGCTCGACAAGATGAGCCCGGACGATGTCGTCAAGAAAGATTCGCCGTACTGGCAGTGCATGAGGCAGATGCACGAGCTGGGCTATCATACTATCTTCATACCGGAGGAATACGGCGGTATAGGGCTGGATGCCCTTGGCCTGCACATTTTCTTCGAGGAGATGGCATTCGGAAGCATCGGCCTGGCAGTGGCGTGCGGAGTGGACGTATTCCCCACCTTCTTCGCCGCCATGATTCTGCCCGAGTTCCCCGAGCTCGAAGACAGTATCCTCAGACCGTACGTCGCCGACAAGGACTGCAGCATGCTTGGCTGCTGGGCCATCACCGAGCCCGAGCATGGATCGGATATTCTCACCCCCTTCCAGGCCCACTTCCACAACCCCAAGATCAGCCACCAGCTCGTCGGGAAGAGAGACGGGGACGACTGGATCTTGAACGGTCAGAAGGCCGCCTGGGTCTCCAACGGCACCACCGCCACCATGGCTCTGCTGTTTTTCGGCACGGACAGATCCATGGGGCTGGCGGGAGGCGGCATCGCCATCGCGGATCTTGAGGAGAAGGGCGTATCGCGCGGCAAGCCGCTGGACAAGATCGGCCAGCGGGACCTCCCGCAGGGAGAGATCTACTTCGATGACGTCCGTGTCTCGAAAGACCGGGTTGTCTGCGACCATGAGGCATATGAGAACATGACCGACCTCGTTCTCGGTGCAGCGAACGCCCACATGGCGATCATGTGCCTGGGCGGGGCGCGCGCGGCATTCGAGGAGACGCTTCGATACTCGAGGGAGCGTATTCAGGGAGGAAAGGCCCTGTGCGAGCACCAGGACGTCCAGCGCAAGCTCGCGGACATGTTCATAAAGATCGAGGCCGGAAGGCAGCTCTCCCGGAACGTCATGAGCTTCAACCTCTACAACTTCCCTCCCATGACAGGCTATTCGATGACCTCCAAGGTGTTCTGCTCCAACATGGCCTTCGACGTTGCCCAGCAGGCGGTTCAGATATTCGGCGGGAACGGACTTTCCAAGGAATACCTGATCGAAAAGCTCTTCCGCGACATCACCTCCACGCGGATCGAGGATGGCTCGAACGAAAGCCTGACGCTCGCGATCGGCCACGACATCCTGTTCGGCGAAAAACCCTACTAGCGAACGTCATTACATAACAAGGAGCATCTCTTATGGATAACGTGTACATCATCGGTGTGGGCATGATCCGATTCGGCAAGTACCCTCAAGGGACAGTCAGAGGCATGGCAAACGAAGCCGTGCAGCTAGTTCTGGATGACGCCGGGTTGGAGAAGGATGACATCCAGGCCGCCTATGTGTCGAATACCTTCTGGGGCATGTTCTCCAACCAGCACTCTATACGGGGCGAGGTCATGCTCTGGGATGTGGGACTCAAGGGCATTCCCATCGTCAACTGCGAAAACGCCTGTGCCGGTGCATCGACGGCGCTGCATCTCGGATACATGGCTGTTCGATCCGGGATGTATGATGTGGTGATGGCGCTGGGCTCGGAAAAGATCACCCATGAGAACAAGGCGCTCTCGCTGAGCGCGTACGCCACCTGCATGGATGTCGAGAACTTCGAGTCGCACATCAACATGTTCATGGAGCTCAACAAAAAGCTCGATTTCAGGCTCCCGGACGGCGAGACGCCTCCGGGCGAGGGTAGGAGCATCTTCATGGACGCCTATGCCATGGGAGCCAGATGGCACATGAAAACCTTCGGGACCACCCAGCGCCAGCTGGCTGCAATATGCGCCAAGAATCACTGGCACGGATCGATGAACCCCAAGGCGCAGTATCAGGAGAATATGACCGTCGAAGATGTTCTGGCAGCGAAACCCGTGACCTATCCGCTGACCAGGCCTATGTGTGCTCCGGTGGGAGACGGTGCGGCCGCAGCCATTTTGTGCTCCGAGAACTACCTGAAGAAGCTCTCCGGCGCCAGGCCGGTCAGGATACGGGCCTCTGTGCTGGGTTCGGGAACAGACAGGGATCTCGACGGAGTGGATATCGGCGAGCGTCTCTCGAAGCAAGCCTACGAGATCGCCGGCCTGGGCCCGGACGGCATCGATCTGGCGGAGCTTCATGACGCAACAGCATACGGCGAACTCCATCAGTACGAAGCCATGGGGTTCTGCCCGCTCGGTGAGGGTGGGCCTTTCGCCGAGTCGGGAGCCACCAGGCTGGGAGGGGCGATTCCGGTCAATACGAGCGGCGGGCTCGAATGCAGGGGCCATCCCATTGGAGCATCGGGCCTGGCCCAGATTCACGAGGTGGTCTGCCAGCTGAGAGGAGAAGCCGGAAAGCGTCAGGTGAAGGGAGCCAGGATCGGTCTGACGGAAAACGGCGGAGGGAACTTGGGGGTGGAGGAGGCCTCTATGACCATTCACATCCTGGAAAAGGTATAGGGCTCCCAGTTGGCGCAGGAGGCCGGCTCGCCATGACGATCGTTCGGGAGGAGCCGGCTGGAGACGGAATCGCTGCTGGGGTCAGGGCTCGTGAGGACGGGGGATGAAGAATATTTTCATTACCGGGGTTTCAGGGTACTTCGGCAGCAAGCTCGTCTCGCTCCTGGACGGCAAGGCCGAGGTGGAGCGTATCATCGGCATAGATATTCGGCCCCCAAGGTCGTTGTCCGGCAAACTCGTGTTCATCAGGCACGATGTCCGGGACAGCCTGGACGGCATCCTTTTTGGCAGAGACATCGACTGTGCGATCCATGCCGCCTACATTCTCGATCCCATCCACGACACGGCGCTGATGGAAGACGTCAATATCAACGGCACGAAAAATGTCCTTCGTGCATGCGCGCAGGCGGGAGTGAGACATATCCTGGACTGCTCGTCCACCACCGCCTACGGCTTTCACCCCGACAACCCGGAAATTCTGACCGAAGACTCTGAGCTCAGGGGAAACGAGGACTTCGCCTATGCAAAGAACAAGCGGGAGATCGAGGGGATCATGGAGAAATTCCGTGCGAGCAACCCGGAGATCCGACTGACTGTCATCAGGCCGTGCTTTGTCGTGGGCCCGGGATTTGACAACCCGCTCGCCCGGCATCTGAGGAAAAAGGTCGTGATCATCGGCAGAAACACCACTCCCATGCAGTTCATCCACGAAGACGATCTGTCCGAGATCATCTATCTCCTGCTCAAGACCGGCAGGCAGGGCGTGTTCAACCTGGCGGCGGACGGTACCATGACCTTTGAGGAGATGATACGCGCCCTTAGCAATGTGCCGCTGAAAATACCGAACAGGCTTCTCTATCACATGAATGCGCTGTTCTGGAGGTTGCGGGCGTCATGGATCACGGAGTTTCCGAGCCCGTGCCTGAATCTGATGCAGTACCGCTGGACGGCGGGGAATGATAAGATAAAAAAGGAGCTGAACTATACCTTCAAGTATACGACAAGAGAGGCTTTTGACGATTTCGCCCGGCACGTGCGTTCGCAGCGGGCTTGAATGAAAACAGAGGGGGTAGGCGGTGTCACTGGACTTCAAGGGAAAAACGGCATTGGTCACAGGCTCTGCCATGGGAATCGGCAGAGGAATTTCCGAAGGCCTTGCCAGACAGGGCGCCGACCTCGCCTTGGCGGATCTGCCGTCTCAGGAAGCGAATCTCAGGCAGTGGGCGGGGCGCATTTCGAAGAGCTATGGCATCAGAACCTGGACCTTCACCGTGGATCTGACCGACGCGGAAGGCCCTGAAAGCCTATACCACGAGGTCGTCTCCCGGGCGGGAGACATCGATATCCTGGTGAACAATGCCGGGATCTGCTGGTTCGGGGATTTCCCCGACATGCCCCTTGACAGGAT
>DCDF01000293.1 GCA_002316295.1 Syntrophaceae bacterium UBA1062 | reverse complement strand
GGCTTTTCCTGAAACCCTGTGACAGACATGTTCTGATTCGCCACCACGATGCCGAATTCGGATGCCGTGTCCACGGGCATGGGAACGACGCCGATGGTGATGTCCGCCCGGTTGTCGATGTGGTGACGGAGCATCTCGTTATAGTTCATCTGGTAGATATGGTCTCCGGAGAGAATGAGCGTATACTTCGGACGGTCCTGCTGGAGGGTGTAGATGTTCTGGAAGACCGCATCCGCGGTGCCTTCGTACCAGCTGCTTCCGATACGCTGCTGGGCGGGGATGTTGTAGATGAACTCCCCCATCGGGTAGGAGAAGAACGGCAGCCATCCTCTCTGGATGTGCCGGTTCAGCGAGTGCGACTTGTACTGGGACAGCACGTAGATCTGCCTCAAGCCGGAGTTCACGCAGTTCGACAGGGTGAAGTCGATGATGCGATACATGCCTCCGAAGGGGACGGCGGGCTTCGCCCGGTCCTTTGTCAGCGGATAGAGACGCTCCCCTTTGCCTCCTGCAAGGACGATGACGTCAATTTCTCTCGGCCTGTGCATTATTCTCCCAGAAGATCCCTGATCGTGCTCTTGAGTTTGGTCAGGTCATGAGATTTTTCCACATAGGCGTCGGCTGCAAGCGCCATCACATCATTGCGGTAGCTGGAGTACGCCGTGTGGATGATGACCGGCGTATCCCGCCGGGATTTGATGATATGCCCCATTGTTTCAAACCCGTTCATCTGCGGCATCCGCAGATCGAGAATGATGAGATCCGGCTTGTTGCCGTTCTCACCATTGATGTACGGCATGGCTTCTTTTCCGTTGGAAACGGCGAGGATGAGATATCCGTCATCATTGAGCTCTTGCTGGAGAAGCCTCTGAATGTTCTTGTCGTCTTCAACCAGAAGGATCCGTTTCATATGAAGTAATAATAGCTTTGGGACGCTGATAAGTCAAATCATTACAAACGGGTGCCGGGCGTCTGTGCACTGGGTCGCCCGGGTGTTTTCGATGCCCTGGCTCCGATCGCTTCTTCGAGCGTGCCGATCATGGCCGTATGGCAGCGGCACGGATGATTTCGCTTATTTTCAGAGACGTCGACCTGAGAGCCGCGGGCGTCAGTCCTTCAGAGGTTTGGTGGCAAGCGAGATACGCTCGTGTCCGGAAGATCTCAATGCGTCGAGCACGGTGATCACCTGGAAGTAGGGTATGCCCTTGTCTGCAAGGATGATGATGTCCTTGTCGGTAGGAAGGAGCGCGAGCATGCTTTCCGGAGAGACGCGGCCGTCGATGAAAAGCCCCGATGCTGAGACGGCGACCGTGATCGCCTCCTTTACGGGCGAATCCCCGCTCTTCGATTCGGGTATGTTCACCTCGCTGAGCTTCAGGGGGGAACCGAGGGAGAGCATGAAGAATATCAGCAGGAGAAACACCACGTCGACCAGGGGTGTTATATCGATGGCCGAGATGTTCTTATCTCTGGCGCGCCTGAACTTCATCCCTGTCGCCCTTGAGATATTCCAGAACCCGAGCCGCGGTCTTCTCCATCTCCAGGAGGAGGTAGTCGCTCCTGGCGATGAAAAACCGGTAGAAGATGTAGACCGGAATGCCGATGGACAGTCCCGTAGCCGTGGTGATGAGCGCCTCTGATATGCCGGACGCCAGCATCTGGCCCGCCATTGCCTCACCGCCTACGGCATGGAACGAGGTGATCATGCCCGAAACCGTGCCCAGGAGCCCCAGGAGCGGGGATATGGTCGCGATGATGCCCAGGACATCGATGTACCGGTTTATTGCGTATGCTTCCTTGGCGCCGGCCTCCTCCATGTAGTCTTTGATGATCTCCCTGCGCATTCCCGCATTCCTGATGGCCACCATAATCACCGGGCAGATGGGGGAAGAGCTCCGCCTGAGGAGCTTTTCGATATCATCGAGCCTGCCCATACGGGTCAAGCGCTCAACCTCCTCCATGAGGGATCTGGGGATGATCTTGCTCTGGCGCAGGGCGAACGACCTCTCGATGATGATGGCCAGTGCGATGATCGAGCACGCCAGAAGAGGCCACATGAGAGGCCCGCCCTTTACGAAAAACTCCAACAGAGTCATTTCCCCTCCCGCTGTCTCTCGTGCGAGGTATTTCACTTCTTATTCCACAAAACAAGGCAATAATCAATGGAGCGAAAAGATGTCCTTGATAATTATTGTGTAAGATTGCTAACATGGTAGCGATGGAAAACATAAACGACATACAGAATGCGGAAAGCACGCAAGGCGATGAAAATAATATAAAATCGAAAAATCTGGTGTGCGTGAGGTTCCTGGCTCTTCCCGTTTCGTATATTTTCGATGCCGGGGAAATGGAAATAGGCTGGGGCGATCTTGTCCTCGTGAATACGGAGGCCGGGCTGTCGGTGGCGAAGGTGGTCGGGTTTCCTTCTCCGGAGGAGGCGTCGGGATTGGACGAGATCAAGCCGGTGGTGAGAAAGCTCACCAGGGAGGATCTCGACAAGCTCGCCAGCATCCGGGCCAAGGAAGAGGAATGCTTCCAGTTCTGCCACCAGCGCATCATCGCACGGAACCTGCCCATGAAGCTCACCCGGGTGGAGCAGATGTTCGACGGCAGCAAGACCACGTTCTATTTCGTGGCGGAAGGAAGGGTTGATTTCAGGGAGCTGCTCAAGGATCTGGTGGAGCGATACCGGACCAGAATCGAGCTGCGCCAGATCGGAAGCCGTCAGGAATCGGCCATGCTGGGGGGCATAGGGAGCTGCGGCAGAGAGGTCTGCTGCTCGGTATATCTCACGAGCTTCCAGCGGATTTCGGTCAAGATGGCCAAGAACCAGAACATGACCTTGAACCCTTCCAAGATCTCCGGGCTCTGCGGGAAGCTCAAATGCTGTCTCGCCTATGAGAAGGAATCGTATGCAAACCTTATCGACAATCTTCCCAAGCCCGGGAAGAAGGTTTTCCTCGAGCAGGGAGAGGCGATCGTCGTCAGCATCAATATCATCAACCAGACCTTTGTAGCCAAGCTTTCCGATCGCCGATTTATCAAGAGTACGGTTTCTGATATACTGACCGAGGAGGAATATCGCCGGCTGTGCGAGCAGAAGGCGGCGGATGCCAACAGACAGAAGGAGCAGCATCAGGAGGAGTCTGCCGGCTTGGATTCCGAGCGCAACAGACCCAGGAGCAAAAGGCGGAGATCCTCCAGGAGCAGAAATTCGCGCAAGAAAAGGAGCAAGCCCGAATGAAAGGGTATTTCTATATCACCACCCCGATCTACTATGTGAACGCAAAGCCGCACCTGGGACATGTATACACCACAGTGATCGCCGACGTTCTGGCCCGGTATCACCGGCTGCTCGGTGAAAAGGTGTTCTTTCTCACGGGTACGGACGAGCACGGCGACAAGATTTCTGAGACCGCCAGAAACCTGGGCACCACCCCCAAAGACCTGGCCGACGAGAACAGCGCCCGGTTCCGGGACCTCTGGCCCGAGCTCTCGGTGAACAACGACCGCTTCATCCGCACCACCGAGCCCGATCATGTGAAAACCGTTCAGGCCATTCTCCAGGATGTATACGACAAGGGCGACATCTATTTCGGCGAGTACGGCGGGCACTACTGCGTCGGCTGCGAGCGTTTCTTCACAGAGACCGAGATGGTTGACGGCAAATGTCCCATTCATGACAAGGAGCTCGTGTACCGTCAGGAGCAGAACTACTTCTTCCGGATGGAGAAATACAGGACCTGGCTCATTGACCATATCACGAAGAATCCCGATTTCGTCAGGCCCGAAAGGTACAAGAACGAGGTCCTGGGCATGCTCCGCGAGCCTCTGGACGACCTGTGCATCTCCAGGCCCAAATCACGGCTCTCCTGGGGCATTGAGCTTCCCTTCGACAAGGATTACGTGTGCTACGTGTGGTTCGACGCCCTCATCAACTACCTCACGGGGATAGGATATCCGAACGGTGACGATTTCAACGGGTTCTGGAGCTCGGCTCAGCATCTCGTGGGAAAGGATATCCTCAAGCCCCATGCGGTCTACTGGCCCACCATGCTCAAATCCGTCGGGCTTGAGCCATACCGGCATCTCAATGTGCACGGCTTCTGGAATGTGGATGAGGCCAAGATGTCCAAGAGCCTGGGCAACGTCATCGATCCGCTCGACCTCAAGGAAAAGTACGGCATAGACGCCTTCCGTTACTTCCTGGTGCGGGAGATGGTCTTCGGGCTGGACTCCAATTTTTCCGAGGAAGCCCTGATCGAACGGTACAATGCCGATCTGGCCAATGACCTCGGGAACCTCGTGAGCAGAAG
>DCDF01000180.1:7636-9363 GCA_002316295.1 Syntrophaceae bacterium UBA1062 | reverse complement strand
TTGCCTATCCGCCAGAGATCAGACGGGCCATCTATACGACGAATGCCATCGAATCTCTGAACATGTCCTTGAGGAAGATTATCAAGACCAAGTCCTCCTTCCCCAATGACGATGCCTTGAAGAAAATCCTGTATTTGGCCTTGAAGAACATCGAGAAAAAATGGACAATGCCCATACAAAACTTCTCAGGCGCTATCAATCAGTTCCTGATCCTGTTCGGGGATAGGGTGCCCCTGGAACATTAACCATGACCGGCATTTACACTAAATTTCTGACACCCTCCTCCCTTTGTCATCATGACAGGGGCCAGGGCGGCCATCCGGCATGGAGAGGCAGTGATAACACTTCCCGTGAGAAGTGATCTCTTTCATGCGGCAGGCGCCCTGCACGGTGCTCTGTATTTCCTCGCGCTCGATAATGCCGCTTTTTTTGCCGTCAATTCTCTGGTCGAAGATGTGTTTGTGCTGACAACAAGCTTCACGACCTACCTGACCCGACCGGTTGTAATGACCCCCTGGAATCAATGCCAATTACGCGGCTAATTTCTGTTTGTACTCGACTGGGGAGAGGTAGCCGAGTTCCTGGTGGGGGCGCTCGGTGTTGTACTCTCTGATCCAGTCTTCGATAATCCTTTTTGCCTCACTGAAGGAATCAAACCCCTGAAGCCAGATGCATTCTTCCTTCAAGGTCCGCATGAAGCGTTCCACAACCCCGTTTTGTTCGGGGTTGTACGGCGTGATGTACTCGGTTTCAAGGCCATAGGCAGCTACCAGCTTCATGAATTCCTTTGAGTAAAAGATCAATCCGTTATCACTCCTTAAGCGGGTACCATGAGCCAGACTTTTCTTTCCCGCAAACCGGTGGACCAGGGCGTCTTCGAGAGCGCCTGCGGCCTGATGGGCATTCTGCCTTTTACTGATGCGGTAGCCGATGATCTCCCGATTCCAGCAATCAATGACGACGATGGCATGGCACCAGCCGGAATCCTTGCAGAAGAAGTGGGTCATATCGGTGGCCCAGCGTTCATTGATGGCAGAGCTCACGGATCTCGATGCGCCGGCTCTGGGACGGAAGCCCTTGGGACGCACATTCACTCCCCAGCCGTTTCTCTGCATGATCCTCTGGACCTTCTTCTTATTCACGATAAGCCCTGCCTTCTTCTTGAGCATAATCGTGATTCTTCTATACCCATACCGAGGATGGCGTTGGATCAGCGTATAGATGGCCTTCTCAACGGCTCTGTCAACGAGAGGCGTGCTCTTGCGGCGGGGCTTGTAGTACACACTGGACCAGGGCACCCCAAGCCACTTGGCAATCTTCCTCAAGCTGACCCTCTTGCCTTCTTCCGCCATCATCTTCTTTACTCAAAAAGACGAGCTCTCGTCCTCTGAGAGCAATTCCTTGGCTTTTTTTAAAACGTCTATCTGCAGCACCAGCTCACCGATTTTCTCCCGGTGCGCCTTGATCTGCTGCTCGTGCTCGGCCTCTGCACGCTTGGGATGGCTCTTCAGGCCCTGCCTGCCATACTCGAGGAACGTATCGATCCACCCCTCGATGGTGCTCTGCTTCAAGTCATGCTCTCGGGCAACGTCTACGATCGTCCTTAAGCCCCTTGATGATCTCCAGTACCAACTCGGCTTTCCGCTTCGAGCTCCATCTCTCGATGGATGGGTGGTTCACTACATTACTCTTCATACTAATCCCTCTCTTGCTTTTATTACCGCTTA
>DCDF01000180.1:0-7484 GCA_002316295.1 Syntrophaceae bacterium UBA1062 | reverse complement strand
GTCTATGAGGGGGTCACTATACCTCGTTCTTGCTTTCGCTTAATACCACAGGTTGGAGTATTGCATTTACATACTGGAATAGGCCGATCGATGCTGATGAGCGTGGCCTCGGGGCACTAATGTTTACCATTTTGATCGCCCAAATTTCTGTTTTATGTATTTCCCCATCTTATGATCAATTTGGTGATCTGATTTCAGCTTCATATAATAGAACTTTCATAATTGGTACCCGGTTCCCTTCAAAGGCAGGTGGGCTCTTGCGAATCTACCCTGCAGCCCGTTTGCCGATATACACGCCGCCGCGCACATCGGTCCCCGTGTATTCCTCCACGACCTGCAACCCGGCATCGGCCATGGCGGAGAGGTACTCTTCCCGCGAGAAGAGGCCGATTTCCATGGATTGCTTGTGGTAGGTCACCTCTTTGTTTTTCCCGATGAGGTGATGGAATGTAACCTCCACGATCGCGGGCTCCTTGAGGCGGACCTGCTCCATGCGGGCGATCTTCAAGTCCGGCCGGTCGGCGGCATTGACCACTATGTTATCCTGGAAGTCCTCCACCGTGCTCCAGGGAGTGATCAGGGCCAGTCCACCGGGCCGCAGATGGGCGGCAATGCGCTTCATGGAGGCGCGCAGGTTGTCCACGGTTCTGACGAAACCGATGGACCCGTACATGCAGATCATGGCGTCGAAATCGGTCTCCAGCTCAAAATCGATCAGGTTGCCGAGATGGAACCTGACATCGGGGAACTTTTTCCTGGCCAGATCGAGCATGTCCTCGCTGAGATCCAGCCCGGAAACATGGTAATCATCCTTGAAATAGGGGATATGCCCTCCCGTGCCACAGGCGAGGACCAGCAGATCGGTATGTAACGGAACGCCATTCCTGGTGAGCAGCTCTTTTACCTTGGTAGCTTCCGGTGTGTATTCCCGGTCGTTTACATATAGGGCGTCATAATAAGTGGAAATGGTTTTAAAATCAGAATACACGGCGTTCCTCCTCCATATTCCTGAAAGCATCGATACATCCTGCTCGATATGGGAATACGGTCATTATTACATTTTGTGATTGTGTTCAAGCCCGCTTTTTATGGCTGGCACCGTTTAGCGTTTCACCTTAGTTACGACGTCCCTAATAAAGGTGGTTTCTAAAGCCTAACCGAAAAATCTGCAAAGCTATAAAAATAAATAGCAGGGATTCCCTGTTTTTATGGGGGTCTGTTCAAGGATGAAAACAAAAGATGGTAACACTCCTCTATGTATAAGCGCTTCTGATGATATCACGGATATTGAAAGAGCCTGAAGTACCTGCCGATCTTACCAGGCCGGGGGATGTACCCCGGCATTATTTGAAAAGTGGGGAGAGAATGGGGAGAGGAAGGTCTCAACGATAAGGTAGGGCTCTTAGCGATATACTTTAACATGCCCGGAAACCTCCATCAAAAGCCAATGCCCGAGACCGGACTCGAACCGGTACAGAACTGAGTTCCGAGGGATTTTAAGTCCCTTGCGTCTACCAATTCCGCCACTCGGGCACGACGCCTCAGGATGTAATATCAACGTGCGGGATCTGTCAAGCATATCAAGGGGTCGGCGGCCCGGGGCCCGACAGGGGGATGCGGAACCGCTCAAGGGAGTTGCCTTATTCAAGGATAGCTGGTAGTATTTCGATAATACACTGTAAATAACCAGATCTGCAGCAGGCGTTGCAGGGTTTGCAACTTCATCACAGAGGAGCGCGATCATGATAAAGGTAACATGTCTCGGGGCTGCGGGAAGTGTAACCGGCTCGTGTTTTCTTGTGGAAAGCGTCCACGGGCACAAGGTCCTGGTTGACTGCGGACTTTTCCAGGGCGGCAGGCAGATGGAGGAGCGCAACTGGAGAGACTGGGATTTCAATCCATCCCAGATCGACATGCTCTTCCTCACCCACGCCCACATCGACCACAGCGGAAGAATCCCCAAGCTGGTCAAGGACGGATTCAAAGGAAAGATCATCACCTCTCCCCCCACGGCCCAGCTCTGCGAGATCATGCTGCTGGATGCGGCGCACATACAGGAGATGGACGCCCAGTGGCAGACCAGGAAGAACCGGCGCAGGCCGTCGGGCCGGGCGGTGAAGCCCCTCTACACAGTGGAAGACGCTCAGGCCAGCCTGAAGCATCTCCATCCGGTTGAGCACGACGAGATCATCGCGGTGGATGACGGCATCAGGGCGCGCATCCGCAACGCGGGACACATACTGGGGTCCTCCATCCTCGAGCTGTGGATCAAAGACGGCGATCGGGACATCAAGCTGGTGTTCTCCGGCGATATCGGCATGGAAAACCAGCTCATCGTCAAGAGCCCCCATGAGGTCTTCAACGCCGACTACCTCTTCGTGGAATCCACCTACGGCAACCGCAACCACAAGGACTTCGAGACGAGCAAGGAAGAGCTTCTCGATGCCATCAATTTTGCGGTGTCGAACGGTGAGAAGGTCATCATCCCCGCTTTCGCCGTGGAGCGGACCCAGGAGATCATCTACATCCTCAGCGAGTTTTCCCGGGCGGGCAGGCTGCCCGACATCCCGATCTACCTCGACAGCCCCCTGGCCATCAAGGCGACCGAGATATTCCGGAAGAACAAAAAGTACTATGACGAGGAGGCTGCCGCCATCGTGAATCAGGGCATCGACCCCTTCGAGATGCCCAATCTCAAATACACCCCCACCACCTCGGAATCCATCGCCATAAACGAGAGACCCGGCCCCGCGATCATCATCGCGGGCAGCGGAATGTGCACCGCCGGAAGGATCAAGCACCACCTCAAGCACAACCTCTGGCGGGAGGGCGCGAGCGTGGTGATCGTAGGCTTTCAGGCCCAGGGAACCACGGGCAGGCAGATCGTCGACGGAAAGAATACCGTGAGGCTCTTCGGCGAGGAGATCGCAGTCCGCGCCAAGGTCTTCACCATCGGCGGGTTCTCGGCTCATGCCGATCAGAATACCCTGCTGAAGTGGGTGGGCAACTTCGTGGAGTCGAAGCCCCAGGTATTCGTGGTCCACGGCGAAAACTCGGCGAGCCTCGATTTCGCTCAGCTCATCCACCAGCGGCTCGGGCTCGAGTCATACGTACCGGGGTGGCGCGAAACCCTGTTCCTCAAGCCGAGAGAGTTTCCCATCGAGGTGGCTCCGGCCAAAGAGGAAGTGCTCGATCTCAGTGACGACATGCTCCAGGCCTACCAGTCGGTGGTAGGAGAGCTCGAACAGCTCAAGTGGCGGATCAGGCGCGCCGACGGCCGCATCCGGATCACCGAGGAGGACATCGACCGCCTGAAATACATCCAGGAGGAGCTGCGGCAGATCCTGGCCGCGTGATCGCCACGCTCGGAAGGGCTGCGCTAGTCCCGGTTGTCGAACAGACGCTTTGATTTGCTGCCGGTCCTCGGGAGGCTGCCGTGGTCGACGATCTCCACGATCCCCCTCACCAGCAGCGACTTGCGGATGTCCACGCCGATTCTGCGGCTGAGCTCCATATCCTGTTCCGGGCCTGACCCCCGCGCCCGTTCGACCTTGATCGTCATGTAATCCTTGCCGTCCTCGCCCCGGTCGAGGTGGATTTGATATTCGCTGCCGATGCCCTGCTGCTGAGAGAGGATCTCGTCGATGTGGCTCGGGTAGATGTTGACGCCCCGGATGATGAACATGTCGTCGGATCGCCCGCTGATCCTGTCGTGGCGAGGCAGGACAGAGCCGCAGGGGCACTTCCCGGGTATGAGCCTGGTGAGGTCGCGCGAGCGGTAGCGGATGAGCGGCGAGCCCTCCTTCTTCAGCGTCGTGTAGACCATCTCGCCCACCTCACCCTCTCTGACAGGCTCAAGGGTCTCAGGATCGAGGATCTCGAGGATGTAATAGTCCGCCCAGTAATGGATGCCGCAGTGGTGCTCGCAGTCCAGCCCGGTGCCCGGGCCGTACACCTCGGTGAGCCCGGGTATGTCGAAGATGTGCTCGGCGCGGAAGAGCTCCCGGATCTTGGCGCGCATGATGTCGCTGGATCGCTCGGCGCCCATGATGACCTTCTTGATCCTGAGCTTGTCCAGGATGCCGTGCCTTTCGGCCTCTTCGGCCAGGAGCAGCGCCATGGAGGCGGTGGAGCAGAGCACCGTGGGCTCGAAGTCCACCAGAAACTGCAGATGGATCTCGATATTGCCGGGCCCTACGGGCAGGGCCATGGCGCCGAAGCGCTCACAGCCGTTCTGAAAGCCCACGCCCGCGGTCCAGACGCCATAGCCGACACAGATCTGAACCCGGTCTTCACGGGTGAGCCCGGCGGTCTCGTAACAGCGGGCGAACATGTCGGCCCAATCATCGATGTCTTTGGCGGTGTAGACCATGACCTTGCGCTTTCCCGTGGTGCCCGAGGATGCGTGGATCCGTACGATGTCCTCGAACGGGACCGATATGAGGGGCCAGGGGTACTCGTCCCTGAGATCGTCGGCCGTGACAAAGGGCAGCCTCCTCAGGTCATTGAGGCTCCTGATGTCGTCGGGCCGAACCCCCGCCTCGTCAAGGCGCCGCCGGTAGAAGGCCGAGCCGTTGTAGGCATGGTTCACTGTCCATTTCAGGCCCTTGAGCTGCAGGGCAGCCAGTTCTTCGGTTGTCCGGAACCCGGGTGCAAATCTCTTGCTCATCGATGAGGAACCTCCCTAAAGATAATTATGTCTCCTGTATGCTGTAGCCGGCGCTAAGGGCCTTTCTGTTCGCGGCGAGGGCCCCTGGCGGAGATATCTTCTCGACGATGTCTTCCACGACGGCACGGTCGATGCCGAGCAACCGAGCGGCAAACCCGAGCATGATCATGTTGACGGCCCCCGGGGCGCCCAGGGAAAGGGCGGCCTGCGCGGCATCGACTGCGTGGCTGAAGGGGCCCTTGTCCCTGGCATTGACGATGGACACCCCCCCAGCCCTGAGCATGAAGAGGTGCGTCATGGCCTCCTCTGCATCGAGCCCGATAAGAACATCCGCGGAGCCGGCCGGTATCAGGGGGCCTGCATAGGCACCGACCTTGAGGCTCGCCGTGACCGTGCCCCCGCGCATTGCCATGCCGTGCGTTTCCGACGTGATGACATCGCAGCCCATTCTCCCGGCCCATTCGGCAAGGGCGCGCGCCAGGAGCAGAATCCCCTGGCCTCCGCGGCCCACCATGAAGATCTGCCTGTCCGGCGAAGAGGCGCTTCGGCTCATTTATCTCTCCCCGCCCGTGACGGCCTGCACCGGGCATATCTGCACGCAGACGCCGCAGCCGATGCACAGCGTCCGGTCGATCCTCGCCCGCTTGTCTTCGATGGACAGGGCCGGGCACTCGAACTCCCGGACGCAGTAGCCGCAGCCGTTGCATTTCTCCATGACACGAACCGCACGGCGCGCCTGTGATTTCAACGCGCGGCGGTCCCTGATGCAGGGATGGCGCGCGATGACGGCTGTCACGCCCTCGTCCGCGGTTCTGTCATAACAGTCTTTCACTACCTTGATGAAGCCCGCGATATCATAGGGGTCGTGGACACAGACCGTCCTGACCCCGCAGCCCCGTATCGCCTCTTCCAGTGAGAGCGTGCGGCCGCTGAAGTCGTTCGTCATTCCGCCGGTCGCAGGGGTCGGCTGGTGGCCGGTCATAGCAGTAGTGGCGTTGTCCAGCACCACGAGCACGAACCGGGTTCCTGTGACTACGGCGTTGATGGTGGGCGGGATGCCGGCGTGAAAAAAGGTGGAGTCTCCGATGACCGCTGCTATGGGAGGCGGCTCAGGGGAGTCCTTGAACGCGTGAAAGAACCCGGCCGCCTGGCTCACCGCTGCGCCCATGCACAGGCAGGTGTCCACTCCTCCCAGGTTGAGCCCTAGGGTGTAGCAGCCGATATCGGAGGCATAGATACCCCGGGGAAGGGCGCGCTTGATGGCAAAGAACGCGGCCCGGTGAGCGCAGCCCGCACACAAGGAAGGCCTGCGCTCTCTGGAGGAAAGAGATCGGTTGTCAGGGCTCGGGGTGCCGGTGAACGTGTCGAGCACCCGCGCCGCAATCTCGGGGGTGAGCTCGCCCGCATCGGGCACTGTCCCGTCCATCCTTCCCGAGACGCGTTCCCGGTTGATGAACTGCATCTCGATGACCGGATCGGTCTCCTCCACCACCAGGACTCGGAGATACCTTTCCGTAAGCGACGAGAGGGCCTGTATGTCGAGGGGAAAGGGCATGTCGATCTTATAGATGTCAAGATTCGGCCACCTGCCGAGATCCCTTGCTACATCAAGGAGATAGGCGCACGCCACGCCCGAAGAGACAACGGCGAGGCCGGAGCTTCCGGTGCCGTGCATGAGCCTGGGACGCGCCCAGGGGTGCTTCCGGATCTCTCTGATCTTCGCGTTGAGCTCCCTGTGCAGCGCGAGCCTGGGGCCCGGGGTGGCGGCCCAGCGGGAGGGATCTTTTCGGAAGTCGGGTCTGCTCTTTGGAGGTCTTCCCTGCGGAAGATCCAGAAGCTGCCGCGCATGGCAGACCCGGGTGGTCGGCCTCAAGATCACCGGGGTATGATGGCGCTCGGAGAACTCGAAGGCCTGCATGGTCATCTGAAGGGCCTCCCGGGGGCTCATGGGATCGAGGACCGGGACCTTGGCGTGCATGGCGAAGAACCGCGAATCCTGCTCGGTCTGGGATGAATGAGGCCCCGGGTCATCGGCCACCACCAGGATAAGCCCTCCGGTCACCCCCATGTAGGCGGCGCTCATTACCGGGTCTGATGCGACGTTGAGCCCCACCTGCTTCATGATCGCGGCCGAGCGCCTGCCGGTGATGGAATTGGTGAACGCCAGCTCGAAGGCGGTCTTTTCGTTGATCGACCATTCCACATGCACGGGAAGGCCCTGCTCGCTCGCAAGCTTCATGGCCGCCGTGCACACCTCGGATGCAGGGGTGCCCGGATAGGATGCCACCACATTTGCGCCGCCCGCAAGTATGCCGTGTGCTATCGCTTCGTTGCCGAGCAGAATCTCTCGTGCTGTTCCGTGTTCCTCTCCGGCTGCTGCCGGTGCTTCTGTATGACCGCTCATGAAGGATCAGCGACTCCAGGGATGTTCTCGCCCATATCCTGGCGCCGGTGCGCCGGCAGGCTGCCGGAGGCCGGACTTGTCCGGGGACGGGCGGCGTGAAGGGGAGGAATAACCTCCGGCCCCGAAGAACAAGAAAAGGCAGCCCAGGGGCCGCCTTCCGAGATCCTGCACTGGAGACGGACCGGATCATCCATCGGGGAACCGCCACCAGAGTCTCGAAAGGGCCTTGCCGTTCATGGATCACAGTTAAACGTCAATCATTTTCATTTGTCAATGGAAAGGACGCCATAAAATGACAGCATACAGCAAAAAAATTACTATCGAGAGAAACATCCGCATGTTTTGAGCACTGCATGGTGGATCAGCCGCAGCCGTCTGTCTTGAGGGAGTCGCTCAACGTGGAAACGATAT
>DCDF01000185.1:4816-11619 GCA_002316295.1 Syntrophaceae bacterium UBA1062 | reverse complement strand
CGGACGTGTTTTTCTTCGAGGCGTTCAAAGAGGAGGCGGAGGCGCTGCGGCGGCTTCTCCCCTCCGGGATCCGGGCCGCCTTCACGCCGCTGACCATCCAGGAATGTGCGTACGGCCTCCCGCCGTCTTCCTTTATCAGCATCCGCACCCAGTCCGTGATCCCGCACTCGTGGGCGGGTCTGCTCGACGGGCTCCTCACCCGAAGCACCGGATACGATCACGTGAAGGCCTTCCTCGAGGCCTCAAGGAGAGCTGTACCGGCGGGCTACCTTCCCCTGTACTGCAGCCGGGCGGTCGCGGAGCAGGCCGTGCTCCTTTGGATGGCGCTCCTGAGAAAGCTCCGGCGACAGATTCGGCAGCTCGAGTGCTTCGACCGCGACGGCCTCACCGGTGGTGAATGCCTGGGAAGAACGCTCCTGGTGGCGGGTGTGGGCAACATAGGGTCAGAAATCTGCCGCCTGGGCAGGGCGCTCGGCATGGACGTCGTGGGTACGGACATCGTGAGAAAGCACCGTGACATCCGGTATGTGAGTCTCGCCCAAGGCGTCCCGCAGGCTGACGTGATCGTGTGCGCCATGAACCTGACAGAGGAGAACCGGGGGATTTTCCGTTACGAGGTGTTGAAACAGGCGAAGCCGGGTGCGGTATTCGTGAACATCGCCCGGGGCGAGCTCTCTCCCCACAACGACCTGCTCCGCCTGCTGGATGAGGGGCGCCTGGGCGGCGTTGCGCTCGATGTCTACGAGAACGAGGCGGAGCTTGCCGTGGGTCTGCGCTCGGGCTCTGCCGGCGGCAACGAGACCGTGCAGGCTTATCTCGGGCTGAAAGACCGGGAAAACGTGATCCTGACTCCCCACAACGCCTTCAACACCACAGAAGCGCTTCAGAGAAAGGCCAGCCAGTCGGCCGAGCAGGTGGTGCGGTTTCTCTCCGAAAAGACCTTTGTCTGGAGCGTGCCTGCCTGAAGGCCGGCGCTACTCAATATAGCCGGAAGAAATGTGGTAGATGATCCGGTCGTAGAGGAAGATGATCCGGTTGTTGAGCTCCAGGGTGATGTAGATCTCCATGGGAGAGGAGAGGATCTTCTTGCGGATCACGTGCATCCAGATGCTCTTCCTGCTCAGTGCCATGGCGTTGAGCACATCCGGCAGGCTGATCTCGAGGCGCCTGATGTCCTTGCCCGCATCCTTGAACCTGATGAAATCGAACGAACCGCCATGCTCGCGCAGGCCCTGCCGGACCGCCTTGAGCACCTTGCGGTTCATCTCGCCGAAAAAATCCGCGTGCGCGGAGAGGGCCGGGATCCTCAGCCTCATCTCCTGCATCCACTCTCTCGTGATCTCTGCCGCATCCTTCTCGATCATCTTCACCAGGATATTCGACAAAAAGCTCCTCTGCCCCTGCGGGCCCGGATCGACGTTCGCCGGCGCCGCGATTTCCGGGAAAAGCTGGCGGTAGGAATCCATCATAGCCCAGGTGTCGCGGTAGAACTCCACGTAGAGCTTCAGGGCCTTTTCATTCGACGACCACGCCAGGGACGGAAGGTCTGATACCGGGAAAAACCGCGCGTCCTCAGCGTCGTCTCCAGGCACGGGCGTGCCGCCCGTAGGCCTCACCTCGTAGGTGACGATGGCAAGACTCCCGTAATAGTAGTTGTCGACGGTGTCTACGTCCACGAGCCGAACCACCTCACCCTCCACCCCGGTTTCCTCCCTGAGCTCGCGCAGGGCCGCGTCCTTCACCTCCTCGTCCGCCTCGGCGAACCCGATGGGAAGGCACCACATGCCCTTGTAGGGCTCCTTGCCACGCTTGACGAGCAGCACCTGGCGGTTTTCGTCGACCAGAATGCTGCACGCAACCGGAAGGGGATTTTCGTAGAACACATTGGTGCACTGCATGCAGAAATCTCGCATCCTGCCTTCCATGCAGCGCTGGACTACGGGCTTGCCGCAGTAGGGGCAGTATATCCTCTGCTTCCTCATGCCGCGTCACCCCCTCCTGCGAGGGCGAAAACACCGAAAGACCGCGTCGTCCTTGGTGAGAACGATCCTTCCGTGCTCCTTTGCATATGCGAAAACCATGTCATTGAAATATGATACCATGTCGCCCACCTTTTGGGGATGATTTTCCATGACCTCCTTGAAGATCAGATGCTTTTTCTTGTCGAGATAATCGATGCATTCTCCGATGCGGTCCAGGGGGAAGAGCAGATCGTTTTCGTAGATCACCCTCTCCACCCGCCCGAAGAACGGGCTGAGCATCTCTTCGCCCTCCTCCAGGCTGAACGCCCTGAAGAGCCGGTTGATCATGATCTCGGCGGGCGGCACGATCCCCATCCTCTCCATGCACCGCGGGACAAAGCTCGTGACCTCCCTGAGCGAGTACTTGCTGTGTGTCACAGCGACGAACACACCCTCGGGCGAGAGGACCCTGGCTATCGCGCCCACGAGGTGCGGGAAAAAATAGAGGGAATAGCTCGCGATCGCCATGTCGAAGCTCGATTCGTCCATGCTCCTGATAATGTCCGCACGCGAGCGTACGAACTCTCCTTCGTAGCCGATATCTTTCACTGTCTGGAGAAAGACCCTGCGGTTTTCCCTGTCCACAAGATCGATGCCCAGGATGTGCGCCCCCTGATGAAGCCTCCCCTGGAGCTTTTCGGTAAAAAACCCGTATCCGCAGCCGAGGTCGAGCACCCGCCTCACGCCGGATAGATCCAGGCCTTCGAGCGCCACTTCCCTGATATCACGGCGGTTCAGCGCATGCTCCCGGATGATGGCCTTGGTCCGCATGTGCTCCTGAATGAGCTCGTAGGTTTTGCGGATGTCTTGCCGGGAATAGAGACGCGGCACTATACTTCCCCCTATCAGAACCATCCGGTCCGTTTCTCTATGATAATGATTGTGCTTGTCGCAGGCAAGAATCCATGCTTACATACCCGGTATAAGCTGTTTTTTCATATGCCCGCTCAAAGGAGGACCTCATGGACCGGATGGACGTTTACCGGGAGCTTTCGAAAAAGCTGCTCATGGAGCATTCGAAACTTATGCCCAAGATATGGGAGACAGTCTGCTCCCCGGATGAGGCGGCTGTGATCAACGCCCTGCCCGCCACCGCCGAAGAGCTGGCCGGCCGGTTCGGCAAGACCGAGGAAGAAATGCTCGCGGTCCTGGATTCGCTCTTCCACAAGGGCGTGGTCTTCGAAGCTGTCAGAAACGGCGTGACCACCTACCGGATGCCCAGGCATGTGATCCAGTTCCACGATGCGACAATCCTGTGGAAAGAGGCTCCCCAAGCCCTCATGGACCTCTGGGTGGAGTTCACCGAAACCGAGTATCCGGGGCTGCTCGAGCTCGTGACCCAGATCAAGATGCCATCGTTCATGCGGGTGATTCCCATCGGGGAGAGCATCGCGGTCAAGAACCAGGTGCTGGCTCACGAAGATGCCTTGAAGATGCTGGAGTCGGCGAACTCTATCGCGGTGACCGATTGTGTCTGCCGCAAGCTCATGAAAAAATGCGACGCTCCGCTTCAGGTGTGCCTCCAGATCAACCGCGGCGCAGAGTACAATATCAGGCGGGGCACCGGAAGGCGGATCGACATCGCCGAGGCGCGGGAGATCCTGGAGCGCTCGCGCAAGGCGGGCCTCGTGCCCATGACGGAAAACACCACGGGGCGCTCGAACGTGATCTGCAACTGCTGCACGTGCTGCTGCGTGGTGCTCGGCTACGCCACGGACGAAAAGACGAAAGGGGTGCTCGCGCCCAGCCGCTACCAGGCGCATCTCGACAGAGAGTCCTGCACGTCGTGCGGCCTGTGCGAAGACATCTGTCCGGTCAACGCCGTCAGCACCGGTCCGGGAGACGACGTCTCTCTCCGCACAGAGGCGTGCATCGGCTGCGGGCTGTGCGCCTCTGTCTGCCCGACCGGAGCGATTACGCTGATCGAGATACGGCCCGCGGAGTTCATACCGGCGTAAGAGCGCTTGTGATCAGAGAACCGGTGCGTGCGATACGGCGTCAGTCCGCGTCGCACCGGCGGACGATGGCGTCCAGGTCTCTCCGTGCGTCCTCCATGGTGGAGGTGTTCACGATATAGGCGTCCGCCAGGGCGATCGGTATGGACACGCCGTAAAAGATCTCCCGCCAGTCGCGCTCCTCGAACCCCGCAGGAGAGTCGTCCGGCCTCCCCCGGGCGATCATGCGCTTCCTTCTCAGGGGCCTCGGCGCCAGAAAAGCGACCACCACCGCATCCGCCTGCTCCCGGATGAGCTCGATCTCCTGCCAGGATCTCATGCCTTCGAGGAAAGCGATTTGGCTCTTTTCTTCCAGCACCTTCTTCAGGGCGATGCGCGTCACCCCCATGCCGTCTTCCCCTCTGAGCTCGTCGGAAACCCCGGCCATGGTCTCGGGCCCGGGTTCGAGCCCCCTGGCCTTCACCTCGGCCCGCACCACGTCTCCGGTCGCATGGTAGGGATAGCCTTTCTCACGTGCATAGGCTTGAGCGATGCTCTTGCCCGCCGCCGGCATTCCCACGATGACAAAGATCTTCATCCCCCGCGCCTCCGCTCTGTCAGGTTTTCTGCAGCCATTCGTTCATGGCGCGTGTGATCTGAGGCCAGGGGCCGGTCAGCCTGTCGGAGAGGAACGCGGCGAAAAGGCTCCCGAAGAGCTGAAGCCCGGTCTCCATGAGGTTCATGCGCTCGAAGAAGACAGCGTCCCGCTCCATCGCAGGGTCGGTCATCTCGTCCTTCTCGATCTTGACCGGCGGGCAGGTGAACGACCCGAACGCGAAAATGTCGCCCTTCAGGCTCATCTTCCACTTGAACATGTCCTTTTCGAAGTACAGGGTCGCCTCGGTGATATTCTTGCCGCTCTGGATCGCCTTGCACGCCTCGGAAAAGTTCCTCTGAGGCCCGCTGATGGTGCTCTTTCGAGGACCGTCTTCGTGATCCTGCACAAGCACGAACCTGTCGTAGACATAAGCGATGAAATGATCGCCGATCTCGGCGGGCCCCTCCTGATTCACCTGGTACTCGGAGCTTCCCTCAGCGCTCTTGTGCATGAGCCACAGGAAAAATTCCCAGCCAAGCCAACGGTTCTTCTTGATCTGGAGCAGCACGTCCCGGGAGGATGCCTGGTTGATCCGGTCCAGGGCGTCGCGGTGCTCGGCGGGAATGACCATCTCCGCCCGGCGGATCGGATGAATGGGAACGAGCGAGAGCCCCTCGAAGGTCTTCGCAAACTCGTCTTCAACGAAATCAAGTGCCTTTGTACTGATGTTCGCCACAGTGACGATCCCGGTTTCGGTGTTCCAGAGCACGTCGTAGACAGACGGGTCCGGAAGGGATCGGGCCAGCAGGGAGGCGTGGATATTCTCCCGGATCTCCCGTTTCCTGGAAACCGGCACCTTGTGAAGCTTGGGCCGCTCTTTGAGCCACTGCGCGCACTCCTTCTCGACCAGGTTCTTGAGCAGGGCCGCGGGCACCTTGCGTACGTCCTTTCTCAGGGTGAACAGGCAGTAGTGCTCGAATGAAAACGCACCCAAGACGCCGAAATCCGAGCTGGTATGCTCATCGAAGCGCACCCATCCCGTCGCCTCGCCGTCGGGGACGTTCTCGACCGGCTCGAACCTTCTCTTCTCGAGACATTGCTGGATCCACAGCCTTCGGTCGCCGTCGGGGATGTCGCCCGCGACCTCGTACTGGTAGATGCTCACGGTGTTTGACATGATACCCATGTGTTCCTCCAGAGAGATTTCAAAAGACCTGTGAGAAATACACCACTTCATCGTCCGAGGGCAATGAGAAAAACCGAAAAACACTGTAAAAGCCAGTGAATATATGATCATAAAAAATCAGAAAAACAACAGTTTACAGAACGTCTGCGATTGTATAGCATCAGGCCATACATTGGAGAAGCACAGGCCGGGCGTTTGCCCTTCTTCCCGGAAAATGAACGCCTGCCGGCTTCGCCCTCTGTTGATAAGGCACTATGGAGCATCGAAGACATCCAGAGACAGAACACGCCGGCTCTGAGTTCAGACCGGCGGCAGCAATTGCCGTCGGGGCGGCAGTCGTAGTGCTGCTGCATCTGACCACTCTGCACAGCTACACCCTTTTTCACAGTCTTGCCGAGGGCTTCTGCATCGCCATCTCCGCGGGCATGTTCATGTTCGCCTGGAACTCCCGGAGGCTGATGGACAACAACTTTGTATTGTTTCTCGGCATAGCGTCGCTGTTCATAGGATTTCTCGACGGACTCCACGCGCTGGCGTACAAGGGCATGGGGGTGTTCGGAGGGAACGACGCCAACCTTGCGACCGAGCTGTGGATTCTGACTCGCTATATCCACGCCGTTTCGTTCGTCATCGCTCCTGTGCTCCTGAAGCGAACATTCAGGTTGGTCTATGCATTCGCCACGTTTGCGGCGGTGACCGTCCTGTCGCTCATGACGATCTTTTACTGGGACGTTTTCCCCGACTCGTATATCGAAGGCTCCGGGCTGACAGCCTTCAAGGTCGGCAGCGAATACGTCATCAGCCTCCTCTTCCTCGTGTCGCTCGGTGCCGTCGCCGTCTTGAGGCGGTCGTTCGATCCGTGGATACTGCGCCTCATTGTCGGATCCATTGCGCTGAATGTGGCGGCCGAGCTTTCATTCACCCGCTACTTCGGCGTCTACGACTTTTTCAACGAACTCGGTCACCTCTTCAAGATCGCCGCGTACTATCTCCTGTACCGGGCGGTGATCGTGACCGGCCTGAAAAAGCCTTATCACCTCATATTCAGAACCCTGCAGCAGAGC
>DCDF01000185.1:0-4626 GCA_002316295.1 Syntrophaceae bacterium UBA1062 | reverse complement strand
CCGTGAGGCGGAGGACGCCCTGAGCCGGCAGAGCCGGTGGCTTCAGGTCACGCTCAACAGCATCGGGGATGCGGTGCTGTCGACCGACACGAAAGGCCGGATCACTTTCATCAATCCGGCTGCCGCCGATCTTACCGGATGGCAGCCCGAAGAGGCCCTGAACCGTCCGATCGGTGAGGTGTTCAGGATCAAGAACAAAGAAATCCATCAGCCCTCCGAGGACATCGTCGAGGAGGTGCTTCAGGGAAAGCGCATCTCCGCTCTGGCGAACCATACCGTGCTCATCACCCGTCAAGGCCGGGAGATCCCCATAGAAGACAGTGCCGCGCCGATTGTGGACAGCGAAGGCAAGGTGAGCGGGATCGTCCTCGTGTTCCACGACGTCAGCATACGCAAAACAGCCGAACGCGAACGTGAGGCGGCGGTGGAGTTTCTCCGCCTCGCCAACAAGGCCCGGACATCGCAGGATCTTCTCCGCATGGCCGTGGACTTTTTCCAGAGGCAGTCAGGCTGCCGGGCTGTGGGGATACGGCTGGAGGAAAACGGGGACTACCCTTATCAATGCACATCAGGGTTTCCCGATGAGTTCGTTGAAATCGAGAGCCGGCTGTGCGAGCAGGGCGACCGTGGCACAGTCATCCGCGAGGGTTCGGGCCGGCCGGCCCTCGAATGTCTGTGCGGCAGTGTCATCCGAGGCAGCATCGATGCGTCGATGCCGTTCTTTACCGGACGCGGAAGCTTCTGGACCAACAGCACCACCGAGCTCGCGGCCGAAGCCGCGGCAGCGGGTCTGAATATCCGGCTGAGAAACCTGTGCAACGCCTACGGCTACGAGTCGGTGGCCCTGATCCCGCTGCGCACCGGCGAAGAACGCCTGGGGCTGCTGCAGCTCAACGACCCGAGGAAAGGGCTCTTCTCGGCCGGGAGCATCGCCCTGTGGGAGAGGCTGGTCGAGTATCTCGTCGCAGCACTGACCAAATCACGCGCCGAGGAATCCCTGATGCGCTCGGAAGAAGAGCTGCGCAGGCATCGGGACCATCTGGAAGAGCTCGTGAGGGAGCGGACGATCGAGCTCGAAGAGAGGAACAGGCAGCTCGAGGAAGAGATATCAGAGCGCATTCGCGCGCAGGAAGAAAAGATCCGGCTCGAACACCAGCTCATACATACCCAGAAAATGGATGCCCTGGGCAGGTTCGCGGGCGGCATCGCTCATGACCTGAACAACATGCTCTATCCTATTATCCTAAACCTCCAGATGCTCGCGGAAGAGCCGTCGACCGACGAGACCAGACACCGGACCCTTCATCTGATTCTGGGCGCAGCCTATCGGCAGAGAAACCTGCTCAGGCAGATCCTTTCCTTCAGCAGACCAGACGAGCAGAGCCTGAAGCCCATGGGAGTCTCCGAGCTCGTTCGGGAGACAGTCGCGTTCATCCGGTCTTCGCTGCCGAGCACGATCGAGATCAGGCTCGACATCGCGGCCGAGCGTGACACGATCCAAGGCAACGCCACCCAGATACAGCAGATAGTGATGAACCTGTGCAGAAACGCCGCCGATGCCATCGAGCCGCATACGGGTGTCATAGAAGTGAGCCTCGCCAATGCGGACCTTCCCCGCGAGCTCGCCACCCCGCAGATGCAGGCGGGAGAATATGTGCTGCTCACCGTGAAGGACACGGGCACCGGTATGACGCCGGAGGTCATGAGCCACATATTCGATCCCTTCTTCACCACCAAGGAAGTGGGCATGGGAAGCGGGATGGGACTGTCCGTCGTCCACGGGATCATCAAGGGCCACGGCGGAGCAGTCACGGTGGAGAGCCGCCCCGGGCAGGGGTCGGTGTTCAGCGTGTATCTGCCTGTCACCGCGGAGAAACCCGAAAGGCTTCGGCTCAAGCCCTTCAGCACGCCCCGGGAAGGAGAGAAGAGACGGGTTCTCCTGGTGGATGACGAGGGCATCATCCTTTCCAGCGTGAGCAAAGTGCTGAAGATTATGGGATATGAGGTAACGGCGGCTCCAAACGGCCCCGAGGCCCTGGCCCTGTTCTCAGAGAGGCCTGATGCATTCGACCTGGTCATCACCGACCACACCATGCCGCTGATGACCGGGGTGGAGCTCGCCGCAAGGATCGCGGGCATCCGCCCCGGCATTCCTGTTATCCTGTGCACCGGCTTCAGCGAGGCAGTCGACAGAGAGAGGCTCCGGAAGACCGGCATCTCCGAACTGCTCGCGAAACCTGCCGACATGCAAGAGCTGCAGGACGCCATCGAACGGGTCCTCGACAGGCGGGAAGCGGAGGACTCTGCGTGCGGTGAGATCCGCGCCTCCGCCGCCTCTGACGGCCCGGAGCGATAGGAATCTTTTATGAAAGAACGCCATCTGAACATTGAGAAGCATGCGGTATTGTCGCCTGGTCTGTCAAAATGGTGACCACCTGCACGCAGATCGTCGAGTACTGGAATATCCGGCGCCATACTTCAGGGAATCTTGTATGAACCCTCGAAAAGAAACCAGAGATCAGCTTATCATAAGAATTCAAGAGGCGAACAGGCGGATAGCGGAGCTGGAAAAGGCGGCGAGTGAGCGTGAGGCCTCGGTCGAAAAGCTCGAGGCCGGCATCTCCAAGCTCAAAAAGATCTTGGAGGTGTTCCCTCTGGGAATTACCCTCACCGACGAAAGCGGCCGAATCGTGGAGAGAAACCTGGCCGCCAAGAAGCTCCTGGAGATCCCATCAAAAGATCATAGGAGCAAAGCAGGCATCGGCCGTGAGTGGCGGATCATCAGGCCCGACGGCACCCTTATGCCCGAAGAGGAATTTCCCGCCGTCAGAGCCCTGAAGGAAGGACGGCTCATTGAAAACGTCGAGATGGGCGTCGTAAAGGAGTCTGATGTCGTCCATTGGATCAATGTCACCGCCGCCCCTGTCCCGATCGAAGGCTACGGGGTCGCCGTCGTCTATGGGGACTTCACCAGGGGAAGGAAGGCTGAGGAGGATCTGCAACGGAGCAAGGAGCTCTACCGGCAGCTCTTCGAGGACGACCTGACCGGGAACTTCATGGCCGCTCCTGACGGCCGGATTCTGATGTGCAACCCTTCCTTTGTGAGAATCTTCGGCTTTTCGAGCCGCGAAGAGGCGCTCAAAGGAAACATGGCGGACCTCCATATGACTCCCGACAGCTACGCTGATTTCATCAATCTGCTCAGAGATCGAAAAGTGCTCGTCTCCTATGAGGGCGGCCGCAGGCGCTGCGACGGCTCGATCATCCATGTCGTGGAGAACGCAGTGGGAACATTCGACGAGCATGGCGAGCTCATAGAGTACAAGGCATATATTTTCGACGACACCGAGCGCAAGCGAGTGGAGGACGAGCTCCGGGAGAGCGAGGAACGGTTCCGCATCATGGCGGACAGCTCTCCGCTCATGATCTGGGTCGTAGATGAAACAGGCGATATTCAGTTCGTGAACTCCACGTATCGCGATTTCTTCAAAATTTCTAAGGAACAGATAAAGGGGCTGGACTATCGCCCCCTGATTCACCCCGATGACAGGGATGCGTTTTTGGGGGCTTTTCTCCAATCCGTTCAGGAAAAGAAGTCCTTCCACGCGATAGGGAGGGCGAGGCGCGGAGACGGCAGCTGGAGATGGATCGAGTCGCACGGGAGCACGAGGTATTCGCCGGACGGAAGGTTCCTCGGCCTTGTCTGCGGCAGCTCGGATATCACCGAGCGGAAAGAGGCGGAGGAAAGCCTGAAAAGATATCGGGATCATCTGGAAGAGCTCGTGAAGGAGCGCACCGATGCGCTTCGGGAGAGAAACAGAAAGCTCGCCCATGAGATAGCCGAGAGAAGGAAGGCGGAAGCCCAGCTCGTTCAGGCCCAGAAGATAGAGGCCTTGGGACGGTTTGCCGGCGGCATAGCCCATGACCTGAACAACATGCTCTACCCCATTATCATCGAGGCCGAATCGCTCCTGGAGGAGATGCCTCCGGGAACGCCGTGGCATCAGACCGTGAATCAGATTCTCAGTGCAGCGACCCGCCAGCGGGATCTGGTGAAGCAAATCCTCTCTTTCAGCAGGCGCGGCGATCGGCGCTTCACGCCGATACAGCTCGGACCCCTGATCAGCGAAACCGTGGCGTTCATCCGGTCATCGCTGCCGAGCACGATCGAGATAACACAGCGCATCGATGCCTCGCACGACCGGATCCTCGGCGATCCGACCCAGATCCAGCAGGTCGTCATGAACCTGTGCCAAAACGCTGCAGACGCCCTCGAATCGCAGAAGGGAGTCGTGGAAATAAGCCTTGAGAACACACGCCTGGAGCGGACGGAATCTCATCCGGAGATAAAAGAGGGAGAGTACCTGAAGCTCTCGGTGAGAGATTACGGAAGGGGAATGAGCCCGGAGATCGTCTCCCGCATCTTCGAGCCGTTCTACACGACAAAGGAAGTGGGAAAGGGCGCAGGCATGGGGCTGCCGGTCATCCACGGAATCATCAGGAGCCATGGGGGCATGATCACCGTAGAGAGCGAGCCTGGAAAAGGATCGATCTTCACGGCGTATTTCCCGGCAACCGGCAGACAGCCCAAGGTGCGCAAACTGCCGGTCAAGGGGGCCCCTCAGG
>DCDF01000221.1 GCA_002316295.1 Syntrophaceae bacterium UBA1062 | reverse complement strand
TCTTTATCACTTCCATCACATACGTCCTTGACATTTAAAAAGTGCAAAACTATATATGGGAATCACCTGATCTTTTCAAGTATCAGCGTGCCGGGATGGCGGAATTGGCAGACGCGCTAGATTCAGGTTCTAGTGGGCGCAGGCTCGTGCAGGTTCAAGTCCTGTTCCCGGCACCAGTTTCCTTATCACTCCCGGCAATATCCGTTGTATTCGAGCGGTTATTTATCATATAATGGACACTACCGCGGAATGCCATGAGATAATTTCTTAAAGGGGGTCGGTTCATGCTTTCTCAAGGGAAAAAGAGCGCTTGCCCAACGCCCAGAGACAATCAGCGCCTTGCCCGCAGGAACGCCATCATCGACGCTGCCGAGGAGATCTTTGCCGAAAAGCCCTTCACCAAGGTCAACATGCGCGACATCGCGAAGCAGGCCGGCATCTCTCCGGCGCTCATCTACCGCTACTTTCCGGACCAGCAGCACCTTTTCGTGGAGGCCTTTCTGAGAGGGACCAGGGACCTCATCCCCATCCTCGACGAGTATCTCCGCTCAGCCGAGACCGTACGCATCGAAGAAGTCGCCCTGAAATTCATCAGCTTCCTCACCGGTCACGAGCAGTACTTCAAGATGATGACCCATTTCATGCTCGACGGATCCATCAGCGAGGATCTCCTGGAGAGGCTCAACGCAATCGAACGCTCCGTTCTCGACCAGTTCGACCGGCTCTTTGTGAAGTCGGGCGCCAAAAAGGATGTCCGAAGGCTCTCCCACGCCTTCTTTGCCGCGCTGAACGGCATCCTCATCACGTACAGGCAGCACCCGGGCAAATCTCCCGAACAGGTGCGCAGGCATATGGAGCTCATAGCCCGGACTATCGCCCGGATCTTCGAAAATGAGATCCGGCAGGGGATGACGGACACATAAAGCCAAAAGGGGCGTTTCCATGTTCTCCGTCAGAGCATGGAAACGCCCTCCTCTTCTTTCGGCGTACAACCGATTCAGCCGCCTTCCACCTCTCTGAGCGCCGCATCCTGGTAGGCGTGGAACAGCTCGTGGCAGAACATATCCCAGCGCCTGCAGACTTCCATGGTCTTGTCATCCATGACAAACAGGCTCGGGCAGGCGATGATCTCGTCCATTTCCGCACCGAGCTTCGACACCAGATCCCCGTCCGCCCCGGTCAGAATGTGCCGTACGAACTCCGACGGGCGGTACCAGGACGAGACCCGCTGGAAATCGCGGTGCATCTGGGTGAGCAGGACATTCCTCGGACCTTCCCAGAGCTCGTTGATGGCCGAGTCCCGAAACAGCCTGGGAAGCGAGGAGAAATCCTCCATGATCCCGTGCCCGCCGAAAACGGACATCGCCTGACGGATCACGTCCGTGCAGTCCCAGGATGCCGTGATCTTCTGGAGCATGATGAGCTCCCGGACGTCGAAACGCTTCTTCCTCGTCTCTTCGCCCTCGTCGGTCGCCAACCCGCCCTTGAGCCCGCCGGGGAGGGCGAGAAAATCGCGGTAGAGCTTGAATGCGGCAGCAACGGTGCGTCTCGAGAACAGCTCCATGTTCCGGAGCTGGCCTTCAAGCATCGGAAATTTGTCGATCCGCAGGCCGAAGGCGTCCCGGAACCCGGCGTACGCCCGCGCCTCCCGCACGGCACGCGCCATGAACGCAGCAGCCGAGAGCCCGACCGTAAGCCTGGAGTAGGTGAGCACAATGCCTACCACGTTGGCCACCCCGCGGTTCAGCGGCCCAACCGGATACGCCACCGCGCCGTTGAATGTGAGCTCGGCCGTGGTGAGCTCGGAGGTGCCCATCTTCCACTTGATGCGGTCGATGGTGTAGCCGTTTCTGATCTCTTTCTCCTTGTTCCCCTCGAGCCAGGACGGCACCACGAACAGGGCCACGTCCTCTGAGCCTGCAGGTTTGGCGGTAACCACCGCGTAGTCGGCATGGGTGGCGGAGCAGAAAAACTTGGTGCCGTAGAGCCGCCACTGCTCGCCCTCGCTCACCGCCTCCAGCACATTGGAAGGAACATCCGAGCCGCCCTGGATCTCGGAGAGATACTGAGCGCCGATGGCGAAATCCCCGTCGATCCCCTCTTTGCAGTGCTTGAGGATGCGCCTGGTCTCGGGCGTGTCCGCATATTTCTCCAGCAGGGCCACCAGTCCCTCGGTGCAGGTGATGGGGCATGCGATACAGGCCTCACCGTTCTGATAGACCAGATACATTTTGGCGAGCCTGAGCCATGGGGAGGTGCGCTCGGAGAAAAAGGCCTCGGAAAAGATCTCCTTTTCCATGATTTCGGTTTCGAGCGGCCGCACGATCCGGTCGATGCGGTGGTTGTGGCCGTCGTAATGCTTCATGTAGGGCCGGTGCTCGGGCCAGGAGATCTTCTCGGCAAAGTCGCGCCACCGGTAAGAGACCTTGGGTGACATCCGTCGAAGGTCCCTGTCGATCTCCTCCCACTCCTCTGCGCAGAAGTGCCGGAGCACTTTCTGGAAGAAGGCGTCGTCGCGGTAGTAGTCGACGTTTTTCCTCCACGCCAGAAACTCGTCAAAGCTATAGGGATTGTTCCTCGTTGGAAACGACATTGTGATACCTCCTTATGTCAGGCTCTCTTTCAGCGCTTTTTTCGAGCACCTCGTCCAGGGCGTTTCAGGGGATCGCGCCGATGAATCGGAGATCGCGCACGCGCGTATGAACTGCGAGATCCATTGTGCACCATTGCCGAACACCCTGTTCCTTTTTGGCCGGATCCAGGTTTTTTCGCCACAAAGGCAACAGAAACCTCACCCCGTTTTCTCTCGGGCCTTCCCGCACGGTAGCCACCTCGGCAACCCGGCGCTGAAGACAAGCCGCGAACCGATCGGCCCTCCAGTTGAATTCTTCAAAGGCGCATCGACGGCCGCCGCCAGCCTCCATGAAAGGGAGAAAATCGCCCTGCTCGACGACATCCTGCCGATATTGATCCCTGCTTCCATGGAAACCTGCTGCAACTTGATATGTAAACGTTGTTTACCCTATAATATTGAATTCAGCCCTGTCAATTGCTTTTGTGAGGAATCTTCTGATCTCCCGGCAGGTGCTAAAAACGAGACAGACGAGCGGAAGTGCCCTGCACAGACGAATATCATCGAGCACGACAGCCAGCATGAGAGCCGGGGATTGCATCGCGGCCCCGGCACCCCCCGGGGCAGCAGGGCGGGCATCACGATGAACCGGACCATACTGCCCCGCGCACCCGCGACAGGGTGTTCGTACACCAGTACCGCAACAGGCACGCCGGGCCAGCGTTCCCCGGCAGCGGCTACATCCCGATGGACGCCTGCTCGCTCAGCCAGGCCGTGAGCTCGTCCCGGAGGGGAATGATGTAGTGAACGGGATAACGTGTCTGCAGAGATTCACTGGACAAAAATTCCTCGTGCCAGCGCTTCTGTACGGGAATGAGCCGGGAAAGAATGTCGGGCTCGTTCATACCCAGCCTCCTTGCGAGCTCGACCTGGCTCATGAATATCGGGCTGTCCTGGAGCCCTGTTACCAGATAGCTGAACATGCTCGCCTTGACGACCTGGACGGTCTTCCCCTGCACCCTGCCTTCCCATTCGACAGTCACCGGTTTGCCCGACTCCAGCAGCGATCTGAGCTCTTGAAAGCCCGCGCCCGTGATGTTCGTGCAGAAGTCCAGAATTTCGGGCCGGGTGAGGCTGCGGGGGCGCGCCCTGACCTGCCGGTACGGCCGCATGAGATACATGGTCTCGTCATATCCCTTGACGATCTGCAGAGGCCGCCTCTTGCCGATCTCGAGGAAGTGGCCGTTCACCTTGATCCCCCGCATGTCGTCGCGGGGTGAATCCAGGAACTTCATGAGCTCCGCGGGAGTCATGGCCATCGTGAAGGTGAGCGGGATCGCCCCGAGAATCGAAAGCGCCCAGACAACCACCAGGGCGAGGAAGCCTGCCCCAAGCACCCACAGGATGCGTGCCATTCTCCCTTTCCGCTCCGTCATCTCCGCCCCCTTTTGAGCATCAGTCGATTAACTGCATCACCGCTTTTCTGAGCTTCGGATCCTTGATCCGCTTCACATCTTCCGGATCGATATTCAGCTTCAGCACAGGCCGTCTGGCCGATGTCCTTTTCCGGGCGGGCCTGTTCTGCGCCGAGAACCTGGCATCGACCTTGTCGATTTTTATCCTGGCGACTTTGTGCACCTTTTCCGCCAGCGCCGGGCCGAGCACGCCCATCTGCTGAACCCATGCCGGCGAATCGCAGATGACCGCCAGGGTCTTGCCCCTGAGCTGCACCGGCTCGGTGTGCGCGGCAAGGACTTCGCCCGCTATCTCGGTCCACATGTCGCGGATCTTCACGATCTTGCTGAAACCCCAGTACTTCCTGCTGAGAATGTCTGAAAGCCTTTGCATACGGGTATAATCAACCACAGGGAGCAGGAAAGTCAATCAATTTTCCGTTTATCATCGTTTCTCGTCAATATCGGGCATTTTTGACAGAATCGCCCGATTTCGTGGTACTTTCCGCAGCCGGAGTGTTTGTCTGAAAATCCGGATCTCCTGCCTCCACTTCCTTTTATCTCTCCATTCGCTCATCGAGCAGGGCGATGAGGCCGTTCATATCCTCGGGCACTTCCGAGATGAACTCCATCCACCGCCCGGTTGTGGGATGGGTGATTCCGAGCTTCCAGGCATGGAGCATCTGTCTGCCCAGTTTCTTTACGCGCGCCCTCACCACCGGATCGGTGATGGTGTTGGCCCGCCTCTTCCCTCCGTACTCCGGATCGCCTGCGACAGGATGGCCCGTGTCGGCGAGGTGCACCCGGATCTGGTGGGTCCTTCCCGTCTGAAGTGTGAGCTCGAGCAGCGACAGCTGGCCCCACTCTCTGATCACCCGCCAGTCGGTGACGGCCCGCCTGCCCCGGGCGACCTTCGAGCTCATCTTTTTCCGGTCAGAGGGGTGGCGGTCCATGAAGGTCTCGATCCGGCCTTCGCTCCTCTCCATGCGGCCGTAGCAGACGGTCCGGTAGATGCGGGTGTGCCGGTGCTCCTTGAACGCACGGACGAGGGCGTCGTAGGCCGTGGCGCTCCGGGCCGCCACCATGACCCCGGAGGTGAGCTTGTCCAGCCGGTGCACGATTCCCGGCCTCTCCGGCGATCCAACCCCGGCCATCTCGGGATACCGGTGCAGAAGCGCGTGCACCAGGGTGGCTTCGCTCCTGCCCGCTCCGGGATGCACGACCATGCCCGCGGGCTTGTCCACGACCACGATATGCTCGTCTTCATACAAAACGGCAAGCGGTATGTCGGAGGCTGCAGGCAAGGGCCCCGGCTCCTTTTCTTCCGGGATGCCGGCCTGCACCCTCATGCCTGCCTTCAGCCGGAACGAAGATTTTCTCGCGCGGCCGTCCGCCGACACCCGGCCCTCGTCGATGGCGCGTGCCGCGAGCGAGCGCGTGATATCCAGGCGTATGGCGATAAAAACGTCGAGGCGGGCGTTCTCATCGGCCTTCTCGACTATGATATCGAGCGTCTTTTCCACAGGAGACCCTTGATCCTCCGGACGCGCAACGCCTTTTTCAGCGCCGGAACAGCCCCGGCCATGGCCCGGTATCCCGCTGAAATGTACTCGTCGATGTTGTCGAAGTCCGACCACTTGGCGTCTCCCACCTCGGGATACACTACGAAATCGGCTTCCCGCACGCGCAGTGTGTTCATCAACGCCCGCGCGATATCGTCGGCCCTGAAGAGCACGTCCATGCTGTTTTTGATCTGCTCTTCGGATTCAAGGGGCGCTATCTCCCGGGACACGTCGATGCCGAGCACGAAATCCGCACCGAGAAACCGGGCAGCGGATACCGGCACCCGCTCCGCCCATCCGCCGTCGACATACCTGCTCGCGCCGATCTGAACGGGCGGCAGCATCCCGGGCACCGAGCTCGACGCCTGCACCGCCTGCCGGACAGAGCCTGAGCGCAGGATCTCCGGATACCCGGACACGATGTCCAGGGCCATGCACGCAAAGGGCCGCCTGAGCTCGGAGAAATCCTTGTCCGGAATGAAGCCGTCCATGCCCGTGAAGAAGGCCTCTGGCGGGATCATCGACTTCATGAACAGAAAGCGGTAGAAAAAGTAGCCCTTCTTCGCCGTACCGTAGATCTGATCGAAAAAGCCCTTCTCCGAATCGGACGATGTGGAGAGACGCCTGGCCTTTTTTCGGAACTCCTCCGAGCTGAGCGTGCCGCAGATGATCTCCTGTGTCCCGGCGATGTCGAGAGTGTCGGCGAACATGGCGCCCACGATGGCCCCCATGCTCGTCCCGGCGATGACATCCGGGATGATGCCGGCGTCGCTGAGGGCCCGGATAGCCCCGATGTTGGCGAGCCCGCGGACACCGCCGCCGCCCAGGGCGATGCCGAGCTTAAGTCCCATCGCCGAGCGCCTCCCTGATCTTCCCGGCCAGCACGGGGATGAGGCCGGCATCGACGGCCTTCATGTCGAAGACGAGCCTGTCTTCCTCGATGCGCGCCACCACGGCGGGGCTGCCCTTTCTCAGCCTCGCGTGCACGGCCGCGGCCCGGGGCGTGGAGATGAGAACCCCGAAGGAGGGAAAGCTTTTCACGGGCGCGGAGCCGCCGCCCACGACCGCGCGCGTGGGCACGACCTCGGCGCCGCCGATCCTGAGTCGTCTCTTCAGCTTCTCGGCACGTGAGCGCACCTCGGAGATGTCCTCCATGATCATCCTCAAGACAGGGATGTCACGGCAGCGCCCCTTGGAGATGAGCCTGAGCGTGGCGCTCAGAGACGCGATGGCGAGCTTGTCGATTCGCATCGCCCGGTGAAGCGGGTTTTTCGCCATCTGTTCGACCAGGCCCGCCTTTCCGAGGATGATTCCCGCCTGAGGCCCGCCCAGGACCTTGTCTCCGCTGAAGGAGAGCACGTCGGAAAACTCCAGGCAGCCCGGGATGGTCCATTCCCCGGGGATCCCGTAGGGCGTGAGGTCGAAGGGGATGCCGGAGCCCATGTCCGTATAGAGCGGGATGCCGAACTCGCGGGCCAGGCCCGAGAGCTCTTTGAGCTCCACCTCCTCGGAAAACCCCACGATGGCGAAGTTGCTCCGGTGCACCTTGACGATCAGGCCGGTGTTGTCCGTGATGGCGGACCGGTAGTCGGAGAGCCTGGTCTTGTTCGTGGCGCCCACCTCCCGCATGAGGGCCCCGCTCATGGACATGACCTCGGGCATGCGGAAAGAGCCGCCGATCTCCACCAGCTCGCCCCGCGAGACGATCACCTCCTTGCCCCTGGCGAGCGTGCTCAGTACCAGCAGGACGGCGGCCGCGTTGTTGTTGACCACCAGGGCGTCCTCTGCACCGAAGCAATATCTGGTGACGGGCCGGATATGATTCTGCCGCGACCCCCGGGCACCTTTCTCCAGATCGTATTCCAGGTTGGAATATCCCCGGGCGGCAGCGATCACGGCCTCGACGGCGTCCTTTGCCAGGGGCGCCCTGCCGAGGTTCGTGTAGACCACCACGCCCGCGGCGTTGATCACCTCTTTGAGGCCCGATTCCATGACCGCCACGATCTCCTGCGCCACGCCTGACGCCACCCTGAACGCATCCGGGCTCTCGCGAAGCCCGCCTGAAGCGATGGACTCCCGGATCTTCTCCAGCTCGCCCTGCACCGCCCGCTTGATCAGCTCCGGCGAATAGGGCAGATCTGCCAGCGCAGGCTCTTTCAGAACGACATCCACCTTGGGTATGCTCCGGTACGCATCTTTCACGCCGCTGCTCCTTTCCCAACGGTAAGGCTAAGGCATTTGCCCGGCACTCGTCAAGCAATACTGTATATTTTTCAATGGTTCGGCATTTGCACAAGGAAACATCGGGGTCGAGACAATATGCCGGTCCGCCGGCATCTCCGGCCGAAACCGGTTGCCTGCCTGCGGTGTTTTGTGTATGAAAAAGTATATTGCATCAGCCGATGAACTGACATGGATTGCATGAGGAGATGCAGGGATCACCATACGTGCAGGGTGAAGCCGGGACGGGATGGGTGATCGCCGATAAGCTCTTGAGAAGGTGATGGAGAGTCAGATGCCCAAGCCGGAAATTATCGACCGCAACAAGTGCAGCGGCAAGGACAAGGAGGAGAAGTACAAGGACCTCACCGCCCTGGACTACTGGTGGGGCCTGCGGGAGCTCGCCGCGGATTTCGACATCGAAAACTACGAGACCGCCTCCGGCGATACGCTCAGCCTGCAGCAGCAGAACGAGATCGCCTACATCCAGCTCCTGCACTATACGGTCGAAGTGAAGCTCTCCGGCACCTTCTACCAGATGGAGCACATGGAGCGGCTGTTCGGCTCTCCCCTGGCAGACGGCGCGAGCCTCGACCTGCGTGTGTTCGAGGCAAAAGAGGCGTTCGACGCAGTGAACGAGGACATGTACCAGGCGTCCTGCGCCATTGCGAACCAGATCTACATGCTGCTCAACAGGCCGGAGTACACCCCTATCAAGATGGACCAGAGGCGGCCGGTGGCCATGAGCCCCTCCGACCTGCGCTACTGGCTCAAGCTGAACGACCACCCCAGCTTCAGGACGCTCAGCAACATGTTCAACGACTGCGAGAAGCAGCTGGACATCCGGCACCACGCCACACACTACGGCGCGGTACCGGTCTTCGCGGACAGACAAACGGGCATCCTCTATCTCCAGAAACATTTCCGGATCGGCGAGCTGCTCACAAAGTACGATGTGCTGCGGCACAAGAAGTCAGGGAAGCCCATGGCGAACCTGCTCGAAGCGGCCAAACCCCGGGTGACGGCGCTGTGTGCGTGCATGAACCGCATCTACCGTCACATATATCTGGGCGATATCTTCGAGAATTATCTCCAGGCCCGCGGGCTCAGGCTGAAAGAGAGCTACATGCCCTACTGGGAGATGGACGGGCGGTAGCCGGTATGGGCCGGCCTTTTGCCTACTCGTCTGTTCCGCCTCCCGGCGCTTCCGATCCCAGCCTGCTCACCAGCTCCCGGAATTGTGCGGTGGCACGGAGGCTCTCGAGATCCTGATCGCTCTCCAGGAGCCCTCGGTCGGAAAAGCCTTTTTCCACGGCGCTGCCGAGCCATTTCAGTGCTTCGTCCGCCTTTCCCTGCCTGGCGTACACGCAGGCGATGTTGTAGTGAATTCCGGGATTGCCCGGGTCACGCTTGAGCATTTCCCTGAGCCAGAACAGGGCGCTGGGCAAGTCGTTTTCCCTGGAATGGATGAAGGCCAGCCGCTCCATGGCCTGAACGCCGTCGGGATTCAGAGACAGGAATTTCCGGTACGCGTCCGCGGCGTCGGCATAGTTTCCTTTCTTCTCATGCAGGCCCCCCAGGCTGTAATGGAGGGACGCATTGCCCGGCTCATCGCGAAGCCTCTCCCGCAGCAGCGCGACAGCCGAGTCGAGCTGCCCGTACAGGGCCAGCAGATGATCGAGATTCTTCCCGGCCTGTTCGAACCCCGGCTCCAGCCTCAAAGCCTCCCGATAGTGATCCACCGCTTTATCGATTCGGCCCGATTCACCGAGGACCACGGCCAGCTTGAAATGGGTCTGGGCATTGCGTGGATTTATGTCCAGGGCCCTGGTGAAAGACCCGATGGCCCCTGACAGATCTCCCAGCCTTGCCAGGGCTGTTCCCAGGCCGATGAGCACGTCCTCGTCATGCGCGAACTTCTCCGCAGCTATGCGGAAATGATGCACGGACTCGCCGTATCTCCCCATCCTGAGCAGGGCTACGGCAAAGTTGCGGTGGATGTGCGGATCGAGGGGGTTCGCCTCCAAGGCCTCGAGATAATGGTTGTGCGCATCGTCGTATGAGCCCTGCGCCAGGTGCCAGTCGGCCAGGTTCCCGTGAGCCACGCTGTTGCGTTCACTGACGGAGACGGCATGAGAGAACAGCGTGAAATCATCTTTCCAGAACCCTGCTTGGCGGAACGTGAGCAATGCAAGCAGCATGATCACGGCGAGCGATGCATACCGGTACAGCTGCCTGCCGCTCTCCAGCCGCGAGAGAAGATCGCGCACACCCCAGGAGGCCATGATGAACAGCCCGATGCCGGGGACATACATCCACCGCTCGGCAATGGCCGGCCACAGACCTGCCTGGATGATCCCGCTCACCGGCACCAGGGCGCCCAGGTACCAGAGCCAGCCTACCGCCAGATAAGGGTATTTCCGGATCTTGGAAAGGATCATGACCGTGACCGCAGCCACGGCGGCGCCTGCGAAGATCACGTGGGCAAGCGGCACGCTTTTGGGGTAGGGGTAGTAGACGGTCAGGTTCCACGGCCACAGCATTTTCCAGAGATAGTGCACATATGCAACCACGGCGTTTTCCAGGCGAAGCTTCATGCTCACGGTATCGATGGATATGACGTCCACGTGCCCGTGCATGGAAATCATCGAGACATGGATGGCAACCAGGGCCACGGCGAGAAAGGGAAGCTTCTCGGACACGAGTCTCGCCATGACTGACAGCCCACGCCTCGAGAACAGGCCTTCTCCACCACCGTCCTCCCGGATGCGACCGAACCCGAGCGGCATCCTTTGCAGCGGCCAGTAGTCGAGAAGCAGAAGGACAAAGGGGAGCGTGACGAGCATGGGCTTGGAGAGTATGCCCAGAATAAAGAGTCCGAAGGCCGCAAGATACCTGAAGGTGGTCTGCCTGCGAACATACCAGGCATAGCTCAGGAGCGTGAGCATCCAGAACAGGGTGCTCACGAGGTTCTTCCGCTCGGCAATCCAGGCAACGGTATCCACATTGACAGGGTGCATCGCGAACATTCCGGCGACGAAGGCGCTTCGCCACAACGCCCCTGTCATCATGTTCAATGCGAGAAACAGGACCGTCGCGTTGATGATGTGATAAAAAACGTTCACGAGATGGTGCATTCCCGGATCCAGGCCGAACAGCTCGCAGTCCAGCATGTGGGACAGCCAGCTGACGGGATGCCAGTATGCCCTGTCGGCGAACCCGAAGGCCCAGAACAGCCCCTCCCCCGTAATGCCTTTCTGCACGTGCGGGTTGTCCGCAACGTACATCGCATCGTCCATGTTGATGAAGCCATGGCCTGCCACCTGCCAGTAGACCGCTGCCGACAGCACTGCCAGCAGAAGGATTACCAGTATTTTCCGGCGGTCATTCGCTTTCATGATCCTCTGCCTTTCAGACTGCCTTTCTGAAATGCCCGACCTCGTACACAGCCCCCAGAAGGCGGTGAATGCCGTACATAGGAGTGATACGGACCTTTGTCAGAAATCTTCCAGCCGCGTCGGCCACATCTTTCTGCGTCGAAAAATGGTGCCTTCTGATATTGTATCCAAGGAGACGAAACATCATGACCATGAAAGGCCGTTCCACCGGGACCCCATACACGGCCTGCCCTCCCTGCCTGAGCACCCTCCGTATCTCGGCGAAGGCCCTGTCCAGCTCGTTCGGCTTGAGATGCTCGAGAATGCTGATGAGAAGAACCGCGTCGAAGCAGTTGTCCTGATAGGGGATCTCCAGAACGCTCCCCCGCAGCAGATGTGTGTGTATTCCGACAGACGCAAACGCGGCACGAACGTCGCCGGCAAAGGGGTTGGGATCGACTCCGCAAACAGTGCCGTAGAGTTGTGCGAGATTGAGAAAGGTAATACCGGACCCGAACCCCACCTCAAGGATCTTTTCTCCCCCGCAGAGCTCTTCCAGACAGAGCTCGACCCTGCGCCGGTAAAGGGAACCGAGGACAGGCCAGAAGTAGAACCGGATGGGGTCTTCCGAGTCTATGCCCCGGTAGTGACTCAGCGGCAGCAGCCGGAGCTTCGCACGCCCCTTCTCCCTGATTCCCGTCTCCTCAACCTTCTTCACGCCGGCCTCCTGCACCGGATGTACAGTGATCCGGCGAACTCCCGCACCAGAGGGGCCGCCTCCAGAAATGCCCCGATTTTCGAGACAACGTGAATGAATCTCGCCGGCGTGAGGGGATGCAGCCAGTCGAACGGGGTAATAGCCACCCTGTCGAACCCGGACGATTCCAATCTCCTCTTGAGGGAATGCCTCACGAATGCGGTCTCATCGGGTGAGTCGCCCAGCCGCTCTTTCAGCCAGGGGATGTTCTTCTGGAAAAAGATCTGGGGGTTCAGCATGTTCGGCTCGGCGAAGCTCATCCACCCGCCCGGCCTGAGAAGAGCAAATATCCGAGGAAGTGATCCGGCAAGATCGAGGTGATGCAGAATCGATGACCCGATCACGGCATCGAAGGGGCCGTCCACCTCGCACTCTTCGAACGCTTTTTCGATGAACTGCACCCTGTCTTCCGGCAGGCCTCTTTCTCTCGCCTCTTCCAGGAGGTCGGACGAAATATCCACAGCGACGATGTGTGCTCCGCTTTGCACAAAATATTCTGTAAAAACACCGGTGCCGCACCCGATCTCCAGGGCCCTCACATGAGGCCCCAGCCGGGCCCCTTCGGCTATGAGAGCGGCGCGGCGCCGGGCCCTTATCCTGCCTGCCGGCGTTCCCCAGCCCCATATCAGCTCGGGGTCATTCCGGGAGAGCTTTCTGCCGTGCTCTATTTCATTCTGCGGTCTGGCCACTGTTCCTCTCCATTGCCTGCACAAGACCTTTATTAGAAAAACTTGATCCGCCTCATCGCAAACAGGACCATCCGGAGCAGGATCATCCCGTGCCTCCACCGGTCGATATTCGTTTCGCCGTATCTGCGCTCCCGGTATCTGATGGGCATTTCCACGATCTTCAGATTCAGCTTCGCCGCACCGAAGAGGAGATCGAAATCGCCGAACGGATCGAAATCGCCGAAGTAGGCTCTGTTCTTCTCGATCTTCTCATAGTTTTCCCTGCCGAGCACCTTGGTGCCGCAGAGGGTGTCCTTGATCGGCTGGCCCAGAAGCCAGGAAAAGGCCAGGGAGAAAAACTTGTTTCCCAGTAGGTTCGCATAGCGCATGGCCTGCTTTTCCATGGGATAGACAAGGCGCACGCCGTTGATGAACTCGCCTTCGCCCGACCGGAGCGCCTCGTAAAACCGCGGCAAGTCTTCCGGCGGCACGGTCATGTCGGCGTCGAGAATCATGAGAACATCCCCTGACGCTTCCCTGAAGCCCAGCCTGACGGCATCGCCCTTGCCCGTGCCTGTCTGCCGGAGCAGCCTGCACCTCCTTTGAGGATGCTTCTCCATGGCTTTGGCGATCGCCTCATAGGTGTTGTCCCGGGAATTTCCCTCCACGAAGACGAGCTCCGTTCCCGCGCCCATCTCCGGGATGCGGGCAAAGATCTCGTCGATATTGCCGGCCTCGTTGCGGGCAGGCACGATAACCGAGATCAGAGGCTCCTCTGCCCCGGCGTCTTTTTCCGGCCGTTTCCTCGCGACGATGAAGTTGGACAGGGAAAGGCAGGAGAACGGCCATATTTTCACGAGGTGCCGGTTGAAAAATCCCGCCAGAATCGGGGTCTTCACAGGCCAGAGAATCTCGTTGAAGTGCCTGATGTCTTCATATCCGGCCAGATGGAGCAGATTGCAGATGTCCTCCACAGTGAGCCAGTTCTGGGGGAGCAGCGGGGTGGAGAGGCCGAGCTTCTGCGTGAGCAGCAGCGGAAGCTCCCACACCCGGCTGTAGGTGTTGATGATGATCCGGGTCCGGTGAGAGCAGAGCCGGTCGAGCCCGCTCAGGACAGCCTGGACGTCCCACAGGTCGTTCACCAGGTCGGA
>DCDF01000253.1:1377-2566 GCA_002316295.1 Syntrophaceae bacterium UBA1062 | reverse complement strand
GGCCTCCCGTGGGTCTCGCGCAGCCCACCTTCATTTCCTCGGGCATAACCGTTCCTCCTTTCTTCCCCTGCACAATCGAGATAACATCCTCAAGATGCAGCGGATATTCTTACAGAATAATAGCAGGCGCTTACCACCTCTCAAGCCGGCCATGGAGGAAAGGGAGCGGGAAAGATTTCAAGGGTCACTGCCGGCGACTGCCGGAAGTTCCTCCGTCGGGTAGCCGCCATAATACCGGCGGTTCATATTTTTGAACAATGTCCGTGAATTCTTGCGTGCTTTTCTGTGTTCGGCTATGGTGGAACAAGGGCATGTATTTCAGTCTTTACCTTATAAGGAGGTCCCATGGCGTTCTTCACCCGCGGCAACGCACGGATATACTTCGAGGAGCAGGGCCGGGGCGAGCCGGTCATCGCTGTTCACGGCCTCATCGAAAACACCCGGTACTGGAAACCGGTAACGGACATCATCTCGGGCCGGTGCAGGTTCATAGCCATGGATATGCGCGGCCACGGCAACACCTCGGTCGAAGGGGAGCCGCAGGGCTTCGACGTGCAGACCGTGGGCGAAGATATCATAGCCCTGGCTGACAACCTCGGTCTCGAAAGATTCCATCTCCTCGCCCACTCCACCGGCGGGTTTGCCGCGGTCAGATACGCCATGAAGGACTGCAGCCGGTTCAAATCCCTCATCCTCACCAACACGGGCTCGGCCACATCGCCCGTGCCCGGAGATCCCGAAACCGTCCGGAAGTTCCACCACAGGCTCGCCTCGACCTTCGAGAAGTACGATTGGAAGCGGATCATCGCGGGGCTCAAGGTGAACCCCGGCCCCTTTTTCCGAGGCATCATGGAATCCGATGCATCCGAAGAGCTCATGGCCCGTTCGCTTGAGATGGTCCGGATTGGAGACAGGAATGTGATCGCATCCTTTGTCCGCTCGTTCTATACAGACCCTGATCCCTGTGTGGAAGGTCTGAGAAAGATCGCCTGCCCTGTGCTCGTCATTTACGGCGAAAAGGACGACCTCTTCATCGAATCGAGCAGACTCATGGCTCGGGAAATACCCGGGGCGCGGATCATCGAGTACACGGGCGTCGGGCACATGAGCGCACTCGAGGCCCCCGGGCTCCTTGCGGGCGATCTGATGGCTTTCGTCGCAGCCCATGCCGCCTGAGCGGCAACCGCCG
>DCDF01000253.1:0-1171 GCA_002316295.1 Syntrophaceae bacterium UBA1062 | reverse complement strand
TCCCGCTCCGGCAATCCTCTCCCGTAAGCCCGGCTTGAAAAGCAGACCTCAGCCTCTAAGAATTATTTTATAGAGCGGTCATGTGAATAGGGCGTCCCTGAGACCGGGCAGCGGGATGTTCAGAAAATTATTGGATCACCCCCTTCTGCTGTATGCTCACCTTGGCCCGAAAAAGCGGGCGCCCTCGAGGGGAGAAGAAGAGGAAGCCCCTTTACGCAAAGCGCAAGGGGCATCTTTCGAATGAGAGACAAAGGGTCCGGGCACCGGCGCGATCGATGGAGAGATCCAAGCCGGATTTCACAAGGAGGTTGTCGATATGTTTACGCCGAAAAAAATCGTCGTGGCGACGGATTTCTCGGAATATGCGGACAAGGCCTTGAAGAGCGCTGTCGATATCGCCGAGAGAACGAACGCCGAGGTGTATCTGGTGCACGTTGTGGACAAGATCCAGCAGTGCGTCGCGGACTACTGCATCGACGAGGGAACCATGAGGAATATCGAGAACCAGAGCTTGAGCGCATCCCGGGACAAGATGCAGAAGAAGGTGCAGGAGCTTTCGAGGTCCCGGAAGGCAAGCATTTCTTTCGATGTGAAGGCCGGCGTCCCCTACGAGGAGATCCTCAAAGAACAGGAAGAAAAAGACGCCGATCTGATCGTCATCGCCTCCCACGGGAAGACGGGCATTCTCAAGCACATGACAGGCAGCGTGGCCGACAAGGTCGTCCACCATGCCAGATGCCCTGTTCTTCTGGTCAGGTAGGGCCTTAGGCCGGGGAACCATGTCTTCCGTTCATAGGCCTGAAAGCGCGGCCGGGGGTCTCCTCTGCCTCGCGCATCAAACGGCAGGGCATGACGTTGCCGCCGGAAGCTGAACAAGGGATCAGCCGGGCTGGGTGAGCGGGGACAGCTCGATCTCGACTCTCCGGTTGGCCTGGCGGCCCTCGGGAGTGTCGTTGGACGCGATGGGCTGGCTCTCACCCATTCCCTGGGCGGCGATCCGGGTGGAGTTCACCCCCTGGGCGATCAGATACTGCGCCACATTAGTCGCTCTTCTCTGGGAAAGGTTCAGATTATAGGACTCTTCGCCGGTGCTGTCCGTGTGCCCGGTAATATCGACAATGGTTTTCTCATACTCGTCCAGCACCTGGGCGACTGAGTTGAGCACATTGTA
>DCDF01000283.1 GCA_002316295.1 Syntrophaceae bacterium UBA1062 | reverse complement strand
CGGCTCGTGTACCCGGTGGCGAACAGGGCGTTGATGAGCCGGGCGTACCTGCGGTGCCAGGCCGTGTCTCGGCCGTCGGCGAGCAGATACTCGAACATGCCCGGAATGAGGGGAAGGAGTGCATATCCCCGCGTCGATCTGAAGATGACTTTCCTCTCCGCCATAGCCTCGAGAAGCGGCAGCACATGATCGGGGGACATCTTGGCCCTGCGTGCGATCGTTTTCAGTGGGCGCGGAAGGTAGTAGGGCAGACAGCGGGCCAGCTTCGCCTCCTGAGGGCTGAAGAGGTGCGATACCAGATCGAGGAGCTCATCCCCGAGAGGTGGGCCGAGGAGCCACACCGAGCTGAACACCTTTGCCAGAGCGATATGCTCCGCATGGACGGCGTTCCTTTCTTCCAAGACATCTCCTTTCTCATCCTTCGTGGCCCGGAAACGCGAACTTCGAAGGGACTCTAAAGCATTCCACTCATATACACCATTCCCGCAGAAAACGCTCATCTCATCTTTCAGCATCGAGGCTTTTCTGAGGCCGGGGCCGTGCACCGGTTCAGCAGCCGCAACTCAGTCTCCATCTGCCGGGAGCAGGTCCAGCGCAAAATATCTCGATTACAGACACAGTTCAGACGATCCTCTCCTCCGAAGGACCGAACCTCTCGGACAAGAGCTGCCTGGAAGACAGCGGCCCCAAGCCGGGAGAATGTACGGGCCCGGGCTCGCGGCGAGGCTCCGAGCCCAATCCGAATCCATAGGGAATATCATGAATTGCGGATCATGTGCGATTCATGATATTCCCTTACCCGAAAGGTGCGGACTATCATGGAACTGCTGGCCAAAAGCGGTATCGTGGGTTTGATACTTGCGGGCATCTCCATCATCACCCTCGCGGTGTTTCTCGAACGTCTGGTCGTCCTCCACCTGGAGCGAAGACGTCTGAGACAGGGCAGGGGTATCATGGAGAATATCGCGGATATGATAAGGACAAATACGGGAATGACCGGAGAAAAGCTCGCCGAGCTGATCTCGTTCAAGGTCGAGGACAAGATCGAGCATCTTTCGTCGAGTATCACGTTTCTGAGGCTGTCTTCGACCGTCTCACCGCTTCTGGGGCTCCTGGGAACCGTGATCGGCATGATCCAGGCGTTCAAACAGGTGTCGGAGATGGGAGGTGCGGTGAAACCCGCCGTGCTCGCGTCCGGCATATGGATGGCGCTCCTGACCACGGCGGAGGGATTGATCGTCGCCATTGCGGCGTTTCTCATGTACCACTACCTCCAGCACCTCGTAGGCAGGATCGGGAAAGCGATCGCCCGTGAAGCCGAGGTGAAGATTCTTGAATACGGCAATGATCAGGATTAACCATAAGCCGAAAAACGACGACGATTTCATGAGCATCGAGATCACGCCTCTGGTGGATGTCGTCTTCCTCCTGCTCATCTTCTTTCTCCTGACCACGTCATATGCCAACCCGAGCATCGACCTGGCCCTGCCCGAGGCGGAAACCTCATGGATAAACGACCATACGGACCCATACATCATAGCCATTGCGCAGGACGGATCGTTCACGATCAATCAGGAGCCTTCAGTGCTCTCGGATATCGAGGGCATCCCGCCGGGCAGCGACATTCTCCTGCTCGAGGACAATGCCGGGCCGTACGGGGTGTTCGTCGGGGTCCTCGATGCCCTCAGGAAGAACGGGCATACGAGCATCTCCATAGTGACCGATGAAAAAACTGATTAGGATCCTTTTCTTCCTTTCGCTCTCCGTGATCATCCATCTGGGCGTCTTTCATCTGCTCACCGGCCCTGCGGTGAGCCGGCCGCCGAATGAGGTGGTTCAGGTGTCCCTCGTCTCGAAGAAGGCTCCTGAAAAAACCCAGATTTCCCAGGCGCCGAAACCAAAGCCCAAGCCAAAACCCAAACCCGCCCCGGAGCCGGCGCCCGAACCAGAGCCTGTCCCGGAACCGGAGCCTCGGGAGATCACCGATGCGGCCGAGCAAGAAAGCGGGCCTTTGCTCGAAAACACAGCAGCCGCCCAGGGTGAGCCCTCTCACGATGTCAGCACTGTCGATTCCCGTATCACGGCCGCCCTCTACGAAAGGCAGGTAACCGACATCATCCGGAAGAATCTGAGGTATCCCGCCAATGCCAGGAGAAGGGGGATCGAGGGCACGGTGGTCGTTCGATTCGTCATAGGCCGTCAGGGGAAGGCGGCAGATATCCGGCTGGTGCAGTCTTCAGGTGCGTCCATACTTGACAGGAACGCTCTGGAGGCCATCATGAAATGCAGTTTTCCTCCCCCGCCCAGAGAACTCATGGAAATGAGCGTGCCCATAACCTTCCGGCTCACCGGGGAAATGTAGGCCGCGGAGCGCGTCCTGATCCAGGTACCGGAACTGGCCTCCGGGTACGAACCGGGATGAAATGTGTACGAAGGTCTCTCGTTCTCACTCAAATCAGGCATGCTCCGCGCTCATGGTCGGCAACGGCTCGGGAAAGACAGCGGCTTTGCGGTGTCTCGCAGGGCTGCTGAGGGATTATCCTGCAGCATCACCCTCGTCCACAAGAACACGACCCGATCCGGTTGTCGAAACGAAACAGGCCGGGTCCCCCCTGTATAGGTCCTTCAGGACGCGGGGCTACCTGAGGCCCCGCGCTTTCAGGATATGCTCGAAGCCGGTGTTTATCATGTCGATATACTCGTTTCTCGGCATGATCTCGCGGGACACGGCGGTCATGAGTCTCTCGGAGATCCTGCCCGATACGGCAAGCTCTCTTCCGGCCGCATGCGCAGCAACGAATATGTCCTTGAGGGTTTCGCCAGCCACCAGCCGCATTGCCGGGCCGTGGGGCCGGAGAAGGGCGCCTGCGAAGTCGCGTCTCACGTTTCTGCTGAACGCCTTCACAAAGGCGAGCAGGGGATCGAAATTGTCTTTTTCCCAAAAGCCGCAGTTCGCCACGAGGACGATCTTTCCATGGGGGAGTGTCTCCCGCATGAGATGGAAGTTGTGCCCGTCGAACACCTCCATAAACGGTTCGGCAAGGGGTTGCATGCGGTCGACAAGCGTCTTGAGAGGACCGGTCATGCCGTCCATATAGACCGGGGTGGCGAACACCCATACGTCCGAACGGCTCAGCCTGGGAAGGAGCATCGACATGTCGTCGCTCTGGAAACAGACGCCGGGAGTTTTCACCCAGCACCCGAGATCGCCCTTGCAGCGGCCGATATTGAGCTTCTCGGTGCAGAAGACCTCCACATCCGCCCCTTCATCCTTAAGCCCGTCCAGAAACGGGGTCAAAATTCGGGAAGTGTTCCCCTTGTCCATCAGTGGGCTCGCCTGCAGCACGATGACCTTCATATCAGCCGTACCTCCTGTGCGCGTGATGGTGATGCAATGGCTGTCGTCATTTCCACATGACCTCGATCTTTACATAGGGGAACGCCTCGATCATGCGTTTGATCTCGCCCTCGATCTCTTCCCGGGCCGCGCCGCCGTCGCCGGAGAGCACGATGCGCACGAGAGTTCCCCAGCGTTTGTCCTCGCCGACTTCGACCACTGCTTTCACCCCTTTCGCTTCGAGCGGGGCGAGCATCCCGGCAAACTCGCGTCTGGCCAGGTCCCACCGGAGTTGGGGTTTGAAGATCTTCCCGATCGCGGTGAGCGGCAGCTGTTTAGTGAAGATGATCTCCTTGGGCATAGCCGGGCGTTCGGAGATGCGGTCTTCGAGAAACTTCATCAGCTCCTCGGGGTCGGCGTGCGCTTCCGGCTTGAGCTGGACGAACAGTACCGGGAGCTCTCCGGCGTAGGAGTCAGGCTTCCCCACGGCCGCGGATAAGGCGACAGACGGGTGCTGGCCGGCGGCCTCTTCGATGATGGACGGATCGATGTTGTGCCCGCTCCGGATGATGAGATCTTTCGAGCGGCCGGTCAGGTATACGCGCTCCTCCTCGTCTATGTATCCGAGATCTCCGGTGATGAGCCATCCGTCGTCCGTCAGGGTTCCCCTGTTCTGCACGGAATCCTTGTACCCCGGGAATATGTTCGGACCCTTGAGCATCACGACACCGGTTTCGTTCAGTCCGCAGAACTCGCCGGGCGAGCCGTCCTGGTTCAGTCTGGCAACCCTGATCTGCTCATGGGGAAGGCGTATACCGACAGAACCGATCTTTGCCTTGCCAAATGCAGGGGTCATGGCCACGATCGAGCCGGCCTCGGTCATGCCGTACATCTGGGACACCTGAATGTTGAAGGTGGATTCAAAGGCCCGTTGCACCTCTGTAGGCAGCGGAGCCCCGCCGGTGAGGCAGATCTTCACCGATGACATGTCCGCCCCGTTCAACGGGACATTCAGGAGCGCGACAAGGCTGGTGGGCATACCTCCCATGTGAGTAACGCGGTATTTTTCGATCAGTTTCCAGTGATTCTGTACAAAGCTCGGGTTCCTGAAGCCGGCCGGGGTGGGGATGATGACCTCTGTCCCGACACAGAACGGGGAGAGTGAGCATATGATCGAGCCCGCTACATGGAACAGGGGCAGCCCGTTCACCAGAATCGCGGAATCTGTGAAACCCCAGAGATGGGCCACGGCCCATACCGCATAGAGTGTGTTTCCCTGCGTGTGCGGGGCCAGCTTCGGGGAGCCGGTCGTTCCTCCGGTGTGGAAGTAGGTGGCGATATCGCTCCGGGAGAAGGTCCGGTCAAAGGTCAGCCTGTCGGCAGGGTATCCGGCGATGGTTTTGTCGAAGTTGTAGACACCCTCGGGCTCGTCGCCCGGTTTGCCGACACGGAGTATCGCCTTGAGTGTCGGGACCTTGTCCCGTATTGCCTCCACCTTCTTCCAGATGTCGAGGACCGGATGCGGCCCGAGAGCGACGAGCACCCTGGTTCCTGCGGCATTGAGGAGATCCGCGATCTGGTCAGGATTCAAAAGGAAGTTTATGGGATTGGCGATCCCGGCCGCCTGCGCTCCCCAGAAGGTGAAATGCGCCTGGGGAAGGCTGGGCAGAAGAAATGAGACGCAGTCGGAAGGACCGGCCCCGAGATCGTGAAACATATTCGCCGCCTGGGTGATCATGCCGAACAACTGTCCGTAGGTGATCCGAACCGGATCTTCTTCCGCTGCGCCGGTGGGAAGAAAGGTGATCGCGCTCTTGTCCGGCCTTTTCGCGGCGGACGAGCGAAGCAGATCATACACACAATCCGCGGTTATGGTCTCCTCCCAGGGCCTTTTCTCGAGTTCCCTCACATCCCCGATCCCGCTCACGGGTTTCACGGTAAAAGCCATGCCATGCCCTCCTTTTAATTTTCTCTTTTTCCTGAGCTTTCCTTCATGGCCGCGGCAATGACTACAGTGCCGACTTGGTCGATCATGTTGATGAGGAACTCGTCCGAGTCCCTGTCGATGAGCCCCACGCAGACCACCGATGCGAGCCCGTGGGTGAAGATCCACATCCTGTTGAGCAGCACGTCGCGCTCTTCCTGGGTCATCGTGGTGAAGCGGCTGTCCGCTTTCATCTCCTCGCGCAGCGTGACAAGGAACTCATCCACGAGATCCTTGTATTCATCGCTTTGAAGAAAGAGGAGGCGGAAGAGCTGCTTATGGTCGCGGGCGAAGAGCGCAAGACCGGCCCCCATATTCAGAAAGACCCGGTCCGTGCGAGGAGCCGCCGTATACTGCAACAGAAGCGATATCGCCTTGTTCATCACCTCTTTCTGCAGCTCTTCCATGGAGGAGAAGTGAAAATAGACCGGCTTCGTCGACACACCCATCTCACGTGCAACGCTTCGCGCGGTGAGACTCTGCATACCGTGGGTATCGACGATGAAAAAGGCAGCCTGAATGATATCGTCTCTTGTAACGATCGCCTTGGGCGGCATGAGATCACCCCTCGATACAATGATAGGTAACATGCGTTACGTTACAAATGTTACCTATCAGTTGTCTTGTTCACGGTCAAGTATTTTTTGTGTCAGCGGTAAAAAATGACCCGGAATACAGAAGTGATCCTCCGGGGTGAGAGCACCCGGAGGGTTTTGAGGCCTCACGTGATTATTCCTCGGGCCGACGGCAGTTCTCGATTTGGGCGTGGACGCCCCTGCGCAGGCTGGGGATCCGGTGTTCGAGGATTCCTATTCCGATGAGGAACATGACGGTGAGGGTGGATACGGCCAGGGCCTCGGCGTATTCTTTGAATCCGATCAAGGCGCCCACGGCGGCCAGGAGCCAGATCACGGCGGCGGAGGTGACGCCGAGCACGCTGTCCCCTCTGCAGAGGATCACGCCTGCACCCAGAAAGCCGATGCCGGTCACCACCTGGCCCAGAACCCGGGTGATGTCCGTGTATGCGTTTGCATAGGCAATGCTCAAGGAAACGAACAAACTGGTGCCCAGGCAAATGAAGATGCTCGTGCGGATGCCAGCCGGTTTGCCCCGGATCTGTCGTTCCAGGCCGACGATGCCGCCGCAGAGGACGGAAACGCCGATCACGGTCCAGAAGTCAGCAAGAAAAACGCCCATGAATCTGATCCTTTTCTCTTCCGGGAGTCTTTTCTCACAACTGCCTCCCGGAGTCACAACCTTTAAGATCCCTATCGCACTTTTGCAGACAAAAATTGAGGGAAAAGAACTTCCGCCGGGGGATAGAGGCTCACGAAGTAAGGCGGGGGTGTACGGTTGCGGTGTCGCAGTATCCGGGTCTCATTCGGATGATGCACTTCAGTCCTTGCTTCAGAGGCTTCTCCTTTCTCCTCAGGACCAAGCGCGGCCGACTCAGAAGACCAAAGACAAGACGCAGAAAAGGAAAAAATCGATGAGCTCTCTGATACACCGCTGGCATGCATAAGGGGCGACTCATTCGGCAGCTGCTCCTCGATCTTGGCCTCAGGGGGTTTCTCCCGCCCATCTCTCCCGGGGCGCCTCAGTGTGTCGGACCGGGCACGGCGTGCTTCAGGCCAGCGGGTCGCTCGCTCGGGGCAATGCCTGAAAAGGGTGATGCAAGGGTGCAAGAGGCCGGTATGACACCGGCCCCTAGCGCGATGCGTGCGCGGTTTTCCTGTCGCGCGGGCGGAACCTTCTGCGGTTGCTTCTGGAGGGCTTGCGCTCTTTGCTCATGTCTTTTGCGAACAGATCGTCCTCTGGCCAGATGACCGGGATCTTCATTCCCAGGTATTTCTCGATTGCTTCCAGGGCATAGACGTACCGCTCACAGGCAAGCGATATCGCTTTTCCCTGCTTGCCCGCCCGGGCGGTGCGGCCGATCCGGTGGACATAGTCCTCGCAGTCTTCCGGCAGGTCGTAGTTGATCACCAGGTCGAGATCGTCAACGTGCAGGCCCCGCGATGCCACGTTCGTGGCGACCAGGATGCGGATACGGCCTGTCTTGAGGCCCTCGATCACCTTGAGCCGCTCCTTCTGCGGGAGGTCTCCGTTGATGAAGTCGCAGCTTATCCCGTTTTTTCTCAAGCGCCGCGCAAGGTCTTCAGTGGTCTGCTTCATGTTGGTGAAGATCAGACAGTTCCTCGGGTTTTCCCGTGAGAGGATGCCCAGCAGCAGGGGCATCTTCTCCTCGTTGCTCACATGGTAGAGCTCCTGGGTGACCGTGTCCACGGTTATGTGCTCGGGGGCTATCTCGATCTCCACCGGCTCGTTCATGAACCGCCACGCGAGCTCTTTGACAAGAAAGCTCAGGGTTGCGCTGAACAGCATGGTCTGCCGCTTGCCTGCGGGCGGCATGGCTCGAAGCATCTTCTTGAGATCGGGAATGAACCCCATGTCGAAGAGGCGGTCGGCCTCGTCGATCACAGCTATGCCCACGTCTCTGAAGTTGAGCCTGCGGGACTGGTGAAAGTCGAGGAGCCGTCCCGGGGTCCCCACAATGATGTTCGCACCTTCCTTGATCTGACGCTCCTGGGTCTTATATCCCACGCCTCCGTAGATGCAGGCGATCTTGTAGTCGAGATGGGCTCCGAGGAGCCGGGCTTCCTTCTCCACCTGGGTGGCGAGCTCCCGGGTGGGGACGATGATCAGTGCCTTCTTCCCCCGCTGATTGCGGAGATTCTGGAATATGGTGATGAGAAAGGCCGCGGTCTTTCCGGTTCCGGTCTGCGACTGTGCGCATATGTCCGACCCGGAGAGGCTGTGCTTGAAGGTGGCTTCCTGTACCGGTGTGCACTCGGTGAAGCCGGCGTCGCGGATTCCGAGCAGAATCCGCTCGTCAATCGGTAATTGATCAAATTGCATTCAGACTCCTTGGTAGGATTGTTTCAGTTTCTATCGACAAAATGTACCTGATTTCATGAACAAAATTCTTTTCCGTTCAGGCACACTATCATATCCGAC
>DCDF01000172.1 GCA_002316295.1 Syntrophaceae bacterium UBA1062 | reverse complement strand
TGCGGCTGAAGGCCCGAAACACAGTCATCGCCACCGGATCGAAGCCGAAGAGGCCCCGGCTCTTCGAAGCGGGAGGCATATGGACCAGCGACGAGGTGTTTGACATCACCGAGCTGCCTGAGTCGCTGGCCATCATCGGAGCCGGTGTGATCGGAATGGAAATGGCCCATATCTTCAGCACCCTCGGGGTGGACGTGACGCTCATCGAGGCCCGTGAGAGGATCCTTCCCCTGGAAGACGAGCATGTCTCCGTATATATGACCAAGCTCCTGAGAAAACTGAGCGTGTATACCTCGGCATACGTCTCCCACGTCGAAGGCTCCGGCCCATATGCGCTGTCCGTGGATACACCCGAGGGAAAGAAGACGATCGATGCAGAGCAAGTCTTCCTGTGCATAGGGAGAGACCCTGTTGTGCCAGACGGCTGCGAAAAGCTGGGCGTTCTCCGCAGGGATTCCGGTGGCATAGTCGTGGACGAACACCTGCAGACCACGGTCCCGGGTGTGTATGCCATCGGGGACGTGACAGGCGAGCACATGTACGCCTACGTCGCCTCACGTGAGGCGGCCGTTGCGGTGGATCACATCACGGGAGGAAGTGAAACGATTTCCTACCGCAACATCCCGTCGGTCATCTATACCCACCCGGAGATCGCTTCCGTAGGCATCAGCTCTCCGGTTGATGGCACACGGGCTTCAAGAACAGGCATGTTTCCTCTTTCCGCCCTCGGAAGGGCGCGGACCATGGAGGCAGGAGACGGCTACGCCCACATCACCGCTTCACCCGAAGGTATGCTTCAGCGGATCAGCATCATCGCGCCTCACGCCACGGACCTGATTGCATGGGCCGCTCTTGCCGTGGACCAGGGACTCACGGCGGAGCAGTTCCTGGGCGCCTACTGTCCTCACCCCACCCTGTCGGAGATCCTCAAAGAGGCGGCCGAAGACCTCCTGGGAGTGAATGTCCACAAACCCTGATCTGAGCCTGTGATTCTGCCCAGATGCCTGCTTGACACCCCGGCTGAAATATTGGTAAGCCCTTGAGAACCGAGGAGACAACATGATAGATACCTTTATAGACTTTGAAAAACAGGGCGGTCTCGTCCCCGCTATCGCGCAGGACTGGCAGACCGGTGAAATTCTCATGCTTGCGTACATGAACCGGGAGGCGTTCGAAGAAACACTGAAAACCGGGCGCGCGTGCTATTTCAGCAGGTCGCGCGGCAAGCTCTGGAGAAAGGGTGAAGAATCGGGCAATTTCCAGAAGGTGAAAGAAGTGCGCACCGACTGTGACCATGATACTATCGTACTCAAGGTGGAGCAGGTGGGAGGGGCGGCCTGCCATACCGGCTACCGGTCATGCTTCTACCGCAGGATCGAAGACGGACGGATGATTGAAGACGGAGTGAAGGTGTTCGATCCCAAAGAGGTCTACAAGTCATGAGCCTGATACGTCTTGCGATTCCCAAGGGAAGCCTCCAGCAGTCCACCATCGAGCTTTTCCGGGATGCGGGATGGACGATCACCATGTCGTCGAGGAGCTATTTCCCCTCTATCGACGACGCGGATATTGAATGTGCCCTCGTGAGGGCGCAGGAGATATCACGCTATGTGGAGTCCGGGCTGTTCGATGTTGCGCTCACCGGCAAGGACTGGATTCTGGAAAACTCCTCCGACGTGCAGGAGGTCGAAGATCTGATCTACTCCAAAGCGACCTACCACCCGGCAAAATGGGTGCTGGCGGTTGACGAAAAATCCGAGATCCGCAGCGTCGAAGACCTTCGGGGGAAAAAGATCGCTACCGAGCTGGTTAACTTTACCAAGAAGTACTTCCGGGAGCGAAACATCCCCGTTGAGGTCGAATTTTCCTGGGGCGCGACCGAGGCCAAGGTCGTGGACGGCCTGGCGGACGCCATCGTTGAAGTGACGGAGACAGGCTCGACTATCCGGGCACATAACCTCAAGATCATCGAGGAGCTGCTCGTCACGAATACCAAGCTCATCGCCAACAGAAGCTCGTGGAAAGACAGCAGGAAGCGGACCAAGATCGAGCAGATCGCACTGATGCTCAAGTCCGCCCTCCAGGCGACCGGCATGGCGGGGCTGAAGATGAATGCACCCAAGGAGAGCCTCGAGCAGATCATCGACATGCTTCCCGCTCTGACTTCTCCCACTGTCAGCCCGCTCCACGATCCCAACTGGTATTCTCTGGAAATCATTATCCACGAATCCCAGTCGAGAAACCTGATCCCCGAGCTCCTGAGAGCGGGAGCGCGCGGCATCATCGAGTATCCGCTCAAAAAGGTTCTGAATGGATGATAATCATAAAAAGCGAGTATGAAATTGCGATCATGCGGGAGGCGAACCGCATTCTTGCACAGCTCTTCGAGCACATCAGTCCCATGATCCTTCCCGGCATTTCGACGATCGAGCTCGACAAGGAGGCGGAGCTCTTCATCCGCTCACACGGGGCCCTGCCCGCGTTCAAAGGGTACCGGGATTACCCCGCCACCCTGTGCACCTCGGTCAACGACGAGGTGGTCCACGGCATTCCCGGCCCCAGGGTACTCCAGTCCGGGGATATCATCAGCATCGATGTGGGCGCTCTCTTCGACGGCTTTTACTCCGATGCGGCCCGTACATTCCCGGTAGGGACCATTTCTCCGCAGGCAAAAAAACTCATTGAGGTGACGAGAGAATCTCTCGACGCCGGGATC
>DCDF01000055.1 GCA_002316295.1 Syntrophaceae bacterium UBA1062 | reverse complement strand
CCGTCCTCCCTCATGGCCAGGGCGCAGGACTCGTCTGCTGGTGCACTGATCTGTGCGCCTGCTTCAGACGGGCTCGTGAAGTCTCTGGTGGTGAACGACCAGATATAGTCCGAAGCAAGGGGCTTCCCGCCGTGTCTTTCACCCCGGTGGTCATCGTGGCGACTTAGCCGATGCTCTGGGGCAGGGAATACAATGGGCTGAAAATCACTCTGGAGCCCGAACAGCTCATTGTTGTGGATGTGGTTGCACTTTCTGTGTCCGGGGAAATGGTCTACTCCGACATCGTGCCGGGTCCGATCTCCCTGTTGAAGTGTATTTCAAGACCGGCGTCGGGAGAGACGTCGACCGCGCCGTCATCGAGAGCGGTCGACGTGATCGACAGTGTCTGTTCGCCGCAGCTTTCCCCTCCCTAGCAACCGGAGAAGACCATGAGGGCTGAGCCCAGACAGCGGATGAGAAACAAAAAGAATCGAGCGCTATGGAAAGGGGCGTCGATTCACCCCTGTTGCATAATTGTACGATAATCTCATAGATAGAACGGCATATCGGAATTGAAAGCACCCAACGGGGAAACCCCATTTTCCCCTTCCATTTTTCGGTGGATTTCGGTAACAGTTCCTCTTTCTTGAAGAGAAGCAATAATGCTGGAATAATTCACGGGGCGGTGTTAAGAAAGTGAACATTCCAAACCCTAAGAAGGTGGAGCCATGGAGCAGGCAATAAGCAGGGCGAAGGTGCTCATGGAAGCACTCCCATATATTCGTGATTTCAGGGGCAAGAAGATCGTGGTCAAATACGGCGGCCACGCCATGGTGAACCCCGAGCTGAAGACACTCTTTGCAAAACAGATCGTGCTGTTCCACTATGTGGGCATTCAGGTGGTGGTGGTCCACGGGGGCGGTCCCCAGATCAGTCGGATGCTCGATACCATGGGGATCGAATCGAGCTTCATCGACGGCAAGCGCGTCACCGATGCCAGGACCATGGATGTGGTGGAGATGGTGCTCGCCGGAGGAATCAACAAAGAGATCGTCCAGCTCATCAACGCCGACGGAGGGCGGGCCGTAGGGCTTTCCGGAAAGGACGGCGGGCTTATCAAAGCCCGGAAGCTCCTTTTTTCCCGCAGAGACGCCTCGGGCAACGTGACTGACATCGATATGGGACATGTGGGCGAGGTGACAGGGGTCGATACCGGCATAATAGACGCTGTGGAAAAGGGGGGGTTCGTGGCGGTCATCGCCCCTTCGGGCGTGGGCGACGACGGGCTCACCTACAACATCAATGCTGATACTGTCGCTGCGGAGATAGCCAGGCAGCTCAAGGTGGAGAAGCTCATCATTCTCACCGACGAGCAAGGGGTCCTGGATGCGGAGGGAAAACTCATCTCCAGCCTGAAATACTCCCAGATCAATAAGCTCATCTCCTCGGGCGTTGTGAAGGGCGGGATGATCCCCAAGCTGGAGTGCTGTATGAGGGCTCTCGAAGGGGGAGTGACCAAGGCCCACATCATCGACGGACGCATACCCTATTCGATCCTCCTGGAACTGTTCACCGACTCAGGCATAGGCACCCAGATCGTGAAGGAGTAAAGGCGACATGGAACATGTAATGGAAACCTATTCCCGTCTGCCCATCACCCTGGTGAAGGGCAGGGGCTGCCGGGTGCAGGACGAGCAGGGCAACGACTACCTCGATATGGTGGCCGGAATTGCGGTGTGCAATCTCGGTCATGCTCATCCCCAGGTTGTGGAGGCTCTGAAGAAACAGGCTGAAGAGCTTTTCCACTGCTCGAACCTCTACCGGATTCCCCAGCAGGAGGCCCTGGCCAGGATAATATCGAAGAACAGCTTCGATTCCAGGGTATTCTTCTGCAACTCAGGTGCCGAGGCGAACGAGGGCGCCATCAAGCTGGTGAGGCGTTACTGTCACGACTGCTCCGGGCGGGGGCCCGGCATCATCACGCTTGCCGGCTCGTTTCACGGGAGAACCCTGGCCACGCTGACCGCTACCGGGCAGGACAAGGTCAAGAAGGGTTTCGACCCACTGCCCGGGGGATTCGTCATTGCGCCGTACGGTGATATCGATGCGCTGAGTGAAGCCGTGGACGACTCGATCGGTGCGGTCATGCTCGAGCCGATTCAGGGGGAGGGAGGCGTCAGGATCCCGCCCGAAGGATATTTGACGCAGGTGCGGGAGCTCTGCGACCGTCACGGCCTGCTGCTCGTGTATGACGAGGTCCAGACCGGCATGGCGAGGACAGGCGAGCTCTTCTGCTATCAGCACGATGGGGTGGTTCCGGATATCATGACCCTGGCCAAAGCCCTCGGAAACGGATTTCCCGTAGGAGCGGTAGTCGCGCGGCGTGATGTCGCGGAGGCATTCGATCCCGGGAGCCATGCATCCACCTTCGGAGGCAACCCTCTTGCCATGGCGGCGTCGCTTGCCACGCTCACCGTCATGCTCGAACAGGGAATAGCCCGCCGGTGCCGGGAGACAGGCGCATATCTCACCGAGAGGCTCGGAGAGCTCGCACGTCTTCACCCGGGCATCCGCGAGATCCGCTCCCGGGGGCTCATGATCGGCATTCAGTGCGATGCGGACCTCTCGTCTCTCGCAAAGGACGCGCTGAAGGAGAGGATTCTGCTCAACGTGATCCAGGGCAGTGTCATCAGGCTTGTTCCACCGCTCATCATCTCGCGTGAAGAGTGCAACGAGGCGGTGGAAAAGATCCACAAAATACTCAAAGAAAAGGGAGTGTGATGGGGCACAGGGATTTCCTCTCGATTACCGATCTGAGCAGTGAAGAGATCCAGGAGATATTTTCCCAGGCTCGTCTCCACAAAGAGAACATCCCGCCGGCGAGTCTGGCCGGGAAATCAGTGGTGCTGCTGTTCGAGAAGGCGTCCACCAGGACCAGAGTTTCCTTCGAGGTGGGGGTGGCCCGGATGGGAGGGCACCCCATCGTCCTGACGCCGGAAGGCTCTCAGATCGCCAGGGGAGAGCCGCTCAGGGACACCGCGCGCATTCTTTCCGGATACTGCGAATGCATCGTCATGCGGACATTCGGGCACGACCGGGTTCAGGAGATGGCCGAATGGGCGGATGTGCCGGTGATCAACGCCCTGACCGACCTTCTGCATCCCTGCCAGGTCCTGGCCGACTGCTTCACCCTCCAGAACCGCTTCGGGACATTGGAGGGCAAAAAGGTCGCCTGGATCGGCGACGGGAACAACATGGCCAACTCCTGGATCAACGCCGCTTCGCTCCTGAGCTTCGAGCTTATGCTCGCGTGCCCTTCAGGGTATGATCCGGATGTAGAGATCATGGCCGATGCCCGGGCCCGCGGGGGAAAGATCACCCTGGTACGGGATCCGGCGGAAGCGGTGCAGGGCGCCATCGCCGTCAACACCGACGTATGGGCGAGCATGGGGCAGGAGAGCGAGGCGGGGCTCAGGAGGCAGGCGTTCAAAGGCTATGCGGTTACCGGAGAGCTGATGGACCGGGCGGCCGGGGATGCCGTGTTCATGCACTGCCTGCCCGCCCACCGTGGAGAAGAGGTCGCGGAAGAGGTCCTGGAGGGTCCCCGCTCCATCGTATGGGAGCAGGCGGAGAACAGGCTCTATGTTCAGGAAGTCATCATGGATTTTCTCCTACGTCACGAAGGAAGGTGAGTGAGATATGAGTGCACAGAAAGTCGTACTGGCATATTCGGGCGGGCTCGATACCTCGGTCATTCTCAAATGGCTCCAGGACGAGTTCGGGTATGAGGTGATCTGCTACGCAGCGGATCTGGGTCAGGCGGAGGAGCTCACGGGCCTGGAAGAAAAGGCTCTCGCGACCGGGGCGTCGAAGATCTACATCGACGATCTCCGGGAGGAGTTCGTGCGCGACTACGTGTTTCCTGCATACCGGGCGGACGTGGCGTACGAAGGCCTGTATCTCCTGGGCACCACCCTGGGGCGGCCGCTGATCGCCAAGAAGCTCATCGAGACAGCTCGGAAAGAGGGGGCTCAGGCCGTTGCACACGGCGCCACCGGCAAGGGCAACGATCAGGTTCGCTTCGAGCTCACGTTCTGGGCGCTCAACCCCTCCATCAAAGTCATCGCCCCCTGGAAGATGGACGAGTGGAACTTGAGGTCCCGGGACAAGATGATCGACTACGCCAAGGCGCACGGAATTCCCGTGCCGGTCACCAAGAACAAGCCGTACAGCATGGACAGGAACCTTCTGCACATCAGCTTTGAGGGCGGCATCCTGGAAGATCTGTGGAACGAGCCACAGGAGGACATGTTCGTGCTCTCGTGCTCCCCCGAGCAGGCGCCGGACACCCCCACCACGGTCGTGATTTCTTTTCAAGACGGCGATCCCGTGGCCGTCGACGGTGAGAAGCTGAGCCCCGCACGTCTCCTCGCTAGGCTCAACGAGCTCGGCGGGAAGAACGGCATCGGCAGGGTGGACATCGTGGAGAACCGCTATGTGGGCATGAAGTCGCGGGGCGTTTACGAGACGCCGGGGGGGACCATCATGAAGGTCGCCCACCGGGCGATCGAGCAGATCACCATGGACCGGGAGGTCATGCACTTGCGGGACGAGCTCATGCCGCGCTACGCCACCATGGTCTACAACGGCTACTGGTTCGCGCCGGAGCGGGAGGCGCTTCAGGTGCTCATCGATGAGACCCAGAAGGGGGTCACCGGAGACGTGCGGCTCAAGCTCTACAAGGGGAACTGTATCGTCACGGGCAGGAGAGCGGAGAAATCGCTTTATAACCCGGAGATCGCGACGTTCGGTGAGGACGAGGTCTACAATCAGAAGGATGCCGGCGGGTTCATCAGGATCAACTCGCTGAGGCTCCGTATCAGGAATCAGTTGATGAAATGAAGAAAAAACCGTGGTCAGGCAGGTTCGGCCAGGAAACCAGCAGCCTGGTGGAGCGCTTCACCGAATCGGTGAGCATTGACAGGAGGCTCGCCTTCCATGATATCGAGGGCAGCATAGCCCACGCGGAGATGCTCCTGGCCGCCGGCCTTCTGAGCGAGCAGGAGGCCTGCGCTATTCTGGAAGGCCTGAAGGAGATCGGCAGAGATATCGAAAGCGGCACGTTCGTTTTCGACCCCTCCCTGGAAGATGTTCACATGAACATCGAGGTGGAGCTCACGAAAAGGATCGGAGAGGCCGGCAAGAAACTGCATACGGCCAGGAGCAGGAACGACCAGGTGGCGGTGGATTTCAGGCTCTTCGTGAGGGACCGCCTCGCCGAGGTCCGGGCCTCGCTCAAGACATTCATGGCCGCCGTCGTGCAGAAGGCGGAAGACCACGTGGATACGATCATACCGGGCATGACGCACCTGCAGCACGCTCAGCCCGTCTCGCTGGCCCACCATCTGCTGGCCTACTTCGAGATGCTCGTGCGCGATTTCGAGCGCGCGGGAGACGCTGTGAGAAGGCTCAATGTATCCCCGCTCGGCAGCGCCGCCCTTGCCGGCACCCCGCACCCCATCGACCGGTTCATGACCGCGGCCGCGCTCAAATTCGACGAGCCCGGCAGGAACTCCATCGACGGCGTGAGCGACCGGGATTTCGCACTGGAGGCCGCGTTCTGTGCCGCTCTCATCATGATGCACCTGAGCCGGCTGGCCGAGGAGATCGTCATCTGGAGCTCTCAGCCATTTTCCTGGATCGTGCTGCCTGACGCCTTCTGTACGGGCAGCTCCATCATGCCGCAGAAAAAGAACCCGGACGCGGCCGAGCTGGTGAGGGGAAAGACGGGTGGCGTCTACGGGAACCTTGTGGCCCTGCTCACCATGATGAAGGCCCTGCCCCTGGCGTATAACCGCGACATGCAGGAAGACAAGGCGCCTGTCATGGAAAGTCTGGACACGGTGCTCATGTGCCTGGAGGTAATGACAGGGCTTGTGCAGGGGCTTCAGGTGAACCGTGAGGCGCTCGAACGCTCGCTGAAGGCCGGATTCATCACCGCCACGGACGTGGCGGACTATCTCGTCGAAAAGGGCGTGCCGTTCCGTGAGGCCCACCGCATCACCGGGGAGATCGTATCATCGCTCGTATCCGAAGGCGGAACATTCGAAGACATGAGCAGCGAGGATTTCAGGAAGTTCAGCGATGCGTTCGGGCCGGACATCGTCTCGGTGATCAGGCCGGAAAGCTCTGTCGACCGCCGAAGGAGCTATGGCGGCACGGCCAGGAAAAACGTGAAAACCATGCTCGAAGATGCACACGCGCGGGTGGAGAGCCTTGACGTCTGAACGCCTGGTGAAGACCGTCTGTCTGCTCGGCGCCGTCCTCGTGCTCTGCGCGGGATGCGGAAGAAAGCTCCCGCCGCTGCCGCCCGGTCTGCCGGACCCGGTTCGGATAGCCTCAGCCAAATTCATCGGGGACGAGGTGGTGGTGGAGGCCGAGTGCAATGTCGCGGGAGGAAACGTCCTTCTCCTGGGGAAACCCAAGGGGATATGCCCCTCCTGTACGGATGATCTGGTGCAGAAGGACGAAAAGCCCGCCGAGGAAGCCGCTGTCATCAGGATGACTGATCCGAGGCCGGACGAGCCTTATATGGTCTACCGGCTGGCCTTCCGGAAGGGGAGTCTCTTCTGGATGACCGATGCGAAGGTCGTAAGAAAATAATAAGTCTGTGGTGATAGGAACAACGTCAACAGGGGGAAGATTCCATGCATGATTTCGAGTACAGGCAGGGGAAGCTCCACTGCGGAGAGGTGCCTCTGGAAGCGATCGCACGGGAGGTGGGTACACCGTTCTACTGCTACAGTCTTCCCACTCTTCACCGTCATATTCAGGCCTTCGAGGAGCCTCTTTCCGGGGTGGACCACCAGACCTGCTTTGCCATGAAGGCCAACTCGAGCCTCGCCATCCTGACGTATATGGCCCGGCATGGTCTGGGCGCCGACGTGGTTTCTGGGGGCGAGCTCTACCGGGCGCTGAAATCGGGCGTTCCGGGGGAGAAAATCGTGTACTCGGGAGTTGGCAAGACCACCGGTGAAATCGAAATGGCGATCGCTGCCGGCATCATGATGTTCAACATCGAGAGCGAGCAGGAGCTGGAAGTGATCAACGAGTGCGCGGGAACTCTGGAGAAGAAGGCCCCGATCTCGATCCGCGTCAATCCGGATGTGGACCCCATGACCCATCCCTATATCTCCACCGGCATGAGGGAGAACAAGTTCGGGATTGATGTCGAGGCCTCGCTCGCACAGTACCTCAAGGCGCGGGATATGGAGAACATAGAGATCGTGGGGATCGACTGTCACATCGGCAGCCAGCTCACGGACTTGAGCCCCTTCATCGATGCGGTTCAGAGGCTCAAGATGCTCATCAACAGGCTCAAAGAGCACGGAATCGAGCTCAAGTATCTTGATCTGGGCGGGGGGCTCGGCATCACCTATTCCGACGAAGAGCCGCCCCATCCGAGGGATTATGTCAGGGCGGTCCTCGATGCGGTGGGACCCCTGGGTCTCAAGGTGATATTCGAGCCGGGCAGGGTGATCGTTGGAAACGCCGGCATTCTCGTCACCAGCGTTCTTTACCGCAAGCAGACCGGGACCAAGACATTCATCGTGGTGGATGCCGGGATGAGCGATCTCATCCGGCCTTCTCTGTACGGGGCCTACCACGACATCAGGCCGCTTGAGGACAAGCCCGAGGCCCGGGAGAAGGTGGACGTGGTGGGGCCAATCTGCGAATCGGGCGACTTCCTGGCCAAGAACAGGGATCTTCCGATGCTGGGACGGGGGGACATGATCGCGGTGATGAGCGCCGGCGCCTACGGATTCACCATGGCCTCCAACTACAACTCGCGGCCGAAGCCGCCGGAGGTTCTGGTGGATGGCACACGATATTATGTGGTATTGAAGAGACAGTCCTATGAAGACCTGGTGTTGGGAGAGACTGTCCCGAAAGCGATTCTCAAATAAACGGGGGAAAGAGATGTTTTCAGGAGCGATCGTTGCTATCATAACTCCGTTCAAGGACGGGAAGATCGACGAGCAGTCCTTCAGGAACCTGATCAACTTTCAGATCGATGCCGGCGTTTCGGGCATCGTGCCCTGCGGGACCACCGGGGAGTCGGCGACGCTCACCCATGAGGAGCACGAACGGGTGATCGACATCTGTGTGGCGGAGGTGGGCGGAAGGGTTCCGGTCATCGCCGGCACCGGCTCCAACTCCACCGCAGAGGCAATACGGCTCACCAGGCATGCCAAGGAGGCGGGGGCGGACGCTGCTCTGCTCATCACCCCCTACTACAACAAGCCCACCCAGAAGGGCCTCTATGAGCACTATGCCGCCGTGGCGGCCGCATGCGACATCCCGCAGGTCCTCTACAATGTTCCCGGGAGGACCGGGGTGAACATGTCCGTGGAAACCATAACCGCCCTGGCGAAGATCGATGTAATCGTCGGTATCAAGGAAGCCAGCGGCGATCTCGTCAAGTGCTCGTATGTGGTTCGAGACACCAGGGACGATTTCTGCGTCCTCTCCGGAGAGGATGCCCTGAACCTCCCCATCCTCTGCGTGGGAGGAACGGGAGCCATCTCGGTGACGGCCAATGTCCTGCCCGGCAGGGTCTCCGCTATGATGAAGGCATGGTTCGCGGGTGACGAGCAGACCGCCCGGAAGATCCATTTCGAGCTTCTGGAGATGAATGACGCCATGTTCATCGAGACCAACCCCATTCCAGTGAAGACGGCGCTCGCCCTCATGGGAAAGGTGGGAGAGGAATTCAAGCTGCCGCTGTGCGCAATGACCGAGGGAAACAGGAAAAAGCTTGCGCAGGTACTTGAGAAATACGGATGCATCGGCTGAGGTGCATAAGACTGGATGAACATATCCGGAGGATGATCCTATGATCAGAGCAGGTGTTACCGGGGCCGCGGGCAGGATGGGCTCACTCATTGTCCGTGGCGTGGTGGAATCCGGGGATATGGAGATCGCGGGAGCGCTGGAAGCTCCCGGACATCCCTGCATCGGTTCGGATGTCGGGACCATCATAGGCGGAGGCGCCAGGGGTGTGAAGGTGAGCGACACCGTGGAGGAGGCGTTCCGCGATGCGGAGGTGATCCTCGACTTCACTTTTCCTGAGGCCGCAGTCGCTACGACACGGTATGCCGCATCCGCCGGCAAGGCGATGGTGATCGGCACCACCGGGTTCACGGATGGGGAAATCGGCGAGATACATTCATGCGCTGAGCGCATCCCGATAGTCATGGCGCCGAACATGAGCATCGGCGTCAATGTCATGTTCAAGGTGGCCTCGCTTTTGACGAGCCTGCTGGGAGACGACTACGACGTGGAAATCGTGGAGACGCACCACCGTCTGAAGAAAGACGCCCCGTCGGGCACCGCGATGGGGCTTGCCCGCGCGGTCGCACAGGCCAGAGGCGAAGACCTGAAAAATCTGGCCCGGTATGAGCGTCGCGGGATGATCGGGCCCAGACCCCGGGGCGAGATCGGGATACAGACGCTCAGAGCGGGCGATATCGTAGGAGACCACACCGTGTTCTTCGCCGGCAACAACGAGCGCATCGAGATCACCCACCGGGCGCACACCAGACAGAACTTCGCCCAGGGCGCTATACGCGCGGCGCGATGGATCAGGGGCAGGGAACCGGGGCTGTACTCCATGATGGATGTGCTGGGGCTCAGCTCATGAAGATAGGACGAGGCATCGCTCGAGGAGGCGGGGTCGTGGGCTTTGCCACGGAAGACGGCCAAAACTTCCTGCGCTACGACTCCAGCACCCGCACGACCGGCGGCCGTGTCGATCTCGAGCGCCTTCTCGCTCCGGTCGTTCCGGGCAAGATCGTGGCCGTGGGTCTGAACTACCGCGATCATGCCCGGGAGATGGCCCATGAGATCCCGAAGGAACCGGTGCTGTTCATCAAGCCCTCCACCGCCGTCATCGGCCCCGGGGAGGCGATCCGCTACCCTTCACAGTCCTCCCGGGTGGATTACGAGGCCGAGCTCGCCGTGGTGATCGGAAGAACCTGCAAGGATGCTCCCGCAGCATCCGCCCGGGATTTCATTCTCGGGTACACCTGCTTCAACGATGTCACGGCGCGCGACCTCCAGGCAAAAGACGGACAGTGGACCCGTGCGAAATCGTTCGACACGTTCGCACCGCTCGGACCGTGGATCGTAACCGATCTCCATGACCCCCATGACCTCGAGCTGACCGCACGGGTCAATGGAGAGATCCGGCAGTCGTCCAGCACCGCGAACCTGATCTTCAACTCCTTTGATCTCGTGGAGTTCGTGTCGCACGTCATGACGCTGAACCCCGGTGATGTCATCGCCACGGGCACCCCAGCGGGCATCGGGCCCATGAATCGGGGAGACGAGGTAGAGATCGGGATCCAGGGGATCGGGGTGCTGAGGAATCCGGTCGTCTAGCATGAGAGGGTATCTCTCCCTCGGCTCGAACCTCGGAGACAGGATCAAACACCTGAAGACAGCTCTGGAAAAGCTCCGGCACAGGGGCGTCGGGATCACGGCCGTCTCCCGCGTCTATGAAACCCGTGCCGTGGAGGTCGATGAGCCTCAGCAGCATTACTATAACCTCGCAGTCGCAGTCGAATACGAGGGTACGCCGCGGGAGCTTCTGGGAATCTGCCGCGGCGTAGAAGACGATCTCGGAAGAGAACGGCCTTACCACCACGCCCCCAGGACCATCGACATCGACATCCTGATGCTGGACGAGGTACGGGTATCAGCGCCCGATCTGGTTATTCCCCACCCCGGGATGGAACGCAGGACGTTCGTCATATTCCCGCTTTCCGAGATCGCGCCCGGTGTTGTATTACCATCAGGAAAGGGTATAATAGAGGTAAAGAATAGCTTGCCGCAAGACGAGATAGTGAGAGTACGGATTTTTGATGATGAATGAACCACAGAAAAAAGCCTGGAAAATCCTGATAGCAGACGACAACCGCCATGTCAACGAAGTGGTGAGGGAGACCCTGTCCGAGTACGGGTTCGAGGTGCTCCAGGCCTTTGACGGCAGACAGGCGTACGTCGCCTTTGAGGAGAAGAAGCCGGACCTCGTCTTCCTCGACTACCTCATGCCTGAGCTCGACGGCCTGGACGTGCTCAAGAAGATCAAAGAGAAAGACCCCAACGCCTTTGTGGTGTTCATTACCGGCGAGGGCTCGGAAGATGTGGCTGTCCAGGCCATGAAGGCCGGTGCGAGTGATTACATCACAAAACCCCTTTCTCCGCCCGATCTGGTCCATGTGGCCAACAAGCTCATCAGAGAGCATGAGATTCTGCTTGAAAACATACGGCTCAAGAGCCGGGGAGACGCCTACAAGGATTACCTGGTGACCATCACCGAAACAATGGGAGAGGCGGTGGTCACCATCGACAGCAGGGGAACGATCCAGTTCATGAACTCCATGGCCCGGAAGTTCTGGGGCGAGCTGTGCGAGATGAAGAACAAGCCCGTGGACGTTCTCATCCCCGACCCGAGCGTGCACATCCATGCCGACATCAGGCAGGCTTTCTCGAGCGGGCTTGATCGCCTGGAGCAGGAATACGCGTTCAGAAAGGTCGACGGGAGCATTTTTTCAGGGCTCCTGAGCGCATCTCCGCTGAAGAGTGAAAAATATGCGGGCGGTGCCGTCCTGGTGGTGAGAGACCTGACGGATATCGAGATGATGCGGAGGCAGATCATCAACGCGGAGAAGCTCGCATCGCTGGGCAAGGTGGTGGAAGGAGTGGCTCACGAGATCCGCAACTCGCTCACCTCGCTGGGGGGGTTCTCCCGGAGGCTGAGCCGGTCAGTGGGAGAGAACTCCACTCAGAAGGTGTATGTCGACTACATCATCGAAGACGTGAAACGGCTCGAGGCCATGATCATGGATATCGAGGACTATGTGAACTACACCAAGATTCACCGGCCCAATTTCACCAAGACCGATATCGAAGAGGTCATTGATGAAGCCCTCATCAAAACCTTCGGTTCCGGCAGGTTCAGCGGGGTGGCCTATGAGGTGAACACGCCCGAGAACCTCGAAGAGATCGAGGCCGACCGCAGTTATCTGGTGGAGGCCTTCTGGCACCTTTTCGTCAATGCATGCGAGTCCATGCAGGGCAAGGGGGTCCTAGAGGTGGACGTGGCCCTGCATCCGCATTACCTCATCGTAGACGTCATCGACTCAGGCAAGGGTATTCCCGATGACGAGATCAAGGACATCTTCAATCCGTTCTATACCTCAAAAGTGCGGGGTGCGGGCCTCGGGCTCTCGAAGGTCTACATGATCATCGAAGAGCACGGAGGCTTCATCACCGTGAACAGCGCAGTGGGCAAGGGTACGAGGATCCGCGTATTTCTCTCCCGGAAGCGCGCGGCCAAAGGAGTGAGCCTCCCTCCGGCCGAGGTAAGCCGCGGCCGCTGACGGAAGAAGAGGGTGTGGAGAAAAAAATCCGCATGACGATAAGTATGTAATGAAATTTTCAGGGCATAGATTGAGATACATGTTCAGGGCGATTTCCGCGGGGTGCCTGTGCGGCGTTCTTTCGATCCTTGTTCTGTACGTGCCTCCGGCTGCGGCCGATATCTACATGAAGCGGCTGCCGGACGGGACCATGTGCTTCACGAACCGTCCCACGGGAAAGAGCTGGGACGTATACCTGAAGGAGCGAACCTATGAGCCCCGGCACAAGTACACCAAGACCGACTATGACGGACTGATCCAGCAGATCGCCTTGAGTGAGGGCATAGACCCGCAGCTGATCAGGGGGATCGTCCAGGTGGAGTCTCAGTTCAACCCCAGAGCGCGGTCACCCAAAGGTGCCATGGGGCTCATGCAGCTCATGCCCCAGACCGCGTCGCTGATGGGCATACGCGATCCGTGGGATCCCCACGAGAACATCACCGCCGGAACCAGGTACTTTTCCTACCTCATGAAACGATACCAAGGAGATATCAGCAAGGCGCTGGCGGCCTACAACGCCGGGCCCGGGGCGGTCGACAGCTACGACGGAATTCCCCCCTACCAAGAGACGCGCGAGTATGTTAAGAATGTGCTTGCAATTTTCAATGGAGGGAGGAAATGATCGGGGATGAACATTGCAAATGCACTGACCATATCCCGCATCGCTGCGGTACCGGTCATTGCCGTACTGCTCCTCTTCGATAACCTCTACACTTCTCTCATCGCCGCGGTTCTCTTCACCGCGGCCACCATCACCGATTATCTGGACGGGTACTTCGCCCGCCGGATGAACATCGTATCCGATCTGGGAAAGCTCCTGGATCCCCTGGCGGACAAGCTGCTCATAGCGACCGTCCTCATCATGCTCATACCGCTGGGCAGAGTGCCTGCATGGATCGTCGCTCTCATTATCGCCCGGGAGCTCGCGGTGACCGGCGTGAGGGGCCTGGCTTCCGAGAGGCATGTGGTGATCTCCGCGAGCTGGCTCGGAAAGTACAAGACGGCATTTCAGTGCACGGCAGTCATCCCGCTGCTGGTTCACTACCCGGTCCTGGGACTGCAGTTCCAGGAGGCCGGCGAGTTCTTCCTCTGGATCGCGCTCTTCTTCACCCTCTGGTCGGGATGGGATTATATCGCCGGATACATCCGGACGAATGTGACTGCATGAGAAAACCCATACATGAACCGCCGGCAGTTCTCTGATGCCGGAGTAAATCTTCTCCCGTCTCTATTTCCGGACCG
>DCDF01000183.1 GCA_002316295.1 Syntrophaceae bacterium UBA1062 | reverse complement strand
CCCGCAGGTCGGAACGCAAGGAGCTGAAATCCGGCAAGGAGCCTCATCCCGGCGGAGAAGACCCGGACATCGCCGGTATTGTGCCCGGTCCCCAGCCCAGATTCGAGGAGGAAGAATAATGTGTCGGACGTCCGTCGGTGCAGACGGAATTTTTCGGAAACCCCCGGCGGGACATCACTGCATGCGTTTTTGCCCGACGCCCTCCCTTGTGGGCGTGGCCTCCAGGTAGCCTGATATTACGGCATGGGCCACACGATCGAAAAAATGATTGACGAGGGAGAAGAACTCGGCGAGCTGATCGAGCGTGAATCCTTTGTCAAGAGCCCTTCGCTCTGATATGCACCGGCAAATCCCTCTCTTGATGGAGAAGAGAACTCTGATCGTCTCCTGCAGGGGGACCTTTTCCCGGCACCTCTGCCTGCCGAGGTCGGAATAAAAGGAAAACACGGTGTTTTTCGATGCGTGGTGGCGGTGCCAGTGGGGCAGCCGCTTGTACACGTGGTACAGGACATTGTGGACATTGTCGAACAGGACGTCGTCCATGATGCTGCGGTAATGCCTGACCTCCGGCATTTTCCGGATCTCCCCGACCAATTCCCTGGTGATGAGATACTCATTTTTCTGAATGACTTCCGCCAGGTTCTGGATCATCATCTGCGAGCCCCCTTCTTCTCGGCTTCCATGAAATAAAGACTCCCGGCGCCCGCCTTCGGCAGGGGCACCACAAAAGACATCAATAAACGCTTGCTTCAGGCTAAGCATGGAGCATGCCACGGCATACGAAGGGCCTTTTTCAGAAAAACATATGGAATTATCCCGGCAAACGGAGGCGGCTTCGTTACGGCTTTTCAGAATGGGTCGAAGGATTGCGAAGCGCCTTGTAAATTTTTCGAATGTACAAAAAGGCCCGGGTGGTGTACATCTCACTTCAGGATCGCCTCAAAAAGAACCGACCATGAAAAGGAACGATTCTACACACGAAACTGTCGCCGGGACCCCGGGCGGGGTATATAAGAGATTTTTCGATCACAATCCCGACGCCCTCGTCTATTGTGACGAGCAGGGGTCTGTCGTGGACGCCAACGGGGCTTTTTTCCTGTTCACCGGGTGCGGGAAGCATGAAATCCCGGGTAAGGCCTTCAGGCAGTTTTTCCTGAACCCCGCGGAGGCGGACAGACTTTTCAGGGAGGCACGGGAAGGCGGTGTGGATTCAAGGGAGGTCAGACTGTTGGGCGCGGACGCGTCGGAGGCGGACTGCCAGGTCTCCCTTCACCCCGTGAAAGATGCACAAGGCGGCATTGCCGGCTATGTGGGGATCATCCGCGACATAAGTCGGATCATGCACGACCGGGAAGACCTGAAGAGCACTGCGAGAGACCTCTCAGAGCGCATCCGCGAGCTCAACTGTCTCTATGAGATATCCGAGGTCATCGACCTCAAAGGCCGCACCTTCCCGGAGATCGTCCAGGGAGTGCTGAAGCTCGTTCCCGGCATCACGACCTATCCAGACATCACCGCTGCCCGTCTTACCATCGACGGCGGCATGTATCTCACCGAGAACTTCCAGCAGACACCCTGGCATATGGAGAGCGAGATCCAATCCCGATGCCGGGCAGTGGGATCTCTGGAGGTGTTCTACCTTCAGGAAAGGCCTCTGCGGTTCGAAGGTCCCTTCACACGGGAAGAAAAGAGACTCCTCGATCTCATCGCTTCGCGTCTCGGAAGGCTGGTCTCCCGGAAGCGGGCGGAAGAGATGCTCACTGAGAGCGAGCAGCGGTATCGGAGCCTGTTTGAGGACTCCCGTGACGCCATATATACCACGTCGCGCGACGGCGTCATACTCGACGCCAACGAAGCGGCGCTGGAGCTGTTCGGCTATCCGCGGACAGAGATGATCGGGCTCGATGTCATGCAGATCTATGCCACGAGAGACGAGCGCGACAAGTTCCAGCAGGAGGTCGAAGACAGGGGGTCGGTCAGAAATTTCGAGGTGCTCCTCAAAAGGAAAGACGGGACCATAATAACCTGTCTCTATACCTCGAGTGTCAGGAAATCGGCCCAGGGAGATATCCTCGGATATCACTCCATTGTGCGCGACATCACCGACATCAAACGCATCGAAGAGGAAAAACAGGACCTCATCGAAGAGCTCAAGCTCGCCTTGGAAAGGATCAAGACACTCAAAGGGCTCGTTCCCATCTGTGCATCCTGCAAGAAGATCAGGGACGACCGCGGATACTGGAACCAGCTCGAGGAGTATATCGAGGCCCACTCCGACGCGGTGTTCAGTCACGGCCTGTGTCCGGAGTGCCAGAAGCGCTTCGAGGAGGAGTAGGGCCTGCCTGTCTTGCCCGTGCAGGAGTCTGGCCCTTCCGCACCGTTGCCGGACTGCGCGGCTCTTGCGGACCGCGCATGAACATAGAGTGCTCATGCCGTCATTCTTTTGCGAAAGATGGATGGCCTATCCCTCCTGTCTCGAAGAGATCCCGGACCTGTGAGCACGGATTCTGGGAATTCATTGACTAATCTTGCTGAAAAATAAATAAATCATCTCTTGCTTTCCCGCTCGGATATGCTATGAAATTCATTCTGACCTGCATCCTTGTATGTTTCTGTTCATCAAACCGTAAGAGAGGTATCGCCTATGCTCAGCGGCAAAGAGAGAACATACGTGGAACACAGGCTGGAAAAAGCGCCTACCGGGATCAGAGGCTTCGACGAGATCACGCAGGGCGGCCTGCCCAAGGGACGCACCGCGCTGGTGACCGGCGGACCGGGTACGGGAAAGACCATGTTCGCAATGGAGTTTCTCGTGAAGGGCGCGACCGAGTTCGGAGAGCCAGGGGTGTTCGTTTCCTTCGAAGAGACCGCGGACGAGCTGATCGCCAACTCCGCCTCACTGGGACTCTCCCTTCCCGAGCTGTGCGACGCGAACCTCCTGTACATGGACTATGTGAGGGTGGAGCGCTCAGAGATCGAAGAGTCGGGCGAGTACGACCTGGAAGGGCTTTTCATCCGCCTGTCGCATGCCATCAACACCGTGGGCGCCAGGCGGTTGGTGCTGGACACCATTGAAACACTGTTTTCCGGGCTGTCGAATGTCTCCATTCTGCGGGCGGAGCTCCGAAGGCTTTTCCGCTGGCTCAAGGACAAGAACATAAGTACGATCGTCACAGGAGAGCGCGGGGCGGAATCTCTGACCCGTGAAGGACTGGAAGAGTATGTCTCCGACTGTGTGATACTGCTCGACCACAGGGTAACCGATCAGGTTTCCACCCGGAGGCTGCGCGTCTTAAAGTACCGGGGCTCGGAGCACGGGACCAACGAATACCCGTTCCTCATCAGCGACCGCGGATTCATGGTACTGCCTATCACCTCCGTGAAGCTGGACTATGCCGTCGGAGAAGAGCGTGTCTCTTCCGGTATCCCCCGGCTGGATGCCATGCTGGGGGGGAAAGGCTTCTACCGGGGGTCTCTCATCCTCGTGTCAGGCACCGCAGGGACAGGCAAGACGACGGTTGCAGCGTCCTTTGCGGACGCTGCGTGCCGCAGGGGCGAGAAGACCATGTACTTCGCGTTCGAGGAATCCGCGCAGCAGGTCGTGCGCAACATGAGATCCATCGGCCTGGACCTTGAGCAGTGGACAGGGAAAGGCATCTTGAAGATCGTCGGTCAACGCCCTACCATACATGGTCTGGAGCACCATCTCATGTCCATGCAGTTCATGATCGACGACTTCAGGCCGACAACCGTGGTCGTCGACCCGGTTACCAACCTCTCTCAGGTGGGGTCCCTGCGGGATGTGAGGCTCATGCTCTCGCGCTTGGTGGACTACCTCAAGGCGAGGAACATCACAATCCTCTTCACCTCGCTGACCCAGGGAGGCACAGACGCCGAGCTGACCGACGTGGGCATCTCGTCTCTGGCGGATTCCTGGATGAAGCTGCAGAATCTGGAGGCGGGGGGCGAGCGCAACCGGGGCATATCAATCCTCAAGTCCCGCGGCATGTCGCACTCCAATCAGGTAAGGGAGTTTCTGCTCACGGATCAGGGCATTGATCTGGTGGACACTTACACAGGCCCTGAGGGTGTGCTGGCGGGGTCCGCTCGGGTTGCCCGGGAGGACGACGAGAGGGCGCAGGAGGCCGCTCTCAGGCTTGAGATCGAACGTCTGGAGGAGGACAGGAAGAAGAGGCGGGCCCTTCTGGAGGATCAGATAACGCGCCTGCGCTCCGAGTACGAGAGCGCGGAGAAAGAGCTCGAAGGCAGGATCCGGCTGGAGAAGCTCAAAATGGAGACCATCTTCCGGAAAAGGAAGGAAATGGGCACCAGCCGCAAGGCGGAAACGTGACGGACCCGGCGGCCTCTCACAAGGTCCTCTGCTCCTGCGGACGGCGCGGAGGGTGTGAAAAGACCGGGAGGAAGGCAAGACATTCATTGACGGGCGGATGACTGGGAAGGATTCGGGAGAGCGCATGAAAGAGGGAAATGACGACGAGATATGGGAACTGAGGCTCTACGTTGCAGGACAGACCCCGAAGTCGGTGCAGGCCTTCGCGAATCTGAAGAAGATCTGTGAAGAGTATCTGGCCGGCAAGTACCGCATCGAGGTGGTCGATCTTCTGGATAACCCGCAGCTGGCGCAGGGTGACCAGATTCTTGCCGTGCCCACGCTGGTGCGGAAGCTCCCTCCTCCCCTCAAGAAGATCATCGGGGATCTCTCCAACACGGAACGGGTGCTGGTGGGTCTGGATGTGCGCAGGGTGTAGCCTGTTTCAGCCGAGCGAGAGAGACGGACATGGCAAAGAAGAAGGACAGCGAGATCGCAACCGAGGCTTTCGAGAAGGTATTGCGGGGCGGACAGGAACAGCGGTATGTCCTCCGTTTGTATGTCACCGGATCGACACCGAAGTCAGCGCGGGCGATCAGGAATCTGCGAAGGATCTGCGAAGAGCACCTGAAAGGGAAGTACGAGCTCGAAGTGGTCGATATTTATCAGCAACCCGAGCTGGCCCAGGAGGCGGACATTATCGCAACGCCCACCCTGGTAAAAAAGCTCCCTCTGCCCTTGAGGAAGTTCATCGGCGATCTCTCCGACGCAGACCAGGTGATCAAGGGCATGAATATCACACCCAAGAGCTGATCGTATGGGTGATGAAACAGTGTGCAGCGACGAGCGGGAATCATGAGTGAGAAAACCAGAAAAGAGCTGCTTGAGGAAATCGACAACCTCAGATGGCGCCTCCGTGAGGCGGAAGATAACCTGAACGCCATTCGTCAGGGGGAGATCGATGCCATCGTAGTTTCGGGCGCCCGGGGCGAACAGGTTTTCACCCTGAAGGAAGCCGACCGTCCCTACCGAATCATCATCGAGGAGATGAGCGAGGGGACGGTGACGGTGAGCAACGACGGCATCATCCTCTACTGTAACAGGCAGATGGCGAACATGCTGGGCGTTCCACTGGAAAGGCTGATCGGCACTTCACTGTACGACCATGTGAGCCCCTCCAGCGTCGCCGACATGCGGAGGCTCATCTCAAAGGACCTGAACAGCACCACAAGGGCGGAGATCGTATTCCGGAACTCGGGCGACAGGGAGGTCTACGTCTTTGCCTCGTTCTCACCTCTCGAGCTCGATGGAGCCCCCGTTTTCCTCGGGGTGGTCACGGACGTGACCCGGCAGAAGAAGGTGCAGGAAAGCCTGAAGAAATCCAATGAGCTGCTGGAGAGGATGTTCGCCAACACCCATGTCCTGACCGTGTACCTGGACAGGCAGTTCAATTTCCTCAGGGTGAACAGGGCCTTCTCCCTGGTGTGCGGCAGGCCGGAGAAATTCTTCGAAGGAAAGAATTACTTCGATCTGTATCCAGACCCCGCTGTCCGTAACATTTTCTCCAAGGCTGTGGAGACCGGGGAGCCGTACAGCGCCTGGGAGCAGCCCTTTTCCTGCTCTCTGGACCGGCCGAAAACAGCCTACTGGGACTGGAATCTCCAGCCGGTGAAAGCCCCCGGAGGAGAGGTGCAGGGGATGATCCTGACCATGGTGGACAGGACGGCCCATAAAATACTCGAGAAAGAGCGCCAGCGGCTGGTCACGGCAGTGGAGTACGCGGGAGACGGGGTCATCGTTACCGACAGCGAGGGCACGATTCAGTATGTGAACTCCGCCGTGGAGCGGATCAGCGGGTTCGGGCAGCAGGAGCTGGTAGGCAAGCCCCTTGACTTCATCAGGGGAAACGGCGGGATGGCCCGCGACATCCATCTCTCACTCGCCGACGGCGGGGTGTGGAAGGGCCGTCGCAGCGACTTTCGCAAGGACGGGGAGAGGCGCGAGTTCGATGCGACGGTCTCGGTCGTTCGGGACGAATCAGGCAGGGTCCTCAATTACGTGGTCGTCGAGCACGACGTGACACATGAGGCGCTGCTGGAGCAGCAGGTCCGGCAGATGCAGAAGATAGAGGCCCTGGGAAGGCTGGCCGGCGGGATCGCCCATGACCTGAACAATATCCTCTACCCCATCATCATCAACACGGAGATGCTCCTGGAAGAAGCGGGGCCGGAATCCCCTTCGTACCAGCCGCTCAACCAGGTGCTCAAGGCGGCCTATCGACAGAAGGATCTGGTGAAGCAGATCCTCGCCTTCAGCCGGAGAAACGAACAGCAGCGCAGTCTTCTCCGGGTCGCTCCCGTCGTGGGCGAGGCGCTGCATTTCCTGAAGGCTTCGCTGCCCAGCACGATCGAGCTTCGGGAGAACATCCACGTGGGATGCGATACGGTTCTGGGGGACCCCACCCAGATCCACCAGGTCGTCATGAACCTGGGCACCAATGCCGCAGAGGCGCTGGGATCGAAACCGGGCACTATCGAGG
>DCDF01000294.1 GCA_002316295.1 Syntrophaceae bacterium UBA1062 | reverse complement strand
ACGAGCATGTCACCCGCATCCTCGAGGGAGCGGACCACGAACTGTCGTACCGGATCATGAAGATGAGCGGCCGCCTTCCACACGGAGCCCCGGGAGAGATTCTCTTCTCCAGGATACGGCACGAGTCGGAGTCGTTCGTCCGCGCCGTGAAAAAGCGCATTGCCGACACAATGCCCACGAACACGATGGTGGATCTGCCGCTCGGCCCTTTCACCATAACCGGCTCCCTTATCACGTACGGGCCCGCCGGGATCGTCCTTTTCCGCCCTGCCAGGACCAGGGCGTCCGATCTCTTCACTGCATGGATTCACCACCTGATCCTGTGCTCGCTGCCGGGAAGCCCGGACGTCAGGAGCTGCTACATCTCCCGGGACGAGGCGGTGGAGTTCAGGCGCGTGGAGAACGGCCCGGAGATCCTGATCAAGCTGCTCGAACGCTTCTGGGATGGGATGAGCCGGCCGCTGCGGTTTTTCCCGGAGACATCGCTCAAATACGCGAATCCGGGCAGGCAGGCGGATGTGTCACGCGAAGAGAGGCTGAAAAGGGCGCGGATCGCCTGGGAGGGAACGCCCCAGTTTCCGGGGGAGGCGCGCGATCTGGCATACCGCATCTGTTTTGGGGAAAAAGATCCCCTTGACCGGGAATTCGAGGAGATATCTGAAAGCCTGCTCGGTCCGCTCATCGTCCACAGGGGGTCCGGCCGGCTATGAAGCCCCTGGATCTGTTTCATATCCCGCTCGAAGGCACCCATCTCATAGAGGCGAGCGCCGGCACGGGCAAGACCTATACCATCGCATCGCTCTATGTCAGGCTTCTTCTCCAAACTATGCTCCGGGTGCGGGAGATCCTCGTGGTCACCTATACGGAAGCCGCGACCGACGAGCTCAAGGGAAGGATAAGGTCAAAGCTCCACGATGCATTGAGGTGCTTTGAGACAGGTGTGGGCACGGATCCGTTTCTCCTTGAGCTCGTGAAGCGCTGCGAAAATCCCGGCCATGCCGTACAGCGTCTGGAATATGCGTTGCGGCGCTTCGACGAATCGTCTATTTTCACTATCCACGGGTTTTGCCAGAGAGTGCTGAGCGAGCTCGCCTTCGAGAGCAGAAGCCTGTTCGATCATGAGCTGATAAACGATCAGACCGAGCTCGTCAGAGAGGTCGTGGGAGACTTCTACCGGATGCATTTCACCTCGTCCATGCCGCCCGAGCTCGCTCACTATGCGCTGCGCAAGGGATACAGCTTCAGCTTTTTCCTGCAGCTCTATCTGAAGGCCAGCCTGGATGTCCGGGTGATTCCCGACACGCAGGAGCCCGAGATCCATCCGCTTCTCCAGGCATACCGGGAAAGCTTCGATGCACTGCGGCGGTGCTGGATGGCGGCCGGCCGCGAGGTGGTGCACCTCCTGATGAACGATGCCGGTCTCAACCGGAATAAATACCGTCAGGGGGGCATCCTCCGGATGGCAGAGGACATGGACGCTTATATCTTCTCGGGCGGGCATGCTCTGCCCCTGTTCAGGGATTTTTCGAAGTTCACCTCCTCAGCTGTCCGGAGTTCTGTCAACAAGGGCTTCGAGCCTCTGGAGCACGAATTCTTCCGACTATGCGAAAGCCACAGAGAGCTCTGCGAGGATCTGACGTCATGCATGGACCGCATCCTCGTCTGGCTCAAGGTGCAGATGTTCAGGTACGTGAGATCCCATCTCCCCGGAAAGAAGGATGAGCTCGGGGTCGTTCACTTCGACGACTTGCTGCTCAAGGTGCGTGACTGCCTCGCCTCGGACCACGGCTCGGCCCTGAAGGAAAACCTCTCGGAGAGATACCGTGCAGCCCTGATCGACGAGTTCCAGGATACCGATCCGATTCAGTACGAGATCTTCAGCACGATATTTTCCGGTGCGCCGCTCTTCCTTATCGGCGATCCGAAACAGGCCATCTACAGCTTCCGGGGCGCGGACATCTTCACGTATCTGAACGCCGCCGGGGAGGTTCGGGAGGATGCCAGGCACACCCTGGAAAGAAACTGGCGGAGCGAGCCCGGGCTGGTGGAGGCCGTGAACCGGCTGTTTGCCGTCAAGGAGCCCTTTGTCTTCAAAGAGATACCCTTCAAACCCGCGCTCTCCGGCGAAACCCCCTCCCGCGAGGTCCTCAGAGACGCCGGCGGCGCGCCGCTGACCATCTGGTATGCCGGAGAGGATTCCCATTCCGGCCTGAACAGGCGCGATGCGGAGAAGAGGATCTCCCACGCGCTCGCATGGGAGATCTCCCGACTCCTCACAGAGGCGGACCAAGGAAATGCGATGCTGGGAGAGAGACCCGTGGCCCCCCGGGACGTGGCCGTCATAGTGAGGGAGAACAGCCAGGGGAGGCTCGTCCGGGATGTTCTGGCTTCTTGCGGCATCCCGTGCGTCATTTCAAGCGACGAGAATGTCTTCGACACCCACGAGGCCCGGGAGATGGAGTTCCTGCTAAGGGCTGTGGCACAGCCGTACTCGGAGCCCTTTATCCGAACGGCGCTTGCAGGCCCGCTGTTCGGTCTCGACGCATCGGAGATAGACCGGCTGGAAAAGGACGAGCGCACTTTTGAGATGTGGATCGAGAGGTTCAGGCAGTATCACGACATCTGGGAGCACGGCGGCTTCATGAGGATGTTCAGAAAGCTCCTGACCGAGGAGAATGTGAGAGCCCGTCTCCTGAAGCTGCCCAGGGGCGAGCGCATGCTCACGAACTTTCTCCACCTCTCGGAAGTGCTGAACCAGGTGTCCATGGAAGGAAAGCTCGGTATGGGAGGGCTCCTGAAGTGGCTCAATCAGCAGAGAGATCCCTCCATGCCCAGGTCCGAAGAACACCAGATCCGGCTGGAGAGCGACGATGATGCGGTGAAAGTCATCACCGTGCACAAAAGCAAGGGGCTGGAGTTTCCCATCGTGTTCTGCCCGTTTTTGTGGGGGGCGTCAGAGCTGAGGGACAAGGCGAATATCCCCTTCCATGACAGCACGCGCGGCTACAGGGCATTTCTGGACCTCGGGTCGGATTCTCTCGAAGATCACAGGATTGCGGCGGAGAGAGAACTTCTTGCCGAGAATATGAGGCTCGTCTACGTGGCGCTCACCCGGGCGAGAAACCGCTGTTATCTGGTGTGGGGAAAGTTTCTTCAGGCAGAGACTTCGGCGCTCGCATACCTGTTCGAAAGGCACGCGGACGGAGATGCGCGCACGCTTCCAAACCCTGACGGCGATACCGTGAGAAAGCGGCTGGAGCGCCTGTGCCTCGAGCATAAAGGCTGCATGACGGTAAAAGACCTTCCACGGGAGATTCCCTCGAGACATGTGAGGCGCGGCATCGATGCGTCCCGGATTTCCTGCCGGGCGTTCTCGGGCTTCATCGATAAATCGTGGGGCATATCGAGCTTTTCGTCCATGGTCCTGGGCGCCCCGCACGCTGCAGGCGCCGCGGACAGGGATTTTCTGTACGCATCGCCCGCAGATGTACACGACGGAGAGGGGCAGGGTGTCAGGGACATCTTCCGCTTTCCCCGTGGTGCCAGGGCGGGGATCATGCTCCACGCGATCTTCGAGTCCCTGGATTTCCAGGCCGGCGATTCCGACATAGCGGAGCTGGCGGCGCGGATGCTCAAGCTCCACGGGTTTGAAAGCGACTGGGCGGGCGTGATCGCGGACATGGTGAAAAAGGTGCTCTCAGCACCCTTGGACGGGACCCCTCTCTCTTCCGTGCGCAGTGACGCCGCTGTCAGGGAGCTGGAGTTCTATCTGCCCGTGAAGAGGTTATCAAAGCAGATGCTTCAGGATATCTTCCGCGGCTGCGGAAGCGACACCGTACCGGAGAGCTTCCCCGGCATGATGGAGGACTTGCGCTTCGATGAGACCACGGGGTTCCTGAAGGGATTCATCGATCTGGTGTTTCGCTCGGGTGGAAAGTACTATCTCCTGGACTGGAAGTCCAACCACCTGGGAGACGGGATCGAGCACTATAGCCGGGATGCGATGATGGAAGCGATGGTGAAGAATTACTACATCCTGCAGTATCATCTCTATACGACAGCCCTCCACCGCTATCTTCAGAGCAGGCTGAAAGGATATTCGTACAAGAGGCATTTCGGAGGAATCATCTATGTGTTCCTCAGGGGGGTTGACCCTGCGCAGGGCCGGGAGTACGGCCTCTACCACAGGGTGCCCGAACAAGAGATCATCGCCGCCCTGAACGAGAGGCTGGCGCAATGAAAGAGATGTCTCCGCAAGGGATGGGACAGGGGTGGAAAACATGACCGGATACGGGGCGTATCTGAAGAACGAGGATATCCACGCCTTCAATGGCGCATCAGAGTTCTTCTCTCACATCGACCTGCATTTCGCCCGTCTCATGCAGCGCCTTTCGCGGGCCGAGAGCCGGGATGTCTCCATTGCCGCCGCACTGGTGAGCAGGTTCACCAGGCAGGGCCATATCTGCATTGATCTCGCCTCTCACGCGGGCCGCGTCATCGAGGCGGAGATTGACGGGCGGCAGGTGGTGTGCCCGCCTCTCGACCGGTGGAGATCATCTCTCGCCTCCTCGCCGGTGGTGGGCAGGCCGGGAGATTTCAGGCCCATGATCCTGGATGAGGGATCGAGACTGTATCTCTGGCGATACTGGAACTATGAGAAGTGCCTCTCCGACAGACTGATCGAGCTGAGCCGCCAGGAGAGGGCCCTCGATGCCCCGGGTATCCGAGACCTGCTTGCTCTGCATTTCCCCGGGGACGACGCCGGGAAGATCAACTGGCAGAAGATCGCCGTTCTCATCGGGCTCAAGGGCGCGCTGTCCATCATCACCGGCGGGCCTGGAACCGGCAAGACGACCGTGGTGTCGCGGATTCTGGCCGTCCTCTGCCGTCTCGAGCCGAAAACCCGCGTGGCGCTGGCCGCTCCGACGGGCAAGGCCGCCCAGAGGCTCGAGGAATCCCTTGCCAAAACGCTGGCTTCGGTCCAAGACTCTAGCGCGGACCTCCCGGTATCGCGTATGCGCGCCGCCACCATTCACCGGCTCCTTGGTGTCGTGCCTGGGAGCAGCCGCGTGAGGCACTCGCGCAATAATCCTCTGCCCTATGATGCGGTTGTGGTGGACGAGGCGTCGATGGCATCGCTCAACCTCATCGCCCTGCTGGTTCAGGCCCTCAAGCCGGGGTCGCGGCTCATTCTGGTGGGGGACAGGAATCAGCTCGCATCCGTTGAGCCCGGGCACGTGCTCGGCGATATTTGCGGCACCGGCGGAGGAGGGTGCTACTCGAGCCGCACGTGCGCGCTGATCCGGGAGGCCACGGGATATGAGCTGCCCGCCGGCGGTCCGACAGGCGTCCAGGACTGTCTGGTCGAGCTCCGCGAGACATACCGTTTCGGCCCCGAGAGCGGGATCGGACGGCTCGGCGATGCGGTGCGGGACGGCGACACCGGACGGTGTATGGATATGATACGCGGTCAGCGCTTTCCGGATGTCGAGTTCCGGGTGGTGCCCGGCGCGGAGCTGATCCCCGAGCTCCTCGAGCGTGTGGTTCTGGATGGATACGGCCCCTGCCTGCGCACAAACCGGGTCGAAGAGCGATTCGCCCTGTATGCGGATCTCCGGGTCCTGTGCGCGCTGAGAGAAGGCCCGTTCGGGGTGGCAGCAGTCAACCGTCTCATCGAGAAGATCCTTTCCGACAAAGGGCTTATCCGCCCGGACAGGCAACACTATCACGGCAGGCCGATTCTCGTCGCCGCCAATGACTATAGTGTGCGGCTTTTCAACGGCGACATCGGGTTTGTTCTGCGGGACGAAGAAGACGGGGAGCTCCGGGCCTTTTTCCCCGGCCCTGAGGATACCGTACGGAAGGTATCTCTTGCACGGCTTCCCGAGCACGAAACCGCGTTCGCCATGACGGTGCACAAGAGCCAGGGATCGGAATTCTCGAGGGTGGTGCTGCTCCTTCCCCCGAAAGACAGCCCTGTCATGAGCAGAGAGCTGGTGTACACCGGGATTACCCGGGCACGCAGGCGCCTTGATATCTGGGCTGTTCCAGAGGTCTTCGCGGCCGCAGTGGGCAGGAGGACCGAACGGGTCTCGGGCCTCGGCGATCTGCTCAAAAAGCACGAGTGATCCCGCTTGCGCACCGGCAGTTTTTGCGTGCGGCACACACCTGCTGGAAGGACCGATCCTGGCGATATCCTTTCGGCCCGGTTCTGTGCTAGAGAGAAGAGACAATTCCACACGTCAGGCAGGTGATATGAAAGTCATTCTGACAGGGTTCGGCCTCGCGGCAGCGGTCGTTGCAGGACTCATCGTGCTCGTGCATCTGAGCTGCATGGGATACCTGAACCGCGCCTGAGAGCCGATCATTCATCTCCTCGGGCCGCAATGAAAGGGCGCCGTCAGGGAGCGCTCGGCCGCCGGCCGCCGAAAGGCGCAGGCAGGCGTAGATACGTACCTGCTCCCGGGCCTTGCACGTTCGATGAAGGATGGCGAATTATCCGGCGCTCAGAAGAGAAGTGCCTCCGGCGACAGTGAAATTCTGCACCGCATGCTCCACGACAAATCGGGGGTAATGCCCGCCGATATCCGCACGTGCCGTCAGACGACCACCACCGAGTTGTCGGCGTCTCCATAAGGGGTGCGGACGTATCTGTCTGCACTGTCGTCATTTTCCCAGGTGTTGTTGTCCAGGAGATACCGGAACTGGTATTCGCGGTCCTTCTCGAGATTGACGCTCAGCTCGAAGGATCCGTCCTTGCGGTGTTTCATGGGTGTCGATTGGGCATTCCAGTCATTGAAGTCGCCCACAAGATAGGCGCTCCGGGATGATCTGGTCATGTCCTTGGGGATGGTGAACGTTACCTTGCAGACCGGTTTCCCCTTGAGATACTGTTTTCTGATACTCATCCTTTCCTCCTTACATTGCCTTTCCCATGCACACATGCCAGCAAGTTCCGATAAAATGCTTACAGTCTATTAATATCACGCAGAGGTATCGAGTCAATATCACTCTTGCGACGATGCACGATCGGGAGAGTGAGAGAACGGGAAGCGACAACGCAAATATCTCGGCCGGCCTCACTGAGATACGAGAACGACCACACTGCGGGAGCATACGCAGTACGCCCCGGAGGAAGCCTGAGGGGCTTGTTCGGGAGGGAGGTAGTCCTGACCGGCGGGAAGAGAAGTGTCGATAACGCGGTGCCAGGTCCGGTCCGCCCATGGAGGGGGAATCTCGAACGAGAGCGGCTCCCAGAAGGCGTTTATCATGACGAAGACGTGTTCTCCCCGTGCAGGGGCCTTAAGTTCGAACGCGATGCTGTGCGAGTGCTCGCTGAAATCGGGCCTGCCGCGACGGACCCCGTGCCAGGTGATGGTCGCGTCGTTGTGCGAAACGGGCCGGATGAGCACGTGGCGCTGGTGGAAGACGGAATATGAGCGGGTGAAGCGGATGAGCCCCCTGACGAAGCGAAGCAGATCCGCGTTCTTCTCCGTTAGATTCCAGTCGAACCAGCTCAGCGCGCTGTCCTGGCAATAGGCGTTGTTGTTGCCCTTCTGGGTCCTTCTCACCTCATCTCCCATGAGCATCATGGGCGTGCCCTGGGCGGTGAGCAGGATGGTGAGGAAATTCTTGATCTGCCTGAGCCTCAACTCCTCGACCGCAGGGTCCGCGGAAGGGCCTTCAATGCCGCAGTTCCAGCTGTGATTCAGACGGTAACCGTCCATGTCGCCCTCGAGATTGGCGGCATTGTGTTTTTCATTGTAGGAGACCAGGTCGTTCAGAGTGAATCCGTCGTGACAGGTGATGAAATTGATGCTCCGGTTCGTTTCCCTCCCGGGCTCGGGATAGACATCGGGGCTGCCCACGATCCGGTTCGAGAGCTTGAACGACATGCCCAGGTCACCCTTGACGAAACGCCTCACGTCGTCCCGAAAATGGCTGTTCCACTCGGCGAATCTCTCGCCGATGAACGATCCCACTTGATACAGGCCGCCGGCGTCCCACGCCTCGGCGATGATCTTGGTTCCGGAGAGAACGGGGTCGGATTCGATGGACCAGAGGATGGGCGGCCGTTCCAGCGGCTCGCCGCATTCACCGCGTGACATGACGGATGCGAGGTCGAACCTGAACCCGTCCACGTGCATCTGCTGAACCCAGTAACGGAGGCAATCAATGATCATCCTGCGGACAATGGAAAAGTTCGTGTTCACGGTATTGCCGCACCCGGTGAAATTCTCGTAACGCTGTCCGGCGAGATTGTAGATGTAATAGGATGTGTTCTCGATGCCCCGGAATGAGAATGTCGGGCCGTCGCGACCGGCCTCTGCGGTGTGGTTGAACACGACGTCCATGATGACCTCTATGCCCTGCCGGTGCAGGCACTTGACCATGTCCCGGAACTCGTTCACCGGGCCCAAGGGATCGCGGGACGAACTGTAGCCGCAGTGCGGGGCGAAGAAGGCCATGGGACTGTACCCCCAGTAGTTCTTCAGAGGGTAGGGCGCGTCCTGATCGTCGAACTGCTGGACAGGCATCAGCTCGACCGAGGTGATGCCCAGGTCTTTGAGATAACCGACCTTCTCTATGAGCCCGGCGTAAGTGCCCCGGATATTCTCGGGCAGGCCCGAGCTTTCGTGACGCGTGAAGCCCCCTACGTGAAGTTCGTAGATGACGTTCGAGTCATAGGGCGATCTCAGAGGTTCGTCTCCCTCCCAGTCATATGCAGACGGGTCCACTACTACGGATTTCGCCGCCCATGCACAGTTGTCACCCGGCCTGCAGGCACGCCCGCGATCATAATTCTTCCCGACGGACACGGCGAGTGCATACGGGTCGAGCAGGAGCTTCTGCCCGTCATAGAAAAGTCCGCGAGAGGGTTCGTACGGACCGAAGATCCGGTAGCCGTAGAGTTGCCCGGGCTTTAGCCCGCGGATGAATGCATGCCAGTAGTAGAAAGATCTGTTCAGCACCGAGTCGAGGCGGATCACCCGGGAGGGGACGCCGTCGTCCACAACATCGAACAGGAGCAGCTCGACGGCGTTACAGCTCTTGGAGAATATGCAGAAATTGACCCCCTCCGGATACACCGTAGCCCCGAGAGGGTAGCTCTTTCCCGGCAGTACGTCGCCTTTCACCGTATATGCTCCCAGATCCCGCTGCGTTCCCTCACAGACATGTCCGGCTCTGGACCTTGCGCCGCAGGCCTGCCGGAACGGTGCCACCGCTCCTCTTACAGCCCGGTCCCGCCGTCTGTTCGCCCGAAGGAGACTTGAGCGAACGTGAAGGTGAATGTATCACATGCATTGCGGCATTGCCAGCATCAGTCCATGCATCCCGGAAGATGCAGTGCCGCCCGGATGCATGGTCCGGTTGCCGGACGTCTTTGCCGCCGGCCGGGGCCTGAAAACATTCCTGTGCGGCAGGACGTGTGCAGTCCCGCTGAACAGTAATAAGTCCGGCCATGTTCTTCATGAGCCGGTAACCCATCAATAAAACACATGATAATTCCTGCTTTGGACCTGGTATGCTTCTTGTTAGTCACGGGTCGGTTCTGAAGGGAGTACGGGTAGGAGCGTGAGAGAGCCGCGCGTCTTTCTTCTTGCTGTTGCCGGATTTCTTGTACTGGCGGTTCTGCACTTCGCCACGGTGAATGACGCCGGGATGTCCGGAGGGTCGGACTGCTCCTGCCCCTATTCTCCCTGGACATGCTCAGGAGAGGATGACTCCGGCATTCAAGGAGGCCTCCGAAAAGAAACACCTTGGGAAATGCCGGAAGCCATGAGCTCCGGGCCCGGTCTGGGATTCTTTTTCGCGGGCCGCGATGATGCAAAATCCGGATCGGATATCCCGGAGACGGACAGGGACCCATCCTGCATCCGCTGTCATGCCGGCGGAGAACACCGTGATCCGCTTTTCCGGGAAGGGGAATGAACACATGACTGAAATGAACAGGCAGAGGAGAAGGGCTGCCGGCCATGCAGAGAGGCTTTGCTCCCCAGGACCGTATGCGCTGTTTGAGAAATCTCTCTCCATGCAGTGTTTCTCGGGAATATGAAAGGGTTTCTGATCGTTATTCTTTATATGGCTGCGGCTCTGATCCCGGTCATATACGCGTCGCTGTTCGGGTATCCATACCGGAACATCGTCTATGAGATGGGCAGGAATTTCGCTCTGCTCGGCTTCATGATTCTGGTCCTGCAGGTCTTCCTCGCATCACGCATCAGATGGATCGAACGGCCGTTCGGGTTCGATATCCTCATCCGGTATCACAGGCATATGGGGATATTCGCCCTGCTGCTGGTTCTGTCACATCCTCTCCTCCTGGCCTCCGGGAGCGGGAACTGGGGGCTTGTGACCGGGTTGAATGTCTCCTGGCACATCTGGCTGGGCAGGGTCGCTCTTGTGCTTCTGGCGGTCAGCATCATCCTGAGTGTGTATCAGCGGCCGCTGGGGCTCACGTTCGAGCGCTGGAGGATCATTCACGACGTGCTCTCACCTCTGGCCATCGTGTTTGCGTTCATCCACAGCTACCTGACAGGAATGGACTTGAACCTCGCTGCGATGCGGGTGATGTGGATTACGGGGCTGGCTGCGGTCTTTCTCACGTTCGCCTATCACCGGATCATCAGGCCGGTGCTTCTCAGAAAGCACGCATACCGGGTAACCGAGGTGATTCCGGAGGCGGAGGGGGTATGGACCGTCAAACTGGCGCCGCAGAAGGGAGGTCCTGTTTTCGATTATCTGCCCGGGCAGTTTCAGTTCATCACTTTTTTCCGCGGCCGGAACCTTCCTGAAGAGGAGCACCACTGGACAATCTCTTCGTCTCCTGCCCGAAGAGAGTATGTGAGCTCCACCATCAAAGCCCTGGGCGACTTCACCTCCACGATAGGCGAGACCCGGCCGGGAGACACGGCCGCGGTTCATGGAGCGTTCGGGCGCTTTTCCTATGTCCTGCATCCTCAGGAAAGGGATTTGGTCTTCATTGCGGGGGGGATCGGCATCACGCCGCTCATGAGCATGATCCGGCACATGAGGGACACGAAAGACAACCGGTCCGTGCTCCTTCTCTATGCAAACAGGGATGAGGAGCAGATCGTCTTCGCCCGTGAGCTTGCGGAGATCGAGGCCGGAGGGTACCCGTCGCTTCGGGTGGTTCATGTGTTGAGTGGGCCGTCGCCCGGCTGGAGAGGGGAAACCGGGCTTCTGGGACGGGAAAAGATCCGGCGGCTGTGCGGAGAGGATCTTCAGGGGAAGGTCTTTTACGTCTGCGGCCCGCCCGGATTGGCAGACTCCGTGGTCGACGCCCTGAGGTCTCTGAACGTGGCGGACCGGCAGATCAGGCTGGAAATCTTCTCGTTTCTCGACTGAAGGAAAGAGGGAATGAGACAGACACGGCTCAAATACGCGACACGTACAATCATCGCCGTTCTCACAGGCGTCACTGTCCTCATGTCCGTCTTGAGGGCGCTGATCATATCCTCGTAAGGATGAGGACGGGAGATGCGCAGGGGGCCTCGGAGGATCGCCCCTCGCGCCGCCCGTGTCCGCATCGGCGGGACCCGTTGCGCGCATGCGCCCTCACGCCGGGAGAGACGCCTGTCTCTGCAGGCAAGGCTGTATGCACAGGAGCCCTCTACTCCACTACCACAAAGAGCGTGCCGCCCAGGAAAGACTCACATCTGGTGTCTCCCAAGGTGATCAGTTTGTTGTCCGGTTCGAGAGGAATCCCGTTTCTGTCAACCGGTCTGCCGTCTCTGACAGGGACATCGACCTCTTCGTGCGCACCGCTCTCGGTGAGCCCGAAGCCTCTTGCATAGCCTTCTTTCTCTGTTCCTTCGATAAGCCTGTACATGGCCGCCATATCCCCTGTGACTTTTATTAGGCGCTCGTGCGCTCTTTATCAAATGGCACACGGATATCCGGGCGTCTTCGCATCGCGACCTTGCGCACCGGGTGTTTCCGCCCCTTGCCGGAGCCGGCTCCGGCTATTACAGGTAGATTATGCAGAGGCTCCTGGTAAAGGTTCGCGGGCCTAAGGAGGCTATCGAAGCGGCAAAGGGCGGCGCCCACATCATAGATGCCGAATATCCGGCTTCGGCATCAGGAACCACCTATCCCCTGAACATCTTCGGGATACGTCGGAAGATTCATCAGTCTGGATACCCCCACATTCCGGTATCCACGAATATCGGAGAGAGGCCGTATGACCGTGCCCTTTCCTGTCAGGCTGCGGTGGGTGCAGCGACGTCAGGCGCCGATATCGTGCTGTTCGGCATCGCAGAGCTGCCTCTGAAGGCCGCGGCTTACCTGGGAGACTCGATCGTACGGTCAGTCAAGAGGTTCCACCCGGACAGGCAGGTCATGCCCGTAGCATATGCGGATACCGATATGCGCCGTTACTTCAATCCCTTTGAAGATGGAATGGAGCTGCTCCAGGCAATCAAGGCCGACGGCCTCGTCATAGACATCTACAACAAGCTGCTGGGCAAAGGTATTCTCGATTACTGCAGACCGGGAGACATCTCATCACTCGCATCCCGGTGCCATGTACTGAAAAAACAGCTGTGGATCGCCGGCTTCATATCCCGGGACGACCTGTACCGGCTCTGGCCCACTGGAGTGGATGTGGCCGGTGTCAGGGAAGCGGCCTGCGCTCGGACCAAAAGCGGCAGGCCTGGCGATGTGAGGGCGGAAATTGTCCGAACGCTTGCAGACTCGATTCCCCGGTGATCTATGCCGACCGCAGAGGCGGTCTTCTCAGTGGCGTCCGGGTCCGGCATGAACCCGGTAATAGGGAATTCCGTTATGCACATCGATGGTGGACGCCTGCGGCCAGAAGCTCACCGAGTTGGGGGACACGGTGTATGTGGAGAATGGGTCCGCGAAGTAGGGCCTCACGGACAGGCCGTTCATGGTGAAGTTGGTCACCCCCACGTAACCGCCGGATGCCTCGATGTTCCATGGATTGTACGGGCCCGGGGCGAGCCCGTCGGAGTCTCCCCACGCCAGGGTGTCGATGTGGATGTCCATGGTGACATCGACGAAAAAGCTCACACCAGACCGGCCTGTGATAAGCGAGAGGTCTGTTTCGTCCAAAGGCTGCATGGCGGCAGCGGACAAAGGAAACATCACAATGGCGAGCAGAAACATCGCTTTTTTCATCACCGTGAACCCCCTCCTTTCACAGCATGTTCAGTTCGACACCTCACCCGGGAAGCCGATAATATCCGGTATTTAATATTATAACAGGAATCTTTCCAAAGGCAACCGCCAAGGAGCTCCACAGCCCTGTCTCCCGGAACAAGACATCAGTGTCGGCACCCCGAGAGACAAAGCGCAGTGTGATGATTCGTATATCCGACCCATCGATATCGGGGAGCGATAATGATCTGGATTTTTACCCCTGGTATTCCGATAACGGGTCTGTGGTATGCGCGGGACCCCCCTTTCCCCCATGGGAGTCACCATATTTTTCGTGCAATGACCATGCACAGGGGCCCCGTGTTTCAAGGGCGGAGGAGTGAATGGAGCATCAGGAGACGGATAGAGACCTGAAGAGGAAAATCGAGAAACTCGAGGAGGAGCTGCTCCGTGCGCGGGAATCGGCACGGGAGAGCGAGGAACGCTATCGGGCCCTGTTCGACCGGTCCTTTTACGGTGTCTTCATTATGGACCTGGAAGGCCGTATACTCGATGTAAACGACATCGGCCTCAAGATGCTGGGGTACCGCAGAGAACACCTGGGCGATCTGAATTTCTGGAACCTGATATCCGAGGATCAAGCGGCGGCTGCGGCAAAAGCCCGAGAAGAGGTGCTCAGGACCGGCCTACAGGAGAGCACGGCGGAATACCGCTTCAAATGCCGGGATGGGGGCCATATCTGGGTGGAAGCCACCTCAACGGTAATCTACCGGGGGGGACATCCATATGCGGTGCAGGGCATAGCCCGCGACATTACTGAACGCAAGCGCGCGGAAGACGAGCTCAGATCGAGCGAGGAGAGGTTCAGATCGCTCATCCAGAACGCATCCGATATTATTGTCATCCTGAGCGGGGACGGTCTTTTTTCATACGAATCTCCTTCAGTGGAGCGGATTTTCCAATATCCGGCCGGGTACCTGATCGGAAAATCCCCGCTGGAATTCATTCATCCGGATGATGTTCCCACGATTCAGCGGGAGCTGGATGATGTGTATCGGATACACAACGACGGACAGCCCACCGAATTCCGGATGAGGAGATTCGACGGCAGCTGGATACACCTCGAGGCGATCGGCAAGAACCTCATTGATTTCCCCGGGATCAACGGGCTCGTCATCACGGCCCGTGACATCACCGAGCGCAAGAAGACCGAAGAAGCGCTGCGCCAGAGCGAGGAACGCTACCGGAGTATCCTGGACAACATGCAGGAGGCCTACTACGAGGTGGATCTCAAGGGCAACTTCACATTCTTCAATACGGTCGCCATGGCGAGGCTCGGATACACGGACGAAGAGATGCAGGGAATGAACTTCCACCGGATTGTCGACCATCAGAACGCCCGGAAGGTCTTTGAAACGTATCATCGGGTCTTTACCACAGGCAAGCCTGTGACGGGCTTCGACTGGGAGGTCATCAATAAAAGCGGTGGGAGGCTGCCTGTGGCGGCATCTGTTTCGCTGAAATACGATGCTCAGGGGAAGCCGGTAGGGTTCAGCGGGGTTGTCCGTGACATCACCGAGCGCAAGAAGACCGAAGAAGCGCTGCGCCAGAG
>DCDF01000290.1 GCA_002316295.1 Syntrophaceae bacterium UBA1062 | reverse complement strand
TTTGGTAGTCCCAAGGGGAGTCGAACCCCTGTCTCCGGCGTGAGAGGCCGGTGTCCTGGGCCACTAGACGATGGGACCTCATCTTTTACAAACAGTGTTGGCTGGGGGACTAGGATTCGAACCTAGATCGACGGAGTCAGAGTCCGCTGTCCTACCGTTGAACGATCCCCCAGCAGCCGACTATGCCCTTCTAACTATTGGGTATGTGGTTGTCAAGTGTTTTCAAAGTGGGGGCTGAAACCTCTCTTGTACGCACTTGCGGCAGATGATATGGATGGGACATGACCACAAAGGACGAGAAACTCTACATCGTTATGGTCGGTCTGCCCTCCCAGGGCAAGTCCACCATCGCCTACCGCCTCAAGGACATTTTCACCAAGAACGACATTCCCACCCGGATATTCAACAACGGGCAGATCCGCAGGCAGTACGCCAGGCTCAAGAACACCTGGGAGGCCGAGTTTTTCAATCCGGGCAACAATGCGGCAGTGGAGCTCAGGAAGCGATTCGCCATGATCAACATCAACTGGGCGAAAAAGTATGTGAACACCAAAGGCGAGGTGGCAATCCTGGACGCCACAAACGTGAGCTCCGACCGGCGCAGGCTCCTCATCGACCGTCTGAACGACCACCCCATCCTCTTTATCGAATGCATCAACAATGATGAAGAGATCGTGGACATGAGCATCGCCATGAAGGTGAAGGCCCCGGAGTTCGCGGACGTCACGGAAGAGGAGGCGGTCAGGGAGTTCAAGAAGAGGATCGAGTACTACCGGATGATCTACGCCCCGCTCTCGGATGAGAGAAACTTCATCCGCATGGATTCTCTGCACAACCGGATCATCGATGAGAAGCTCACCGACCAGCTCCCTCTGTATTCCCGGATCCGCGACTGTCTGGTCACCGATGTGGTCAAGAGCCTCTTTCTCATCCGCCACACCGAGACGTTCTTCAACGTCGAAGACCGCATCGGCGGAGATTCGGACCTCACGCCCAAGGGGATCGAACAGGCCCACGCCCTTGCGAGGTTCTTCCGCAACAAGAAGATCTCCTACATCTTCACCAGCGAGAAAAAGAGGACGATCCAGACGGCCGAGCCTATCCGCGCCCTCCAGCAGGACTGCACCATCGTGCCGCTGAAGGAGTTCAACGAGATCTACAGCGGTATCTGCGAAGGCATGAGCTATGACGAGATCCAGCGGTTCATGCCCGATGTCTACTCAGCCCGCAAGGCCGACAAGTACAACTACATCTATCCCGATGGCGAGGGCTACATAACCATGAAGGAGCGCACCAGGATCGGGATCAAAAAGGCCTTTTACCTGAACCGCAAGCCTGACAACATCATGATCATCGGGCACCGCGCCGTCAACCGGATGATTCTCTCCCACTTCCTCTACCGCCGCCAGGAAGACGTACCCTACATCTATGTGCCCCAGGACAAGTTCTACCATATCGTTGCGACCCAAGACAGGAAGGTCTTTGAGCTGAGGAGATACCAGCAGGGCAGAATCAGGTAACCGACTTCTCCGCCGACTCGATGGCATCGATCATGCCCTTTGCCGTGTCGAAGTTCGGGTTGATTTTCAGGGCCTTGATAAAGCACTTCTTCGCCATGTGAGGATTGTCGAGCTCGAGATAGGCCCTGCCCATATTGAAATGGATGTTTTCGTCAGTGGGGTTTATCTTGATGGCCTTCTCGTAGAGCTTGATGGAGTCCTCGAGCCGATTCTGTCTTCGATAGAGGATGCCGAGGCTGTTATACACATTGATGGTGTCCGGGTTGAGCTTGAGGATCTCGTTGAAAATGCTCTCCGCGCTCTCGTGCATCTCCCGCTCCAGGAAGATCTCGCCCGCCATCTGCAGATATTTCTCCGCCATGTCCTTCCTGCCCATGCGCAGGTAGACCTCGGCCATGGCCTTGTACGCCTTGGCAAACATCTGGTTGATCTGGGTCGCCTTCCTGAACGCGGCCAGGGCCTCGTCGTATTCGCCCTTTGCGGTCTTGATGTAGCCGATGTTGTAGTAGACCTCCGCCGATTCGAGGATTTCGAGCACTTTCTCGTACTCCCTCAGAGCGGACTCGAACCGCTCCTCCTTGAGATAGAGGTCTCCCTTGGCCATCAGCGCCTTGGCCTCTCTGGTGCCGGGGCTCATCTCGAATTCCATGATGATGCGCATCTTGGATTCGAGATTGTCGATCTCGACAGGCTCGATGAGGATGGCGTTCACTCCTGCCTCCCCGGCCTTGACCACGTCTGGTTTCGTGATCTCATCGGTGCAGAGGATCACCGGAGTGTCACAGATCGCATCATCCGCACGGATGAGTTTGAGCAGGGCCATGCCGGTGATTTCCGGCATATTCCACTGAGAGATCACAATGTCGGGTCTGATTCTCTTGATAGCTTCCCATGCATAGGCGCCGTCTTTCGTTTGATCCACATCCTCGAAGCCGAGGCTGTGCAGCATATGGCGAAGCGTCTTCTGATACACGAAGTTGGGTCCGACCAGAAGTATCTTTATTTCAAGAGGATTTGCAGCCATGCTCTATCGGTCCTTCATCTTTTGCCAGCGTTGTCCTTCAAGTCGATATCGTCAAGGAGGGCCTTTTTCTTGATGATTTCGAAAAGCCCTACACTGTGCTTGTTCCCCTGTCCGAGGATGGCGAAAGGATCCGATGAGAAGAAAAATCTCCCGTCTCTCATATAGATGGATCCCTGGAGGTGATCTTCGGGCACGAGCATATCCGCCCCGTGCAGAATTGCCTCGACGCACCCGCGGAGGATTTTCCCTGCGTTGTGCTTTATTCCCGGCTCTCGGGGGACGAAGATGCGGCTTGCAGGGCCGGCGAGCCCAGCCAGCGCCGCCCAGACGAGCACCACCCAGGCGTGGGCGTGCCCGAATTCACGCGCCTCCTCCACATACCAGAGACCGCGGTCGCGGCCCAGGCTCAGCCTGTCTAAGGTGTAGCGCTCAAGAGGAGGCCATGAGCACACCGGGATCTCGTCCTTTTCTATGGGAACCATCCATTTCCTCAGCCGCAATGCATCGGTGAAGTCGAGCTCGGTGAATGCGGTGTAAGGGGAGCCCATCTTCCATTTCTTGCCGAGGTCCAACATAATATCCGCTGTCGGAGGAAAAGGCGAGAAGAGAGCCAGAAGGCTCCCGCGCATCTTTTCGATGCTTTCCCTGTCGGTACGCTCTTCATAGTGATGCAGGATGTGCAGGTAAGGGATGATGAACGGGCTGGCCGAAGGAATCGTGATCACGCACGGGTAGTTCTTTTCATTGACGAACTCGGCCACCTGAGTGTTCAGATAATGACCGAACGGGTCCCATTCCCGGATGCGGCCGTGATAATGCGATTCGGTGATGATCCCGGGGAGGTCTCCGATATAGATGCACGATTCGGAAGCGGCATCGGGGTGCGTGACCGGGTGCTTGCCTCCCAGCACGATGCCGACGCGCATGATCTCGTAGACGAGGAGCTGCTCCAGAGCCCCGGAGCACACGGTGCCCTCCAGCGGAACTCCGTTTCGGGCAAACACCCCGGCTATTGCATCGATTTTTGCCGCGATCTCATCCTCGGGGGCTCCGCTCCGTGCCAGGCACACCAGGGTTATGGAGGTGAAATGCCGCCCGGCAAAGCTCGGCCTGGGAATCGCAATGAGGCTTTCGATCGATATCCTGTCGGGAAGTCTGCCGATGACGGCGTCGGGCTTTCTACCCAGATACCTCCCGAGGAGCCCGTATTCGGTGCGGCTGCATCCGGTCCTGCCGTAGACCCCTACGGACGGGCTGCCTTCTGAAAAGAGTGCGGGGATGAGGGTGATGAGATCCCTCAAGGCCGGATCGAAAAAGGGCAGCGAGTGCCTCGCCCGGTGGATATTTCTCTGTATGAGGGCCTGCACGGAGAGCATATGGGGAATCTATCGTCAAAACAGGAGACGGTCTAAAGGATGCGGGTTCAGAACCTGCAGCCGAGGCCGACGCCCATATGGAAGGTATCCTGCTCGATCTCAACATCGATGCCGGCCAGCGCCCGGCCGGTGTCGTCCAGGCCGGGGGTCGCCGGGTCGTTGCCGTACCAGTACTGAACCTGGTTCCCGCTCGTTTTGATGCGCAGCTTTGAACAGGTGGTGGCGGCGTACCATATGTCGGTGAAATAATATTGCAAAGAGAGCGAGAGCATGCCGCCGGTGCCGGTCGCCTCGCTGAGCGACAGCCGCATTCTCCTGATATGGTTGTCCTCGTCTTCGGCCCTGGCATAGGGAATATAGGAAGCGTCGAGAGTGAGAACGAGCATTCTCTCGACATGGGCCCTGAAGGAGGCGCCGATATGGAAGAACCGGTACTCGACCGTGTAGTCGGTGGTGGGGCCCGATACGTTGCCGGTGTAGCTGCGCCACGAACCGTACCCGATCTGCTGCGTGTCGAATGACCTGAAATCCACCTCCTGATAGTGGTATCCACCCAGGAGCCCCAGAGACAGAGGTGGCAGAGAAAACAGAAAAGTTCTTATGTCCGCGCTGAGCAGAAAGGCCTTCGTGTCGATCGTGCTTCTCGAGAAGACGTCGAGCTCGTCGTAGGCGGTCCAGCCGGGATCCTGTGTTTCGTTGATCCAGTCGCGGTCTTCCATAGGCCTGTTGCTCTCGATCCAAGGAGATGCGTGAAAGGAGAGCTGAGCCTCGATCAGATCGCTGAAGCCCGCGGTATAAACGGCGCCGAGAAGGCGCATATCCATTGGCCAGCTCAGATGGCTTATGCCGTCGTCCGGAGTGATCTCATATGTGGTTTCCCCCCACAGTGAATACAGCTGGAAGTGCGCACGATGGCTGAAATCGGCCGCAGACAAAACGGAGATATGGACCAGAAACACAGCGAGCGCCACGATGGCGATTCGAAATGTCTTCATTGCAACCCTTCACGTGTGAATGCTTTATTCTCTTCGATGCCCCGATCGAACCCGATTGCGCCGTGCACCGTGACCAAGCGGCCGGTGGCGCGGTACAAGAGCGTGAAGAGTAATAATGCTTCCTCATTAGCACGTAAACAGCGGGAAAAGCAAGAAATTGCTTGTTCGTCTGTTTCGAGAAAGCGTGCCTGCCTCCTTGTGTCCGGGGGAGGAGATCCAGGGTTTTTCTGTGCACGGCCATCGCAACCGGTGCTGCAAAATGACCTCGAACGCCTCGAAAAGTTTTCATGATCGTTCTCCCCTGGAAGAGATTGTTTTTTAAGGCTGTTATGTTCTCTGTGCATTTTTCCGACAAGCACAGGTGTGCGGGAGGCGGGACCGGTGATCAGCCTGCTCTGCCAAGATCCGCACGGATGAGTACGAAGAGGCTATGCAGACGAAGAAGGAAAAGACAACCATCCGGAGAATTCCCTGTGTTCACAAACCCTTGCTCGCCGCTGCTGCTGCGGTGGTCCAATGTCTGGACGATCCCTGCTTTGCGGTCGATTCCCGGGGGGTGGTTGCGGCCTGGAATCAGGCGATGGAGTCCCTGACGGGTGTCTCCGCCGAGGCGATGCTCGGCAGAGCGGATAGGGAGTATGCGCTGCCCTTTTACGGAAGAAAGACCCCGCTTCTGGTCGATTATGCCATGACGCCCGGGCTGCTGGAAAACGAGCATGCTCCCGATGTGCGGCGGGAGGCGGATGTACTGGTGAGAGAGGAACTGTTCCCGGCGCTCCAGGGCAAAAGGGTCCTTCGAACCAGGGCCGCGGTCCTGCGCGACCCGCAGGGCGTTGTCGTGGGGGCTGTCCAGTCGTTCAGGGATATTCCGGATCCGGATCTCGCCCGGCAGGCCAGAGCTGCGGACGAGGAGAAATATCGGGTATTCTTCGAGAATTCCAACGATTTCTTCTACATCCACGATTTCGACGGCCATCTGATCGAGACCAATATGGCGTCCAAGATGTACACCGGCTATACGGCCGAAGAAATCATACGCATGAACATCAAGGACCTCGTGCCCGGTCAGTACCGGCCGATGTTCGACAAATACCTTGAAGAGATCCTGATAAAAGGCGGAAGCGAGGGGCTCATCAGCGTCCTGACCAAGGACGGCCGTGAGCGGGTAATCGAATATCGCAATACGCTGGTCAGGGATGCGGTGGGGAATCCCTTGTATGTGCAGGGCACAGGCAGGGACATCACCGACAAGATAAAGGGCCAGCGCGCGCTCAAAATCAGCGAGGACAGGTACCGGACTATTCTGGAAAGCATCGAGGAGCCGTATTTCGAGGTAGACCTCTCAGGCAATTTCACCTTTTTCAACCAGGCGCTCGCAAAGAATCTCAAGTTTGCCTCGGATGAGATCAAGGGGTTGAACTACCGGCAATATATGGATGAGGAGAATGCGAGGAAAGTATTCGAGACGTTCCACCGGGTGTACATCACGGGGAAGGCCGCTAAGACCCTTGATTGGGAGGTCAGGGACAAATACGGAGGCAGGCGCTACGCCGAGGCGTCCGTCTCCCTTATCCGGGACGCCAAAGGAAATCCCACCGGATTCAGAGGCATTGTGCGCGATATCACCCAGCGCAAGGAGGCGGAGAGGGAACGCGACCGGTACGAGCTCCGGCTGTCTCAGGCGCAGAGGATGGAGGCCATCGGAACACTGGCCTCGGGGATCGCGCATGACTTCAACAACATGCTCTCGGCGATCATGGGCTATACCGAGCTGGCCAGAAGACAGCTGCAGAATGAGGAGTCGCAGGCCGTCCGGAACCTCGAGCAGGTGCTGAAGGCCGGAATGAGGGCGCGGGACCTCGTCGCCCAGCTTCTTTCCATAGGCAGGAATTACAAGGCCGAGCGGGAGACCGTGAAGGTTATCGCCGTTGTCAGAGAGGCGCTCAACCTCCTGCGGGCCACCCTTCCCACGACCATCGAGATACGTACGGCCCTGCATCCAGAAGCAGGCACGGTTTACGCAGACCCCACGGAGATCCACCAGCTCATCATGAACCTGTGCACCAACGCCTATCAGGCTATGGAGGAAAAGGGAGGACTGCTCCTGATCACCCTGGAGCCCGTCATCATGAATGGAAACGAGAATGCCGCGAACATTCAGCCGCCCATTTCCGAAGGCGCGTATGTGAAGCTGGTGGTATCCGATACAGGGTGCGGCATGGACGAGGATGTCATCAGGCATATCTTCGATCCGTTCTTCACCACCAAGGAGCGTGGCAAGGGAACGGGCCTGGGCCTTGCGACCGTGAGCCGGATCGTCGCCGATCTCAAGGGAGGCGTTGCCGTGAAGAGCAATCCCGGGGAGGGGGCTGAGTTCACGCTTTACCTGCCCCGCTACGATTTCAAGGCAAAAAATCCGAAAAAGCGCTGATCGCCGGAAGACTGCCCGGACATAACCGAAGTATTCTGATTCGCCCTTCTTTTTTGATCCCCCGAGTTCCGGCGGGAGCGAGAACAAAGAACGCGGCTCCCGGCACGAAAACTCCGGCCGGCGATTGTCTTCCGTCTGAAAGAGCTGCGAGCCCGGGACGGCCCCGGACCCGCAGTTGGAGATATCCTCGGACAACGCCGGGCTTGCACGCCCGGCTTCACTCCTCTTCTCACCCGACTGCGCCTGAGCGTCGGTCAGTTTCGGGCCGCCGTTCCGCCGTCAAGGGTGAGAGAACGTGTCACGCGGTCTTCTCGTGAACCCACTGCTCATACTTGGGCATGAGATTCCGCCTGAGCTCCCGGGGCGAGGAGACCTTCCATTTTTTCAGGAAGTCAGCCGGGCTGACGCCCGCGTTCTTCATGAGATGCTGGAGCTTGTCCCATTCGCCGGCGGTGATGGGCGGCGCCCCCTGGCCGGATTTGGGTTTGGCCTTTTTTTTGCCCTCTGCTTTGGAAGGCTCGTCCTCGGATTGCCCTTTGGCCTGCGGCAGCGCCCAGTCTGGAAGCGCCGGAGGGTTCCACCGGAAGTATACGGGGTTTTTCCTTGCCTTGCGATCGCTGTCGCTCGCATATGCGACGCCCCGGTACATCCCGTTCTCGTCGATCTGCGCAAACGTCGCCTCCAGGTTGTACAGGTACCTGCCGATACCCCACTGGACGGCGGCGCGCTTCATGGCGTCAGAGAGCCCGCCTTTGACCGACTCGATGTCGGTGTTGTCGGCGCCGTCCCATTTCGTAATCCACTCGCCGCCTACGCGGATGGAAATGCCGCAGAGCACCCCGCCGTTCGGGCCGGGTATGAACTGGTTCTTCCAGTTCTCGAGCCCGCACACGGCATCGAGCCTGTTCTGAATGGCCCGGTTCGTGACATATGCCAGAACCATGGCCCATGGCCTCCCATGCCTGTCGACTCCATTCCTCTGCTCTCGCCACTCGATGTCCTCGGGCGGGAACGGCTCTTTCAGCAGACACAGATTGATTTCCTTTGACATTCGATACTCCTTTTCTTGATATGCACTGAGGCGGACGGAATGTCCGCACAGGTTGCTGCTGATGATATGCACCTCGAATGCCCCGCAGTTCGGGATACATCCACGATCTCCGGGGCCGTGCGCCTTGAGATGACCTCGCTGTTACATGTTCGGTGATTCCCCTGATTCCTTTGCCATGCTGTCCTTCATCACCGCCGCCGGGCAATGCGTTCGCTCATCCTTCCGGATGAGGGCCGTCTGACCGGGTGGTTCCACATGTGCCGTGCAGATGAACCTATACTATATTTATTTCTGAATTCCAAGCGCAAATCGGGCTCAAAAGCAGGATGGATGCGGTTTTAGGGCATGCAAGATCGAGTCGTTTCAGTATGTTGCCCGGGTCTCCCGTCAGGCCCTGCAGCTCCCTCCATCGCCCCGTTCCCGGCGCCTTTTCCGCAGGCCGCCCTTCAAGTATCGAGATGGGCTTTACAGGCTCTTATACCCTGCCTGCACAGGAGGCGACAGGGCCTCCAGGTGTCACCGGCAGCGGATGCGATGTCCATCCGGGCGGGTTCGATGATCGTGACGATTTGCTTCGGCTCAGGCTCGGCCGCGACTCGGACTTCGCGGTGCTGTCGGAGCGGATCGCAGGCTGCCTGCAGCGTTTCCGGGACGATCGTCATCACGCGCACAAGGAACAGGATATCTTTCTTATTTCAGCCGTCCGTTCCTGATGAGATTACAGGCGCTTCGTCGGCCGGCCCGCGCCTGCTGCTCCTGCCGAAGATCTTTTCAACCAGCACATAGAACAGGGGCGAGAAGATCACCACCAGGACCGTGGCGCTTACCATCCCTCCCAGAACGCCTGTGCCGATGGCGTTCTGGGCCCCTGCGCCCGCGCCGGTCGTCAGGGCAAGAGGCAGGACTCCGAATCCGAATGCAAGCGAGGTCATGACGATCGGCCGGAAGCGGAGCTTTGCCCCCTGGAGCGTGGCTTCGAGCAGCCCCATGCCCTTTTCGAGCCCGCTCTTGGCGAACTGAACGATCAGAATGGCGTTCTTGGTGGTCAGACCCAGGGTGGTGAGCAGTCCGATCTGGAAATACACGTCGTTTGCCAGTCCGCGCATGCTCGATGCGATGATGCCGCCGATGACCCCCAGAGGCAGGACCAGAAGGACCGAGATGGGAATCGTCCAGCTCTCATAGAGCGCGGCAAGGCATAGGAAGATCACAAAGATGGAGAAGGCGTAGAGAAGAGGCGCCTGACTGCTGGACATCCGCTCCTGGTAGGAAAGCCCGGTCCAGTCGAACCCGATGCCCTTGGGCAGCTTCTCGACCGCCTCTTCCATGGCCTGCATGGCCTCTCCCGAGCTTTTCCCCGGGGCCGGCTCGCCCCAGATGTTGATGGAAGGGAAGCCGTTGAACCGTGTCAACCGCGGGGGGCCGGAGATCCAGCGGCCTGAAGCGAATGAGGAGAATGGGACCATGGTGCCTGATGCACTGCGGACATAGATTTTCTCCAGGTCCTTGGGCAGCATTCGGTAAGGGGCGTCGGCCTGCAGGTACACCCGCTTGACCCGCCCGCCCTGGATAAAGTCGTTGACATAGGCGCTCCCGAAACTGGCCGAGAGGGCATTGTGAATCGAGGCTATGGGAACGCCCAGGGCGCCGGCCTTCTCCCAGTCCACATCGATCCGGTACTCTGGTACGTCTTCCATGCTGTTGGGGCGGACCGATGTGAGCCTCGGGTCCCTGGCCGCGATATCCAGGAGCTGATACTGGGCTTCCATCAGGGCCTTGTGCCCCAGCCCTCCCCGGTCCAGCAGTTCGAAGTCGAACCCCTTCGACATGCCGAGTTCGGGGACCGCAGGCGGCTGGAAGGCGAACACCAGACCGCCGCGGATGCTCGAGAAGGACATTGTGGCTCGCTGCGCAACGGCTTTGGCTTTCAGCTCGTCACGATCGCGCAGGTCCCAGTCCTTCAGTTTGATGAACACCATGCCGCTGTTCTGCGCCCTTCCGGAAAAACCGATCCCGGTGAGAACCATGGTCGATTCCACCGCATCTTTCTCGTGCTTCAGGAAATAGCGCTCGACCTGCTGTGCAACTGTTTTGGTCTGCTCCAGCGTGGAACCTGTCGGCATGATCACCTGTGCGAGTAGAATCCCCTGGTCCTCATCCGGGAGATATGCGGTGGGCATGCGCATATACAAAAACCCCATGGCCCCCACGATCACCACGAAAACGGCTAGGTAGCGCAGGCTCTTGGAAAGAGAGTGCCCGACCATCCGGACATACCGGTCGCGGAGGCCGAAAAACATACGATCGAACCACAGGAAGAACGGCCGAAGAAAGAATATCGCGTTCTCCGCAGGCTCATGTCCCGCCCTCACCGGTTTGAGGATCGAGGCGCAGAGCACCGGGGTCAGGATCAATGCCACGGCGACCGAGAGCAGCATGGCGGCGATGATAGTTACGGAGAACTGGCGGTAGATGACGCCGGTGGAGCCGGGGAAGAACGCCATAGGGCCGAACACTGCCGAAAGCACGAGCCCGATGCCGATGAGCGCGCTCGTGATCTGATCCATGGACTTGGCCGTGGCCTCCCGGGGCGGCAGGCCTTCCTCGGCCATGATCCGCTCCACATTTTCGACCACCACGATGGCATCGTCCACGAGCAGTCCGATGGCAAGCACCATGGCGAACATGGTGAGCATGTTGATGGAAAACCCGAACAGCCCCAGCATGGCGAAGGTCCCGAGGATGACCACCGGTACGGCGATAGTGGGGATCAGGGTGGCCCGGATATTCCCCAGGAAGAGCCACATGACCAGAAACACCAGCAGGATCGCCTCGAAAAGGGTTATCACCACTTCGTCGATGGCCACCTTGATGAACGGGGTGGTGTCGTGGGGATAGACTACCTTGAGTCCTGCGGGGAAAAACCGGCCCATCTCTTCCATCTTGGCCCTGACCGCCCTGGCCGTGTCCAGGGCGTTGGCGCCGGCCGACTGGCGGATGGCGATTCCCGCTGCCGGCTTTCCGTTGAATTCGCCCTGGATGTCGTAGATCTCGGTGCCCAACTCGGTCCGGCCCACATCGCCGATTCGAACGGCAGACCCGTCAGGATTGATGCGGATGGGGATGGCCGCGAACTCTTCGGGGGTGGAGAGCATGTTCTGGACCACGATGGATGCGTTCAGGCGCTGCCCTTCCACTGCAGGCGCCCCGCCGAACTGCCCGGCTGAGACCTCCACATTGTAGGTCCTGAGTGCGGTGAGTACGTCTTCCACCGTCAGGTGGTAGTTGGTGAGCTTGTCGGGATCGAGCCAGATGCGCATGGCATATCCGCCGCCGAAGATCTCGACCTCGCCCACGCCCGGCACCCTCGCCAGGACTCGTTCCAGATTGGATTTGGCAAAGTCCCTCAGATCGGTGCCGTCCATGCTTCCGTCTTCCGAGATCAGGCCTACGACCATCAGATAGTTCCGTGTCGACTTCACGACCTGGACCCCTTGATTCTCCACCACGTCGGGGAGACTCGGCAAGGCGGATTGGACCTTGTTCTGCACCTGAGACCAGGCGATATCAGGATCGGTTCCCGGCGCAAAGGTGAGCTCGAGGCGCGATCCGCCCGCAGAATCGCTCGAGGAAGACATATAGAGCAGGTTGTCGAACCCGGTCATCTTCTGCTCGATGACCTGGGTTACGCTGTTTTCCACGGTTTCCGCCGAGGCGCCC
>DCDF01000132.1 GCA_002316295.1 Syntrophaceae bacterium UBA1062 | reverse complement strand
TTGGATATGACACGGTCATACGAGCCGCTTCTCAGATCGTCGTGAGTTGCCTTCAGCCCGTCGATGCTCACCCAGAGGACATCGGTGGGCGCGTCGAGGGGGAGGGTGCCGTTCGTGGTGGCGCCAACACAGAGAAATGACCGCCGTGCCAGTTGAACAAGGTCCCGGAACGAATATTCATCGTCCTTCCAGAGAAGGGGCTCGCCGCCTTCGAAAATGACGATGCGGCATCCCAAATACCTGAGAGCATCCAGGCACCTGCGGGCGGTGAAAAAATCCATGTGCGCATGCTTCCGGTCGGCCCGTGAATGGAAGGGACATCCCCGGCACGCGAGATTGCACCGGTAGGTCAGTTTGAAACTCGCAATCAGAGGGATCCGCCGCCTGCGGATCCCGGTATCAAGGAAAAACCGCAGCAGGCTGCTCGCCGCGTTCATGTGCTGGTCAGACCTTTTCTTCTCAGCTTGCATCCGCACTGCTCAGAGCTTTCCAAGCGCATATGCCTCGCATATTCCGCCACCCTGGCCAAGGCGCATACGGCCGATTCGGGTGACGGGTAGGCCATGATGCCTCTCTCTTCCAGGATATTGAGCGGGTTCTCTTTGCCGGCCACATCAAAGGCCATGATGTCCGCCACCGGCACAATGGGACGGCCGAACTCCCCGATGAGATCGGTGAGGAGATGAAAGACCTCCGATTCCGCCTTCATGAGATACTCGGCCGGAGTGCGTGCCGCATCTTTGGGCAGCACCTCTGATTTCAGCCATCTTCTGGCGCGCAGGAACATGTAGCCAAGCCCCATGACAATCGCCGAATCAACCTGGGAGTACTCCATCAGGATCCGGATTGCGTCGGTGATGGAGCGCGTGTTGCCGGGCGCGACCAGATCGATGGGGTTGCCCCTGCTCCAGTAGGCGGGGAGCACCTTGTCGAGCCGCCGGATCACCCCGTCGCTCAGGGGCTCTATCGTAAGGCCCCGGCGGATGCACTGATCGGTTGCAATCACTCCCCAGCCTCCGCCCATGGTAATGATGCCCACCCGGTCGCCCGCCGGCAGAGGCTGGCCAAGGAGCATGCCGGCCACGTCGATCATCTCGTCCATGGAATCCACTTGGATGATGCCTGCCTGGCGGCATGCGGATGAGAAAATCTCGTCGTCGCCCCCCATGGCGCCGGTATGGGAGAGGGCGGCCCGGGCCCCTCTGTCGGTGCGGCCCCCCTTGATGAGGATGACGGGCTTTGACCTCGATATCCGGCGGGCGGCTCTGAAAAACCGCTCCCCCTGTCTCAGCCCTTCAATATACAGGCAGATGATGCGGGTGTGTGGATCATCTTCGAGATACTCCAGAAAGTCTTCCGTGGTGAGGTCGGCCTCATTGCCCGAGCTGATGAGCCTGCTGATGCCGATCTTTCTGCGCAGGAAGCGGTACGAGATGGATGTGCCGAGGTTGCCGCTCTGGACAACGAGCCCTACGTGCCCTGCGGTCAGGGGCATGGCGCCCATGAGGGCGTGCATGAAATTCGGGTAGGCGCTGAAGACCCCCATAGTGTTCGGCCCCACGATCCTCATGCCGCCTCTTCGCGCCGTCTCGACGACCTCCCGTTCGAGGGCCGCGCCGGTCGCACCTGTCTCTGAGAAACCGGCGGTGATGACGATCCCGGCCTTTATCCCTTTGTCCGTGCACGTGCGGACAATATCCGGAACCAGTGCGTCCCTGACCACGATGACCGCGAGATCCACCGGGGAAGAGATCTCGGAAACGTCCGTGTACATTCGCCTTCCGAACCAGTCTCCGCCGTTGGGGTTCACGGGATGGATTTCACCTTTATACCCCCGCTCGACCATGTTGTGGAGGATGTTGAACCCCCATTTGAACACATCGGTGGAGGCCCCGATGAATGCGATGGACCTCGGCTCGAAAAGGGCTCTCAAGTCTGTGCCCGGCGCCATGATCAAAACGTGCCCGGGAATTTCGGTTTGCGCTTTTCCTTCTGGGCCTGCACGCCTTCACGCGCATCGGCGCTGCCGAAGATGGGCATGCCGATCTCGACCTCGCGCGTAAATGCGTCTTTCATCTGCGCCATCCGGAGTTCCCGGGAGAGCCTGATGATGCCCTGGGTCGCGAGAGGGCCGTTGTCGGCGATCTTCCGAGCCAGCTCCATGGCGGTGTCCATGAGCCTTTCCTTCTCCACCACGCGGTTCAGGAATCCCCACTCGTAGAGGGTCTTCGCATCATAGTTCCCTGCAGTCAGCAGGATTTCGAGCGCCCGGCACGGAGAGACATGCCTGGGCAGAAAGATGTTTCCGCCGCCGGTGGGCATGATGCCGAGGCTCGCCTCGCGCATCTGGAACACCGCGTCCGTGGACGCAACCCTCAGATCCGCGCCCATGACCATCTCGAATCCGCCGGTGAGGCAGTAGCCGTGTATGGCCGCGATGACCGGCTTGTTCACGATATTCACCTTGAGCATGGCCTCGGCCACGCCGCCGGTGACGTCCCACCCGCCGGCCATCCACTCCTCTGCCTCGTTCTCGGGCTCGCGGGCCTTTGTGAGCACCGGGATGGCGGTCTTCAGGTCCATGCCGGCGCAAAAGATGTTGGGCAGGGCGGAGTAGAGCACGGCCACCCTGATGGAGCTGTCGGCGTTGATGTCCTTCCATGCCTTGTGGAGCTCAAGAAGAATCCCCGGATCCAGCGCGTTGAGCTGTTTCGGGCGGTTGAGGCCGAGCTTGGCGATATGCCCCTGTTTTTCGTAGACGAGACTCATGGTCCCTCCTTCAATGAGGTGATGTCATATACCGATCTATCTCACCGGGAGAAACCTTGTCAACAAAACAGGAGTCAATCTGCAAACATCGAGGCGAGCCTCTCGACTACTCTGTTCGCCGGAGACTCACGCGGCAGGCTCACAAGAGGCCTCCCCTGAAGATCGAACTCACGGATCGAGTCGTCCTCGGGAATCCACCCGTACATATCGAGGTCGATATCTCCGCTGATCCGCCTGACCTCTTCTTCGCCCCTGACCCGGTTGAGCACGAGGCCGATGGTCCGGCAGTCAACCGCACGGTTTTCCCGCGCGACCTTCGAGATGGCGCGTGCCACGGTGATCCCCTTGACCGATGTGTCGGAGAGGATGACGAGATCATCGACCTCTTTCATGACCCTCCGGTTGATCTGCTCGATCCCTGCCTCGCCGTCGATGAGCACATAGTCGAAGCCTGAAGCGAGGTCACGGATAATGTCCTTCAGCAGCGAGTTCACCCTGCAGAAGCATCCTTCGTCCTCGGGCCTGCCGATGGAGAGCAGGGCGAACCCGTCTCCCTCGGACAGGGCGTCGAAGAGCTCGTAGTCGAG
>DCDF01000083.1:47264-59996 GCA_002316295.1 Syntrophaceae bacterium UBA1062 | reverse complement strand
TGAGCGCGGCGAAGGAGATGGTGCAGGGAGGACCGATCGATTTTCTCACAGGTGATTACCTTGCCGAGCTGACCATGGCCATTCTCTTCAGGCTCAAGATGAAGGACCCGAAAGCCGGCGGATACGTACCCACCTTTCTCAAACAGATGGAGCAGGTCATGGGGGAATGTCTGGACAGGGAGATCCGCGTGGTATCGAATGCGGGCGGCCTGAACCCGAAGGCGCTTGCAGAAGAGCTGCAGAGGATCGCGGATACCCTGGGGCTGCGCCCCAGGATCGCGTGGATCGAGGGCGACGACATCATGGCCCGCCTGGAAGACCTGCAGGCCGAAGGCGAGGAGCTCATCCACATGGACAAGGGCATCTCCTTGCGCTACTCGAAGGCAATGACCCTGACTGCCAATGCTTATCTAGGGTGCTGGGGAATCGTGAAGGCGCTCGATATGGGAGCGGATATCGTTGTGGGGGGCCGCATAGCGGATGCATCCCTTACACTAGGCCCTGCGGCGTGGTGGCACGGCTGGAAGCAGAACGACTGGGACAGGCTCGCCGGCGCGGCCACGGCCGGGCACATCATCGAATGCGGAGCCCAGGCCACGGGTGGGAACTACTCCTTCATCGGCGAAGTGCCGGACTTCAGGAATGTGGGCTTCCCGATCGCAGAGGTGTTCGACGACGGATCGTTCGTTATCACCAAGCATCCGGGTACGGGCGGTCTCGTCTCGGTGGACACAGTCAAGGCCCAGCTCCTCTATGAGATCAGCGATCCGCGCTACCTGACCCCGGACGTGATCGCCCGCTTCGATACCATCCGCGTCTCTCTGCAGGAGCCGGGCAGGGTTCTGGTGAGCGGCGTGAAGGGAGAGCCGCCGACCGGCACATCCAAGGTCTGCATCAACACTATGGGAGGCTACAGAAACTCCATGACCGTGATCCTCACGGGTCTCGATATCGAACAGAAAGCCCGCATTGTCGAAGAGACTCTTTTCGACTCGCTGGGAGGAAAAGATCAGTTCCGGCAGGTCTCTGTCCAGCTCATTCGATCAGACAAGGAAGACCCGCAGACGAACGAGGAGGCGTTCGCCTATTTGCGCATCACAGTGATCGACCCGGACCAGAAGAAAGTTGACAAGATATCGTCGAAAATCGTCGAGCTCGCCCTTGCCAACATCCCGGGCTTTGCCGGCACGGCCCCGCCCGCCAAGGGCTCCCCGGCCGTCATGTACTGGCCTGCGCTGGTTTCCAGTGACAGCATCAGCCAGAAGGTCGTCATCGACGGCCATGAGTTCGCCGTAGCCGCTGTGCCGCTTCCGGACAGGTTCGATCCGCCGTCGCCCCTCGAGGTCGATATCCCTGCAGCGCCTGCCGGGGGCTCTGTAAAGGCTCCCTTCGGAAGGGTGTTCGCCACCCGTTCGGGCGACAAGGGAGGCAACGCGAATCTGGGTGTGTGGGCGAAGACTCCCGAAGCCTACGCCTTCCTCCGGCAGTATCTCACTACGGAAAGGCTTAGCACGCTGTTGAAAGATCTTCAGGGTTTCGAGATCGAACGCTACGAGCTCCCCAATCTCCTGGCCCTGAATTTCTACATCAAAGGCATCCTCGGTGAAGGGGCAGCCGCATCTTTGCGCCTCGATCCGCAGGCCAAGACCCTGGGCGAGTACCTGCGCGCCAGAATCATCGACATGCCCGAATCGCTCGTTGCCCCGCACCGTGCATGATATGATTCGACGGACAGGCGTCACCGACATGGTTTCGAATAGCAGAGCGAATAGCCGGGCCACCGTGAAGGGCAATTTGCCCGGCTGTGGAATCAAAGACCATCAATGCTGAAAAACAGCCGCGGGGCCAGAGGTACGAAGGGCTCCAGCAGTTTTCTGGACAGCCTTTTGAAGAAATATCCAGAGGCTCGACCCCAGGGCAGCCCCGTAACCTCACCCCCACGGGAATCTGCGCCGGACAAGAGAGTTCGGCTCCCTCTCCCCTGGCCCGGGAGTGAGAAACCGGGGCCGATCTTGCTACGATCCTCCTCTCCATAGTCCCCCGCCGCCGGCAGGAGCTGGTGACTGGAGGTATCGTTCTCTCTCAGCCGTTTGACCGGGATAATAACATACGATTCTGTCTGTGAAATGATCCCTGGGCTTATCATCACGCACTCTGCCGGGCTTGTTCGCAGACCCGGAAAAATCAGCGGCCAGGACATGCCATTTCATGACGTGAGTTACCGGCATGATCTGCCGACGATGGGATATTGATGGATGTGCCTAAATTTCCTTGACATCTGATATGTACTTCGATACCCATACAGGTGAATGGGAACTCTGATGTGGTATTGTATGGAGATTCGGGTGCTGCTCTCAAGGGCTGATTCCAGCGGCGATTCTGCAGCCGTCCGTCCCCCGAGCCTTCAACATGACCGGGCATTGTCTGCTTATCCAAAAAATATCAAGGAGGAAGCATAATGAAAAAACTTGTCTTGGCTGTAGTTGTGGTGAGCTTCATCGCGATACCGGTATCATCATGCCTCGCCGCCAACCAGAAGAACACCGGATGCGGGCTCGGGTCCCTCATCATGCAGGGTAACGACGGCCTGGCCTTCCAGGTTCTCGCCGTGACGACCAACGGGACCTGCGGAAACCAGACATTCGGCATCACCTCGGGCACGCTGAACTGCGAGCAGCCCAAGAAGTTCGTCAGCAGGGAAACGATCAACTCCTATGTTGCTGACAACATGGACAACCTGGCCAATGACATAGCCAGAGGGCAGGGAGAATACCTCAACACCCTGGCCGTTCTCATGGAAGTGCCCGAAGGCTCCAGGGCGGACTTCTACGCACTGCTGCAGAGCAATTTCAGCCGCATCTACACCTCGCCGCAGGTCAGCAGTGTCGATGTGCTCAGCCACATCGAGTCCCTGATGTAACAAACAATAGATGGGCACAGCACCGGGAAGGAGATACGGGAGGAATATCGCCCGTATCCTCTTCCCTCTCATTGTCATCATTTCCTGTATCTTTTTTTCCCCGCCCGCATTCGCCCAGGACCCGCCCTACTGTGAGGAGCTTCTGGAAGCCGCCCGCCGGCAGAAACTCCATGACGACCGCTATTGGCACATCCTCATGCACTATCAGCAGCGGATTATCGGCATTGAGAGCCTCATCGACGACCCGAATTTCTTTCTGGCACCCGACGGCAAGACAAATCCCGTCTCCGAGCTCGAGGCCACGATCCGTGCGTTCTTTGCTCCCGCAGACAATGAGAACGCCTCCGCCGTATGCAGGTTCGCGGCCCGTTTCGAGTGGCTCACCGAAAAGCTCGGCATCGATACCGGACGGCTCCCCGTGCCCGCCTGCAGATCGTTCGAGAACTTCATGGAAGCCAACAGGCCCTCGTCCGTCACCCTGGCGTTTCCCATGGCCCATCTCAACAGCCCCGCATCCATGTTCGGCCATACCCTTCTCTTCATCGAGACCGCCGACAGGAGCAAGCTGCTGTCCTACTCGGTCAGCTATTCGGCTGTAACGAACGAGACTTTCGGTCCATTTTTCGCCGTCAAGGGTCTGTTCGGGATGTATCCGGGATATTTCGCCGTGCTGCCGTACTATGCCAAGCTCCAGCAATACAGCGACGTTGATCACCGCGATATCTGGGAGTACCGCCTCAACCTGACGGAACCGGAGATCAGGCGGATGCTCCTGCACATCCGCGAGCTCGAATCCATTGCCTCGGACTATTACTTTTTCCAGGAGAACTGCTCGTATCTCCTCTATTTTCTTCTGGAGGCCGCCCGCCCGTCCCTGGAGCTCTCCCAAAGGTTCCACGGGTGGCTGATTCCTCTGGACTCCATACGCGCCATACAGGAGCAGGGCCTGATCACAGAGGCATCGTACCGGCCGTCGAGGACGACGAAGATCAGGCACCTGGCGTCGAACCTGGACGGGCACGGGCAGGAAAAGGCACTGGCACTTGCGAAGGGAGACGTGCAGGAAGGCACCTTTTCTCAAACAGATCTTTCCGTGCAGGAGCAGCGAACGATCTGCGAGCTCGCGGGAGAATATCTCCAGTTTCTCTACACCAAGCGCCGAGTGCCCGAGGAGACATACCAGGAGCGCTTTCTCAGGATCCTTCAGATGCGCAGCGCCCTGGGCATATCTTCTGAGAACGGTCTCTCCCGAGCCCCTGTCCCCTTACAGCCCGACAGAGGGCATCATTCCAACCGGGTTTCTCTGGGGGCCGGGATAAAAGGAGACGACGCCTTTGCCGAGATCAGGATCAGGCCTGCATACCACCATCTCATGGATTATGACGGCGGCTATGTCGAAGGGGCACAGCTCGTTTTCGCCGATGTTGCCCTGAGGTATCGCCCGGAGGACCGCAGGCTCTTTCTGGAAAGGCTCGATGTCATCGACATCTTTTCCCTTTCCCCGAGGGACCGCTTCTTCCGCCCCATATCATGGAAATTGAGCACCGGCCTGTTCAGGGTGGAAGCAGACCACGACAAAGACCGTCTGGTGTACCGGATCAACCCGGGCGCAGGCTTTGCATTTGGGAACAATACAGAAGGCCTGATCTACACAATGCTGGAGACCGACATCAACATCGGCGTGGTGCTTGAAAAGAACTATTCAGCGGGCATGGGCGGCTCGGCAGGGGCTGTTGGAAACCTGTGCCGTTTCTGGAAGGTGCACGCGTTTGTCAGGGACATCTACTACTCCCTGGGAGACACCCGCAACTTTTTTGAGGCGGCCGTGCATCAGAACTTCGTTATCAACCCTGATCAGAGTGTCTCGATAGAAGTCTGTCGGAGCAGGACACACGACATCTACCAGACAGAGGCAAAAGCCCTGTGGAACCTTTTCTTCTAGCAAGGCGGAGATAATGAAGCACAGAATGTTCAGGATCATCATCCTTCTCGCAGGCGCATTTCTTGTCGCCGGGTGCACGGCAAACCTGATTTACCACCCCTGCGGAGAAGTTCTGCGAACTCCCACGGATGCGGGCCTGGCCTATGAAGACGTGGTCATCGAGACTTCCGACGGCGTGAGGATCACCGGCTGGTGGGTCCCTGCCGCAGACCCCAGGGGCACGGTGCTGTTCTGTCACGGCAACGGAGGAAATATCGCCGACCGCCTGGACACGCTTGTGATCGCCGGCAGGCTCAATCTCAACATGCTCGTCTTCGACTACCGGGGATACGGCAAAAGCGGAGGCGCACCGTCCGAGCAGGGAACGTATCTGGATGCCGAGGCATGCTACCGATACCTGGTCGAAGAGCGGGAGATCGTCCCCGAAACGATCGTCATCTGGGGCAGATCCCTGGGGGGCGCCGTCGCCGCCGGGACGGCTGCGGAGCATCCCTGCGGCCTCCTCATCATCGAATCATCGTTCACCTCTCTTGAGGATCTGGTCCGCGAGCGCTTCGGCTGGATTGCCGCGTGCGTCCTGGCGAACTATGTCTACCCCGTGCGCAGCCGTTTGGAGCAGGTTGATGCGCCGGTGCTCGTCATTCACAGCAAAGATGACGAGATGATTCCATTCAGCCACGGCAGGTCCCTGTATGATGCCGCGCGGGGGAAGAAAGCTTTTCTCGTCATACAGGGCTCCCACAACAGGGGATTCCTCGATTCACTGGCTGTGTATGAATCGGGCGTCGACGATTTCATCACCGGCTCCCTTGAGCACAAGGAGGCATATCGGCCATGAGATACCCGGCACATGCGCTCCCTGTGGTTGCCGCACTGTTCCTGGCGACGGCCGTCTCCACGCCGCATGCCTGCGGCCTGCCCGAGGAGCCTCTCCTCCTCCTGGCGGAGGCCGCCGCAGACCCCTGCTCTATCTGTGCGGACCAGAAGAAGAAAAAGGCGTTTGCCATGCTGAACGAGAGACTTGCGCCCGGCCTCGAGATCGACAGCAGCGATGCATGCCGCCTGGTCAAGGCGGACCGGGAAAACGCGCTGCATCTGACCTGCTATCCCTCCGATGCGCTGGTCGATTCGCTCAGCGAAGGAGCAGAGCCGCCCCAGGTCGTTTTCACATTCCACACGCCGCAGCACAAGCTCGTGGGCATCTCCGAAGGCGACTATACCGGCAGAGAAGCCGCGGACCTGTACCTGTCGTCTCCGGAAGGCGCGGTTTTCGATGGGAGGATAAGGCTCATAGGATACAAGTACGGTGACGGCGCGGTCTTCAACTACTTCCCGCAGGCGAACAGGCTTCAGATCCACTGCACGGTTTCCAGATTGAAGCCTGCGGATCCATGACCGTCACCGGGAGGACCTCCGGACGTCGCCACACAATCCGAGACCTTGGTTTTTCTCTTCGATAAAGTATTCATTATTTATATCTACTGAATGTCATGAGAAGGAGGAAAAATGAAGAAATTCATCAAGGGCATCACAACCGCGCTGGTCATGGCGGTCATGTTCCTGGGATTTCCGGGCTGTGAGCAGCAGGGCCCGGCGGAACGCGCCGGCGAGCAAGTCGACGAGGCGGTGGAAGAAGGCGGGGAGCAGCTTCAGGAGGGACAGGAACAGCTGGAAGACACCGGTGAGGAGGCAGCTCAGTAGCAGACGGCTGCCTTCGGGCTGACACCGATCGGTGCTGCCTGAGGGAATCCGCGAGACTATCACGCACGGATCCGTTCCGGCGTCCTTGTGCGGCCGGTTGAAAGGGCGTTGTCCGTCGTTGCTTTCGAATATGGGAAACGGCGCCGGGGCCCGGTCGGCGGCTGGTGTGCGGGATACTACCGGTCCGGGCCCCTGCCGGTGGCTACGAAGCCAAGCAGGAGTTCACGAAATCCCAGTTGATGAGTTTGTCGATCACTGCGGAAAGATAATCAGCCCTGAGGTTCTGATAATCGAGGTAATAGGCGTGCTCCCACACGTCGATGGCCAATAGCGGCTTCTGCCCGTGAACCAGCGGGTTGTCGGCATTCGCGGTCTTCGTGACCTTGAGCCCACCGCCTTCGAGCACGAGCCATGCGTATCCGCTTCCGAACTGGGAGACGCCGGCATTCTTCAGCTCTTCGAAAAACTTTTCCGGGCTTCCCCAGACTTCTTTGATCTTCGATGCTACAGCCCCGGTGGGTGCTCCTCCACCCCCGTGTTTGAGGCACTGCCAGTAGAAGTTATGGTTCCAGACCTGGGCCGCATTGTTGAACAGCGCGGTTTTCGCAGGATCGGCGGCCGCCTTCTTCACGATAGTCTCAAGCGGCTCGTTTTCCAACTCGGTCCCTGCTATGATCTGGTTTGCCGTCTCCACATATTTCTTGTGATGCTTCCCGTGATGAAATTCCAGTGTCCTGGCGCTGATGACTGGAGCCAGGGCGTCCTTGGCATACGGTAGATCCGGAAATTCAATCATTTTCCCCTCCTTTCATGTATTCTCTGCCGCACCGGCATGCATCTTTTTCATATTCCTGTTACTTTAATACGATCCGATCGGCAAAATGGAAGCCCTGAGCGCAAAGGAGTCCCTCCATCGTCAGGGCGTCAGTTCGCAGAGCTCATATATGAGAACATGCCTCTGGCGTACGGCAGGCTCCGGTCCTCGGCAATGAAGTCCTCTCTCCCGAGGCTGTAGTTCACCTCTATGTAGTTTTTCATTTTTTCCAGAGACTTGTTCTCAATCTGTCTGACCCGTTCCTTGGTGAGGTTCAGTGTCTCGGCGACCTGACCGAGCGTGGGTCTCGGTTCGTCGAGATAGCGTCTCTCGAGGACATACCGCTCTCTGCTGGTGAGCGGACAGCCCTTTGATTCGAGTATCCGAAACAGGATCTTGGGTTCCTGCCGGGAGATCAGCTCCTCTTCCTGGCTGGGAGAATCATCCGGGACGTGGTCGATGAAACATTCCTCGTTGTTCGATTTGTCTGACATCGTCGTATCGAGAGATATGACATTCGGCGCAAGTCCGAGCATACCGGTCTGTGATTTGCAGCTTCGAGAAATGAAGTTCATGATATAGCATCTCACCCACCACACCGCATAACTGAAGAACTTGATGCCTCTGTCCGGATCGAACAGGGGCAGCGCCCTCATGAGACCGAGATTGCCCTCTTGGATGATCTCCAGCGGATTGTACCCCTGGTAGAAGAATGGCCGGCCGGCCTTCACCACATTGCGCAGGTTCGCGTTTACGAGCGTCTTCCCGGCTTCGATGTCGCCCTCCCGATACTTTCTGGCGAGATCGAGCTCTTCTTCCAGGGTCAGATACCTGTACTCGTTCACCCTCTTCGTATACAATGACACCTCATAAGGCTGCCGATGATTGTTCTCCATAATTCCTCCCTTCAATGCCGTCCGCCGGTCTCGAATACCTTTTACGGCACAGGTGACTTCTTTTCTCGGCGCATCCGGTTATCCCCTCCCTGTTTGGGGATATGTCAGCCCCTTGTGCGCAACCTGTGATCTAGAATAACCGCAATTCTGGGAGGTGAAAATTGGACCTTGGTCCATTGGACTTTAGTCCAATGCGGTTTCGGAGCCTGTCTACGGGTTGATGGAGTGGATGACGGAGAGGAGATCTCTTTCTTCGAAGGGTTTGGACAGAAACGCTACAGGGTCATAATGCATGTCTCGTGCGCGCCTCAGCTCTTCATCGTGCGACGAGATCAGTACCACGGGTATCCGGCTGCCTGTGGAGCGGAGATGTTCGAGCAGGTCGATCCCGCTCATGCCGGGCAGACGCACATCAAGGATCAGAAGTGACGGGTTTCTCCGGCCGGCGGCGAGGAGAAAATCCTCCGCAGAATTGGACTGATGTATGTTTCGGTATCCTGCAGCCCTGAGCAGACGCGCGAGAGCACGACAAAGTGATTCGTCGTCATCCACGATCTCGATATCGATCTCTTCCGACATCACATCATGTCCCTTGCAGTGTCATCGTCCATCGACCACTTCTCTCTCCGATTGCTGGCGGCATGGGTCAACTTTTTCAGGGGCCGGGGTCGGGGCAAAGAGCTCGACCGCCGGCGTCACTGATTATCTGATACCATCTCTCGACGGTAAATCAATTGGACTTTAGTAGTACTCCGCACTCCGGTATCCAAGTAGACCGTCTTCGGCTCGAGGCGAACGGCATGCAGAGGATTCGGCGACGGAATCAGGGAGGAGATACCCCGAGCTTTCCCGCCATACGCACCAGCTCTGCCAGTGACTGGGCCTGCATCTTTTCCATGACCCGCGCCCGGTGGACTTTGATGGTCTTTTCCGACGTGCCGAGCTCTGAGGCGATCTGCTTGTTGAGCATGCCGGCCACGACGTGGAAAAAGACTTCCTGCTCCCGGGGAGTGAGTGTATCGAACCTCGATTGCAGTTCGTTTATCTCGAGCCTCAGGGCCATGGTCTCCCTGCATTTTTCCATGGCTCCGGAGATGGCGCGGACCAGATCGTTCTCGTCAAAGGGCTTTTCCAGAAAATCGATTGCCCCGTGTTTCATGGCCCGAACGCTCATGGGAATGGTCCCGTGGCCGGTGATGAAGACAATGGGAAACTCCAGCCCCCGTTTCCGGAGCTCTTCCTGCAGATCGATCCCGCTCATGCCGGGCATCTTGACATCCAGGACAAGGCAGCCCACAGATCCCGGTGCGAAATCCGCGTGCAGGAAATCATCTGCACAGGCGAACGCCCGCGTCTGATATCCCATGGTGCGAAGCAGCCTCTGGAGAGACATCCTCATTGAGGAGTCGTCATCGATGATGAGGATTTCCGGCTCGATTTGCTGCTTCATACGACGTCCGCCTTGTTTTTTGCAGGAAGGCTGAAGGAGAACGTGGAGCCCCGGTCAGGGTTTCTGAATGCGGACAGTCTGCCTCCGTGGGCCTCGATGATGGAACGGCTGATGGAAAGCCCCAGACCCAGTCCAGTCTCCTTTGTGGTATAAAAGGGCTCGAAGATGCGGCGCAACGATCCTTCGTCGATCCCCTTTCCGGTATCCTCTACGGAAACGATGACCTCCCCCTCGACGTCCATCCGGGTCGTGACTACAATGTTTCTGGGTGGTTCGGACAGCTCGCTGACCGCTTCGAACGCGTTGGCAAAAAGATTGATCACCACCTGCCCTACCTGGATCCTATCCGCCATCACCGGCTCGAGTCCATCGGCGAGCTCTGTCCGGACGGAGACTCCTGTAAAATCGCTCCCTTGCTTCATCAGCCGTATTGCGTCGTGAATAACACTGTTGATATCCACCTCTTCCGGCTTCGAGGGCTCCTTTCGGAGCAGAGAACGGACACGACTGATCACCTCCCTGGCACGCTTGTTGTCATTGATGATATCGTCCAGGATCTCATGGAGCTCGGCGAGGTCCGGGGCTTTCCCGTCAAGGATGTGCAGGGCGGCCTGGGCGTTCGCAAGGATCGCCGCCAGAGGTTGGTTGATTTCGTGGGCCAGGGCAGCGGTGAGCTCTCCGGCTGTAGCCACCCGGGATACCTGGGCAAGCTGCTGCCTGAGGATGTACTGCTGTTCTTGGGCCTGCTTGCGCCGGGTGATGTCCTGCACGATGCCTGAGCCCTTCAGGGGTACGCCGTTATCGTCGAATTCAACCTCTGCCTTTTCCCTGACCCATTTCACCGCCCCGTTCACCACGATGCGGTGCTCGATATCGTATGGCGCCCCTTTCAGGGCATCGCTCCAGCTTTTGTTCACGTACTCGAGATCATCGGGATGGACACTCGCCAGAAATGACTCGTAGTCCAGGCGGGTGCCCGGAGGAAGGCCGAATATTCTGTAAACACCGTCGGTCCAGGCGAGTTCGCCGCTCTTCAGGTCCAGGTTCCACCCCCCGATGACGGCGACATCCTGAGCTCTCCTCAGGTTGGCCTCGCTCACCGCCAAGGCATCCTGTGCGCTCTTCCTGCGGGTGATTTCGTCTTCGAGCTCGGCGGTGCGCTCCCTGACCAGTCTCTCAAGATCCCGGCGATACAAGTCGAGCTCCTCCTCCTTTTGCCTCCGGCTGTCGATCTCTGCCTCCAATTCGGCGGTGCGCTCTCTGACCAGTCTCTCAAGATGCTCGCGATACATGTCCAGATGATCCTGCGCGGCCTTCCGGTCGGTGATGTCCCGGTTGCTGGCACGATAGCCCATAAACCCGCCCGCATCATCCCTCACGGGGACGCACGTGTGCTCGATCCAGCGGACTTCTCCATCCTTGCGGCGGATCCTGAACTCAATGAATCTCAGATCGTATCCTTCCGGCTTCTCGCGCCGGTGGGCGTCCCATATTTCACGGTCCTCGGGCACCACGATGCGTTCGCGAAGCCCTGGGTCGGCGAGAAATTCCTCCCGACGGTAGCCGGTGACCCGCTCGCACGACGGGGAGGTGTACCTCAACGTTCCATCGCTGCCGACCCAGTACTCCCAGTCATAGGTGAAATCGGCAACAGTCCGATAGTTCAATTCGGAATTCCGCAGCTTGCGCTCGACCCGCCTGCGCATCCGGATGTTCATCATGAGATATGCGATGACCCCTCCCGCGATCAGGAAGAGCAGCGCAATGAACATCACCTCCATGCTGTGATCTTCCCAGGCGGAGAGCGCGGCATGGGCAGGCGTACGGACAGTCGCGGCAGCCCCGATGAGAATCATGCATGCGATCATGAGTAGGGTTTTACCCGTGTGCTCTTTCTTACCGGCCATCACAATTATTGTACATCATTGGGCATGATCACGAAACCCTATTGTGCACAAAGAGGATCAGATAGCTCTATTGCCTAACAGAAAGAGAATACACGGGAAACTACAGATATTCGGGCAATGAGCCCCATCCGGAAAAGATACCCGGTCATGGAAACGGGGCAAAGACCCGCCCGCCCCTGTCAGGATATCATCTGACACCCCTTACGGTGCGCCCGGTCCTTCGATCACCTCGGCCAGGCCGTCCACACGCACCCAGCGGGCAAAGGCGTCTCTCACCTGCCGGGCATCCAGCGCCAGATAGCGGTGCGCAGCCCGGGTGGGCTCGTCCAGGGGCAGATCGAAACGTATCCGGTGGATGAATCCTCGGGCCACGCCGCTGATGCTGGACTCGGACAGCGGGATCTTTCGGAGCAGCAGTGCCTTTGCCCGCAGCAGTTCTTCCGGGCTCACCGGGTTGTTCTGCATATCCTCGAGGTTGCGTTTCACAATGGCCCTGGCCCGTGCGGTGTTGGACGGATCGCACGCATACTCCACCACATATCGCCCTCGTGTCTGGTCCACGTCGAAGTATGAAGATACATGGTAGACCAGCCCGGTCCGCTCTCTCAGGTCGCGGTAGAGACGGGTGGCGTAAAAGGCCCCTCCCAGGACGTGATTGCCAAGCTGCAGGGCGTAATAATCCGGATGTGAGCGCGTCATGCCGAGAGTCTGTGCGAGGACCACGCTGTCCTGGACCCGGCTTGCGTTGGGCACCCGGGTGCTGGACGGACCGTTCAGAGGAACCGGAGACAGGAGCACGTCGGGCTTTGGCCTCTCGGGCGCCTTCCATGCTCCGAAATGTTCTTCAATGAGGGCCCGGGCCCTCTCAGGGGTTATCCTGCCGATGACGACGACAGTGGTCATGTCCGGTCGGAAGACTGCTCGGTAGTGACGCCACACGTCATCGATGCTCAGGGCTGACAGTGTTTCAGGGGTCGCCTGGCGCAGTGTGGGGTCGCCTTCGGGATACAAGGCCTTTCTGACGGCCCGCTCAGCCAGATATTCGGGACTCTCAAGACGGCCGGCGGCGGCGGCCGCCGCCTGCCGGCGGACGGGCTCGAAG